>NZ_JAGIYX010000005.1:0-363840 GCF_017813315.1 Kitasatospora sp. RG8
TGGTCATAGCGTGAGGGAAACGCCCGGTTACATTCCGAACCCGGAAGCTAAGCCTCACAGCGCCGATGGTACTGCAGGGGGGACCCTGTGGGAGAGTAGGACGCCGCCGAACAATCATTCACAGAGAACCCCCGATCCATCACGGATCGGGGGTTCTTTGCGTTTCCGGGGCTCTGCGTTTCCCGGAACGGCAACCCACCGGAATCGGGTGCATGCCGGAATCGGGTGCATGCCGGGGTCACGGCACGCCCCCCGGGTTACAGCGCGAGTTTGAAGCCGAGGTGCGAGCCGACGAATCCGAGGCGCTCGTAGAACCGGTGGGCGTCGGTGCGGGTCGCGTCCGAGGTGAGCTGGACGAGGTCGGCTCCGAGTTCGCGGGAACGGTCGACCGCCCACCGGATCAGTTCGGTGCCGAGGCCGCTGCCACGCTCGTCGGCGTGGATCCGGACCGCCTCGATGATCGTCCGGGTGGAGCCCTTGCGGGAGAGGCCGGGGACGACGGTCAGCTGGAGGGTGCCGATGGTCCGGCCGGCGCGCTCGGCGACGACCAGGTGCTGGTTCGGGTCGGTGTCGATGCGGGCGAAGGCCTCGCGGTAGGGGATGAGGTCGTCGGGACTCTCGCGGGCGGCGCCCAGGGGGTCGTCGGCGAGCATGGCCACTATCGCGGGCAGGTCCTCGGAGGTGGCACGGCGGATCGTCAGGTCGGTCATGATCACAGCCTAGGCGGGCGCGTGAGGCCCCGGTCCGCTCGCCGTCCGCCCTGTCTCACACCCGCACCCCTGCGCGTGCCCCTCAGCGGCCGTCCAGGGCCGTCCAGGCCCTTTCAGAGCGGCGTCCGGCCTCCGCCAGTGGGGTGATCCGGCGTCACCCGCCCTCCACCGAGCTGGTGATGACCGCGAAGGCGGCGCCGTGCGGGTCGGTGAGCTGGGCGAGGCGGCCGACGCCGTGCACGTCGGTCGGGGCGGTGCGGACGGTCGCGCCCAGCTGTCCGGCGAGGGCGACGGCGGCGTCCACGTTGGGCACCTCGATGTAGGGGAGCCAGTGCGAGGTGGTGCCGGCGGCGGTGTGCTCGGGGCCGAGCTGCACGATTCCGCCGTGGGCGTCCTCCGTTCCGCCGCCGGCCGGGGTGAGGACGGTGTACATCACGTCGCCGAGCGGGACGTCCTGCTCCTGCCAGGAGAAGACGGCGCGGTAGAAGGCCTTGGCCGCTTCGGCGTCGACGCTGAAGCACTCGGCCCAGCAGAAGGTGCCGGGTTCGTCGACGACGTCCAGGCCCGGGGTGTCGCGCGGCTCCCAGACGGCGAAGGCGGCGCCGGTCGGGTCGGTGTAGCCGGCCGCCCGTCCGTCGGTGAAGACGGTGAACGGGGCGAGGCGGACCTTGCCGCCGGCGGCCTCGACCACTTCGGTGGTCCGGTCGGCGTCGGCGGTGCAGAAGTAGACCGTCCAGCCGGGGCGGGCCGCCTCGCCGCCCGGGCCGAGGGCGGCGACGGTGCGGCCGTCCTGCTGGAAGAAGCCGTAGCCGCCGGATTCCGGGCCAGCCGGTTCGAAGGCCCAGCCGAACACGGTGGAGTAGAAGGCGACGGAGGCGGGGGCGTCCGGGCTGGTGAGGTCGAGCCAGTTGGGCGAGCCGGGGGCGAAGGCGGTGGTGAGCATGGCGGTGCTCCTCGGGCGTATGCCGGTCGCGACGGGGCGCGGGCAGGGTGCTGGCCCCCCTCCGGGGCTACCAGCCTGGCACCTGGTCCCGGGCTGTCGCACCCGGGCGGTACGGTGCGTAGCGGAACTGCACCCGCATTGGTGAAGGGGGCCCGGTGGCCAGGCAGACGCAGCAGACGCAGCAGGGCCCGCCGCGCCAGCTCGCCCAGGTCGAGGGTGTGCTGGAGCGGATCACGTACGCCAACGAGGAGACCGGCTACACGGTCGCCCGGGTGGACACCGGTCGCGGCGGCAACGACCTGCTGACGGTGGTGGGCGCGCTGCTGGGGGCGCAGCCGGGGGAGTCGCTGCGGCTGCACGGGCGGTGGGGGTCGCACCCGCAGTACGGCAAGCAGTTCGTGGTGGAGAACTACACGACGGTGCTGCCCGCGACGGTCCAGGGCATCCAGCGCTACCTCGGCTCGGGGCTGATCAAGGGGATCGGGCCGCGGTTCGCCGAGCGGATCGTCGAGCGCTTCGGGGTGGAGACCCTGGAGGTGATCGAGAACGAGCCGGGCCGGCTGATCGAGGTGCCGGGGCTCGGGCCGAAGCGGACGAAGAAGATCGCGGTGGCCTGGGAGGAGCAGAGGTCCATCAAGGAGGTGATGGTCTTCCTGCAGGGGGTCGGCGTCTCCACGTCCCTCGCGGTGCGGATCTACAAGCAGTACGGGGACGGCTCGATCGGGGTGGTGAAGAACGAACCGTACCGGCTGGCGTCGGACGTCTGGGGCATCGGCTTCCTGACGGCGGACCGGATCGCGCAGGCGGTGGGGATCCCGCACGACAGCCCGGAGCGGGTGAAGGCGGGCCTGCAGTACGCGCTGTCGCAGAGCACCGACCAGGGGCACTGCTACCTGCCCGAGGAGCGGCTGATCGCGGACGGGGTGAAGCTGCTCCAGGTCGACGTGGGCCTGGTGATCGACTGCCTGGCGGAGCTGGTGGCCGCCGAGGGGGTGGTGCGGGAGTCGGTGCCGGGGGAGGGCGGCGAGCCGATCACCGCGGTGTACCTGGTGCCGTTCCACCGGGCGGAGATCTCGCTGGCCAACCAGCTGTTGCGGCTGCTGAGGGCGGATTCGGACCGGATGCCGTGGTTCGCGGACGTGGACTGGCCGGTGGCGCTGGGGTGGCTGGCGAAGCGGACCGGGGCGGAGCTGGCGCCGGAGCAGGAGCAGTCGGTGCGGCTGGCGCTGACCGAGAAGGTCGCGGTGCTGACGGGCGGTCCGGGCTGCGGCAAGTCGTTCACGGTGAAGTCGATCGTGACGCTGGCGCTGGCGAAGCGGGCCAAGGTGGTGCTGGCGGCGCCGACCGGCCGGGCGGCGAAGCGGCTGGCGGAGCTGACCGGGGTGGAGGCGTCGACGGTGCACCGGCTGTTGGAGCTGAGGCCGGGCGGGGACGCCGCGTACGACCGGGACCGGCCGTTGGACGCCGACCTGGTGGTGGTGGACGAGGCGTCGATGCTGGATCTGATCCTGGCGAACAAGCTGGTCAAGGCGGTGGCGCCGGGTGCGCACCTGCTGTTCGTGGGGGACGTGGACCAGCTGCCGTCGGTGGGCGCGGGCGAGGTGCTGCGGGACCTGCTGGCGGACGGCGGGCCGGTCCCGTCGGTGCGGCTGACCAGGATCTTCCGGCAGGCGCAGCAGTCGGGGGTGGTGACGAACGCGCACCGGATCAACGAGGGGCTGCCGCCGTTGACGGAGGGGCTGGCGGACTTCTTCCTGTTCGTGGAGGACGATGCCGAGCGCGCGGCCGGGCTGACGGTGGACGTGGTGGCGCGGCGGCTCCCGCAGCGGTTCGGGTTCGACCCGCGGCGGGACGTCCAGGTGCTGGCGCCGATGCACCGGGGGCCGGCGGGTGCGGGGAACCTGAACACGCTGTTGCAGGCGGCGGTGACGCCGGCGCGGGAGGGGCTGGCGGAGCGGCGTTTCGGCGGGCGGACGTTCCGGGTGGGGGACAAGGTGACGCAGATCCGGAACAACTACGACAAGGGGCGGAACGGGGTCTTCAACGGCACGGTGGGGGTGGTGACCTCGCTCAGCGTGGACGACCAGCGGCTGACCGTTCTCACCGACGAGGACGAGGAGGTGCCGTACGACTTCGACGAGCTGGACGAGTTGGCGCACGCGTACGCGGTGACGATCCACCGGTCGCAGGGGAGCGAGTATCCGGTCGTGGTGATTCCGGTCACCACGTCCGCGTGGACGATGCTCCAGCGGAATCTGCTCTACACGGCTGTGACCAGGGCAAGGAAACTGGTCGTGCTGGTCGGGTCACGCAAGGCGATCGGGCAGGCCGTTCGGACCGTCAGCGCAGGTCGGAGGCACGCCGCGCTGGATCACCGGCTGGCCACTGGATGATTCTCCAACGGATGGTTGCCTCTATTGTTCTCTTGACGTGAAGAGATTTACGGCAGAGCCTGGTGGGGTGCCGATCTTGTCCGGTTCGTACCGGCTGCGGCGGCAGGTTTTGTAGGGGCGGTCCCTTTCGGGCCACCCCGGGTGCGCGGCTGTCCGCCAGATGGGGGATGGTAGAGACAGTCAGGGCACCTTGGAAGAGGATTCATTTCGTCGGTGAGGAAGACGTGAGCGACAACTCGGTAGTACTGCGGTACCAGGACGGCGAGTACGAGTACCCCGTCGTCGAGAGCACTGCGGGCAACGCCGGCTTCGACATCTCGAAGCTGCTCCCGCAGACCGGCCTGGTCACCCTGGACAACGGCTTCGGTAACACCGCCGCGTACAAGTCCGCGATCACCTTCGTGGACGGCGACAACGGCATCCTGCGCTACCGCGGCTACCCGATCGAGCAGCTCGCCGAGCAGGGCAGCTTCATCGAGACCGCGTACCTGCTGATCAACGGCGAGCTTCCGACGGCCGACCAGCTGTCGGAGTTCAACCGCGAGATCACCCAGCACACGCTGCTGCACGAGGACGTCAAGCGCTTCTACCAGGGCTTCCCGCGGGACGCCCACCCGATGGCGATGCTGTCGTCCGTGGTCGGCGCGCTGTCCACGTTCTACCAGGACAGCCACAACCCGTTCGACGCCGCCCAGCGTCACCTGTCGACGGTCCGTCTCCTGGCGAAGCTGCCGACCATCGCGGCCTACGCGTACAAGAAGTCGGTCGGCCAGCCGTTCGTGTACCCGCGTAACGACCTGAGCTACGTCGAGAACTTCCTGCGGATGACCTTCGCGGTGCCCGCCGAGGACTACGAGCTCAACCCGGTCGTCGTCAACGCCCTGGACAAGCTGCTGATCCTGCACGCGGACCACGAGCAGAACTGCTCGACCTCCACGGTCCGCCTGGTGGGCTCCAGCCACGCCAACCAGTTCGCCTCGATCTCGGCCGGCATCTCGGCGCTCTGGGGCCCGCTGCACGGCGGTGCCAACCAGGCCGTGCTGGAGATGCTGGAGAGCATCCAGAAGGACGGCGGCGACGTCGACGCGTTCATCCGCAAGGTGAAGAACCGCGAGGACGGCGTCAAGCTGATGGGCTTCGGCCACCGCGTGTACAAGGCGTTCGACCCGCGCGCCGCGCAGGTCAAGCTGCTGGCGCACGAGGTGCTCGGCCAGCTCGGCAAGTCCGACGAGCTGCTCGACATCGCGCTCAAGCTGGAGGAGCACGCGCTCAAGGACGACTTCTTCGTCTCGCGCAAGCTCTACCCGAACGTGGACTTCTACACCGGCCTGATCTACCGCGCCATGGGCTTCCCGACCAGCATGTTCACCGTGCTGTTCGCCCTCGGCCGGCTGCCGGGCTGGATCGCCCACTGGCACGAGATGATCAACGACCCGACCAGCCGGATCGGCCGTCCGCGCCAGATCTACACCGGCACCGCGATCCGCGACTACGTGGAGCTCGGGGCCCGCTAGGCACTCGCCGACGCAGGACCACGAAGGGCCCGGCCACCGGCCGGGCCCTTCGCCGTCACCCGCGAGGGTGGAAACGTACGGCGCACGACTCCGGGGGCGGCCGCAGCCCGGGACGGCCGCTCAAAGCGTCCCAGACCCGCCACTCCCCGGCGCCGTGCGCGAAGGCCACCGACAGGTCGGCGACCGTCCCGGGGCCCGCCGGAGCCCCGTCGGCGACAGTGGTGCCGCGCGGAGACGTGAAGCCGTTCGCCACGTCACCGCCCACCGGAAAAATCTGCCGCACTACCAACCTAAGACGTATCAGCGTGCGAGAAGTTACGCCCGGGGGGTGTGAGCTGCCTCTCGCCACGCTCCGTGTGCGCGTGGTGCCCGTCCCATATCACACCTTCCGCGGGCGGCTACGTCACCCTCCCCGCAGTCACGGCAACCGAGCGTGATAGTAATCGTGGCATTCCGGTACGGACCGCCCCGCACCCTCGCAGCGTGGCGGCGGAACTGGGGAGGGAGTGCGCAGATGGCCAGGAACGTGGTTGTCACCGGCGGTGGCACGGGGATCGGGTACGAGGTGGCCCGTCGCTTCGCCGAGGCGGGCGAACGGGTCGTGATCGTCGGCCGCCGGCGGGCGGTGCTCGAACGGGCCGCGGCCGACCTCGGGCCGAACGTCACCCCGCTGGTCTGCGACCTCGCCGACCCGGACGCCGTCGAGGCCGCGCTCGGTGAACTGCCCGAGCGGATCGACGTGCTGGTGAACAACGCGGGCAGCCGGGAGACCGTGATCGGCGGCGGGCCGCACGCCCTGCTGGCCCGCTGGCGCGGCGACTTCGAGCGGAACGTGCTGACCGTGGTGCTGCTCACGGAGTCCGTCCGGGACCGGCTCACCCCGGGCTCCGGCCGGGTGGTCACCGTCAGCTCGATCGCCGCGCTGCGCGGGGCCGGCTCGTACGGGGCCTCCAAGGCCTCGCTGCACGCCTGGAACCACTTCCTGGCCGCCCAACTCGGGACGTCGGGCATCACCGCCAACATCGTCGCCCCGGGCACGGTGGCGGGCACCGAGTTCTTCGGCCCGCGGCTGGACGAGGCCGAGGTCTCCCGGCGGGCGGCCAGGACGCTGCTGGGCCGGATCGGGGAGGCCGGTGAGGTGGCTGCGGCGGTCTACTTCCTGGCCTCGCCGGAGGCCGGGTTCGTCACCGGGGAGATCCTCCACTGCAACGGCGGCGAGCTGCTGGGCCGTTGAACGGACGCGCCGACGCGGACGGGCCCGGACCACGGGGTGTGGTCCGGGCCCGTCCGTCCGTTTCCGTGCGGTCGGGCCGTCAGGCGGCCCGGAAGCGGCGCAGCCGGAGGCTGTTGGTCACCACGAAGACCGAGGAGAAGGCCATCGTGGCGCCGGCGATCATCGGGTTGAGCAGCCCGGCGGCGGCGAGGGGTATCGCGGCGACGTTGTAGCCGAAGGCCCAGAAGAGGTTGCCCCTGATGGTGGCCAGGGTCCGGCGGGAGAGCCGGATGGCGTCGGCGGCGGAGCGCAGGTCGCCCCGGACGAGGGTGAGGTCGCCGGCCTCGATGGCGGCGTCGGTGCCGGTGCCCATGGCGAGGCCCAGGTCGGCCTGGGCGAGGGCGGCCGCGTCGTTGACGCCGTCACCGACCATGGCGACGACCCGGCCCTCGGCCTGGAGGCGCCGTACGGTGGCGACCTTCTCCTCCGGCAGCACCTCGGCGATCACGTCCTCCGGCCTGATGCCGACCTCGGCCGCCACGGCCGCGGCCACGGCGGCGTTGTCACCGGTCAGCAGCACCGGGCGCAGGCCCAGCCCGCGCAGGTCGGCGACGGCCTCGGCGCTGGTGGGCTTGACCGCGTCGGCGACCTCCAGCGCGGCGCGCGCGGCGCCGTCCCAGCCGACCGCGACGACCGTGCGGCCGGCGGCCTCGGCGTCCGCCTCGGCCCGGGCGAGTTCCGGCGGGAGCGCCAGCGCGCGCCCGGCCAGCAGGGAGGCGCGCCCGGCGACCACGGTGCGGCCCTCGACGGTGCCCTGCACTCCGAGGCCGGGGAGGCTCTCGAACTCCTCCACGGCGGGCGGCTCGCCCGTCCGGGCGGCGGCGGCCGCGGCGATCGCGGCGGCGATCGGGTGCTCGGAGGCGTGCTCGACGGCGCCGGCCAGCCGCAGGGCCTCGTTCTCGGTGACGCCCTCGGCGGTGTGGACGGCGAGCAGGGTCATCCGGCCGGTGGTGACGGTGCCGGTCTTGTCCAGGACCACGGTGTCCACCCGGCGGGTCGACTCCAGCACCTCCGGCCCCTTGATCAGGATGCCGAGCTGGGCGCCGCGGCCGGTGCCGACCATCAGGGCGGTCGGGGTGGCCAGGCCGAGTGCGCACGGGCAGGCGATGATCAGCACGGCGACGGCCGCGGTGAAGGCCTCGGTGGGGTTGTCGGAGGTCAGCAGCCACCCGACCAGGGTGGCGAGCGCGATCAGGATGACCGTCGGCACGAAGACGGCGGAGATCCGGTCGGCCAGCCGCTGGACGGCGGCCTTGCCGTTCTGGGCCTCCTCGACCAGCTGGGCCATCCGGGCGAGCCGGGTGTCGGCGCCGACCCGGGTGGCCTCGACCACCAGGCGGCCGCCGGCGTTGACGGTGGCGCCGGTGACGGCGTCGCCGACGGCGACCTCGGCGGGCACGGACTCGCCGGTCAGCATCGAGGCGTCCACGGCGGAGGCCCCCTCGACGACCACGCCGTCGGTGGCGATCTTCTCGCCCGGGCGGACCACGAAGCGCGTCCCGACGGTCAGCCGGTCCACCGGCAGCCGGACCTCGCGCCCGCCCACCCGTCGCCCACCACCACCCTCAACCGAGGACGCTTCGCGTCCGCCCCCGTCGTCCTGGAGGACGGAGACCTCCTTGGCACCGAGGTCGAGCAGGGCGTGCAGGGCGGCACCGGCCCGGCGCTTGGAGCGCGCCTCCAGGTAGCGGCCGAGCAGGATCAGCACGGTGACGCCGGCGGCCGTCTCCAGGTACAGGGTGGACGAGGCGTCGGTGGCGCCGACCGAGAGCGAGAACGGGTGCCGCATCCCGGGCATGCCGGCGTCGCCCCAGAACAGGGCCCAGAACGACCAGCCGAAGGCGGCCAGGGTGCCGAGCGAGACCAGGGTGTCCATGGTCGCGGCGCCGTGCTTGAGGTTGGTCCAGGCGGCGCGGTGGAACGGCAGCCCGCCGTAGACGACGACCGGGCCGGTGAGCGCGAAGGCCAGCCACTGCCAGTTGGTGAACTGCATCGACGGGATCATCGACAGCATGACCACCGGGACGCTCAGCACGGCGCCGATCAGCAGGCGGTCCAGCAGGGGGTCGGCCGGGGGCTGCCCGGGCGCGGCGTCCGGCCCGCCGGTCACGGGCTCGGGGGCGGCCGGCGGCGGGGGGAGCTCGGCGGTGTAGCCGGTGTTCTCGATGGTGGCGATCAGGTCGGCCACGCCGACCCCGGGCCCGAAGTCGACCCGGGCCTTCTCGGTGGCGTAGTTGACGCTGGCCTGGACGCCGTCCATCCGGTTGAGCTTCTTCTCGATCCGGGCGGCGCAGGAGGCGCAGGTCATCCCGCCGATGGACAGCTCGACGCGGTCCGTCAGTCCGGCCACTCCAGGGGCGGAGGTGCTCATGATGATCGGCTCCTTGGTCGGAGGGTACGGCGGGAGCGCCGGGTGCGGGCCCCCGCCGTACGCGCGGGGCTCAGACGGACCGGCCGACCAGCTCGTAGCCGGCCTCGTCGACGGCCGCGCGGACCTGCTCGTCGTCCAGCTCGGCCGTCGCGAGGACCGTCACGGTACCGGCCTTGGCGTCGGCCGCCACCTCGGTGACACCGGTGAGGGCGGAGAGCTCCTTGCTGACCGAGCTCTCGCAGTGGCCGCAGCTCATGCCGGTCACGGTGTAGGTGATGGTGCTGGACATCGGGGCCTCCAGGAGGTCTGGACCGCCGCGGGCGTGCGCCCGGGCTGCTCTGCTGATAACACCATACCCCTGCGGGGTATTCCCCGGGGAAGGGGGCGGCGTGGTGCGGATCGCGCCCGGCCGCCGGGACGGCGCGGACGAGGTCCGAGAGCTGAGCGTATGCGCCTGAACACGCCGCGCCCGAATCCGCGCCGGGTGGCGGGCGGATTCGGGCGCGGTCCGCGCCGGCGCCGGGCGGCTCAGGCGGGCGCCGCCGGGTACTGGGCCGGGATCGCCGCGCGCTCGCGGCGGACCAGCAGCCGCAGCCAGACCAGGCCTCCGAGCGCGACCACGACCAGCCCCAGGGTGTCGTACAGCGTGTAGAGGTGGACCTGCCCGCTGGTCGGGTCCGGCATGTGGCCGAGGTCGAACAGGGCGCGCTGCCAGTCGCTGGTGGTGGTCCTCGCGACCAGCCAGACCGCGATGCCGCTCATCGAGTCCCAGAGCGCGTGCAGCAGTGCGACGCCGAGATAGGTGAGCACGACCGGAAGGGTGAGGCGGAAGCGGCCACCGCGCCGCTCGCGGAAGAGCACCCCACCGAGGATGGCCGTCCACAGGATGTGGCCGACCGGCGCCAGCACCCCGCGCAGGATCTCGGTCTCCACCAGGTTCCTCAGCGAGAGGCCCTGGAGGCTGAGTACGGCGTTGAACGCGTAGCCGGCGCTCTCGAAGGCGGCGAAGCCGGCGCCGACGGTGGCGCCCAGCACCAGTCCGTAGCGCAGTCCGCCGACCCGCAGGTGCCGGCAGACCAGGACCAGGGCGGCGAGCTTGACCGCCTCCTCGATCAGGCCGACGCCGAGGTACATCCGGACGGAGGGGGAGAGCAGGTAGGTCTCCAGCACCGAGGCGCCGAGGACGCCGATGATGCCGCCGACGCCGAAGCAGGCGAGGATCCGGTCCGCGCCCAGGTCGGCGGCGTAGCGCTCGTACGCCCAGACGACCATCGTGGCCGGTACGAGGAAGCTGCCGAGGAGCACGATCGTCGGCACCAGGTTGCTGTTGCCGGTGGCGAAGGTGACGGCGACCGTGGCGACCCAGAGCAGTAAGCCGGTCAGGAAGACCCTGAGCCACTGGTCGGGGCGCGCCGTCGTGCGCGCCCGCGGGCCGGAGATGTGGCGGGTGTTGTGGTACTCGGACACCGGTGATGACCTCCCTTGCCTAGCCGCTTTCGTCGCACTGTATGACAAAACGGTCATATCGGTGCCGGTCGGCCCGGTGTGGGTCCGGCGGGTCGAGTCGCCCCGGGTGCGGGGGTGGGGTGGCTGATCGTCCGTTATGTTCGGTATGTGTTCCCGATCCGTCGAGCCCAGTCGCCCACGGCCCCGACGGCCGAGGGGCTGCCACCGGACCGCAAGCGCGGCGCCCTGCTGGCCGCCGACCTCCAGGACGTGCCGTTCTGGCGCCGGGCCACGCCGGCCGCGGTCGCGATCCTGCTGGTCGGCCTGGCCGACCTGCTCTCCGGCAAGGACCGCTACCTCGCGCCGCTGATGACGGTCGTCCCCACCATCGCCGCGCTCACCCTGCGCCCGCTCGAACTGCTGCTGGTCTGCTCGTTCGGCCTGTTCGCGGTGTTCGGCCTCAGCCACTACGACGAGGTCGACAACGTCAACGACGAGCGCTTCCTCTACGGCGCGATGGTCAGCTACCTGCTGCTCACCGTGTTCTCCGCCTGGGTCGCCCACCTCCGGATGCGCCGGGCCGCGGCCTTCGCAGCTGTCAGCTCCGTCGCCGAGGCCGCCCAGCGCGCGCTGCTGCGCCTGCCCGGCCCGGTCGTCGGGCCGCTGAACCTCGCGGTGCGGTACGTCTCCGCCGCCGACGCCTCGCGCATCGGCGGGGACCTCTACTCCGTCCTGGAGACCCCGCACGGCACCCGGGTGGCGGTCGGGGACGTCCGCGGCAAGGGGCTGGGCGCCGTCCAGACCGCCGCCGTGGTGCTCGGCGCCTTCCGCGAGGCCGCGTACGACGAGTCCGGGCTGCGCGGGGTGGCCGCCCGGATCGAGGCCAGCGTCGAGCGGCACGCGCCGGACGGGGAGTTCACCACCGCCCTGTTCGCCGAGTTCCGCACGCCGGGCGTGATGGAGCTGCTCCAGTACGGGCACGTCCCGCCGATCCGGGTGGACCCGGAGGGCGGGGTGCACGTCCTCGACGCGCCCGACCCGTGGGTCCCGCTCGGCCTCGGCCGGCTCGCCGCCGGCGAGCCGGCCAGCTGGGACCAGCCGTTCGGCGGGGAGGACGTGCTGGTGCTCTGCACCGACGGCGTGGTCGAGGCCCGGCACCGCAGGGACGGCGGGTTCTACCCGCTGGCGGAGCGGGTCGGCCCGCTGGTGCGGGGCGCGGCCCGCTCCTCGGCGGAGCTGGAGGCGGCGGTCGGGCGGGTCTACGCCGACCTGCTGGAGCACACCGGCGGGGAGCTGAACGACGACGCCCTGCTCCTCCTGATCACCCGGACCGATCAGGCCTGAGCCGCGGTGACCTCGGCGAGGGCGCGGAACACCAGGGCGGTGGAGGCCGCGCCCGGGTCCTGGTGGCCGACGCTGCGCGGGCCCAGGTAGGAGGCCCGGCCCTTGCGGGCCTGGAGCGGGACGGTGTCCAGCGCGCCCTGCCCGGCCGCGTCCGCCGCCGCCCCGGCCGCCCGGGGCAGGTCGGCGCCGGCCGCCACCGCGGCCCGGTAGGCGGCCAGCGCCGGGGCCCAGGCGTCCACGATGGTCTTGTCGCCCGGTTCGGCCCTGCCGAGGTCGCGCACCGCCTGGAGCCCGGCCGCCAGCGCCTCGCCGAACGCGGCCGGACCGGAAGGACCGGGCAGGGCGGCGCCCAGGGCGCGGAAGGCCTTCCCGTACAGCGGGCCGGCGGCCCCGCCGACCTTGGAGATCAGCGTGGTGCCGGTCCTGGTCAGCACCGCCCCCGGGCCGGCCGGGTCGAGGCCGTCCAGCGCGGCCAGTACGGCGGTGAAGCCGCGCAGGAGGTTGCTGCCGTGGTCGCCGTCGCCGATCGCGGAGTCCAGCTCGGTGAGCCGCGGCGCCTCCTCCTCCACGGCGGCGGCGATCGCGCGCACCCAGGCCGCGGCGAGCGGGGTGTCGAAGTCCATGTCCGTCTCCCCGCGTTCAGGCCCGCTTGAGGGCGGGGGTGTCGGCCGGCGCGTCCCAAAGCTCCAGCAGCTCGGCGTCGGCCCTGGTCAGGGTGAGCGAGAAGCCCGCCATGTCCAGGCTGGTGACGTAGTTGCCGACCAGGCTGCGGGCCACCGTGATGCCGCGCTCGGCCAGCCGGGCGGCGACCTCGCCGAAGACGATGTACAGCTCCAGCAGCGGAGTGGCGCCGAGACCGTTCACCAGGGCGATCACCTCGTCGCCCGCGGTCAGGTGGTGGTCGGCGAGGATCGTCTCCACCACCTCGGCGGCCAGCTCGCGGGCCGGGCGGAGCTTCTCCCGGCGGCGGCCGGGCTCGCCGTGGATGCCGACACCGACCTCGATCTCGTCCTCCGGCAGGTCGAAGCCGGGCTTGCCCGCCGCGGGGACGGTCGCGGCGGTCAGCGCGATCGCGAAGGAGCGGGAGGCGGCGTTCACCCGCTCGCCCAGGGCGGCCACCTCGTCCAGGGTGGCGCCGCGCTCGGCCAGCGCACCCGCGGCCTTCTCCACCAGCACGGTCGCGCCGGTGCCGCGGCGCCCGGCCGTCCAGGTCGAGTCCTCGACCGCGACGTCGTCGTCGACCAGCACCGTGCGGACCTCGATGCCCTCCTCGGCGGCCAGTTCGGCGGCCAGCTCGAAGTTCATCACGTCGCCCGTGTAGTTCTTCACCACGAGGACCACGCCCGCGCCGGAGTCCACGGCCTTCGCCGCGGCCAGCACCTGGTCCGGCACCGGGGAGGTGAAGACCTCGCCGGGACAGGCGGCGTCCAGCATGCCCCGGCCGACGAAGCCGCCGTGCAGCGGCTCGTGTCCGGACCCGCCGCCGGAGACCAGCGCGACCTTCGGCGCGGCCGGCCGGACGGCACGGGTGATCACCCGGTTCGCGAGGTCCACCGTCAACTCCGGGTGGGCGGCGGCGACTCCGGCCAGCGCGTCCTCCAGGACGCTCTCCGGGGTGTTGATCAGCTTCTTCACGGTGCTTCGCTCCCTCGGCAGACGATGCTGACCCGACGCTACGCCGGACGGGGGTCGGCGGCACGGGTTGCGACACGCGGCAGCCGGTCCCCGGAGCCGGCGGCGGGCCGCTCGTGCGCAGCGGCGGGCGGCCGTAGGGTCGGCGGTATGAGCGACTACGTGGGCATCGTCCTGGTCTCGCACAGTGCGCGGTTGGCCGCCGGGCTGAAGGAGTTGCTGGGGGAACTCGCCTCCGACGCGGTGCGGGTGGTGGTGGCCGCCGGGACGGAGGAGGGCGGGCTCGGCACCAGCTACGACCTGATCGCCCGGGCCGTCGCGGAGGCGGACGGCGGGGCCGGTGTGGTGGTGCTGCCGGACCTCGGCAGCTCGGTGCTGACCGCCGTCACGGTGCTGGAGGACGAGCCACGGCCCGGGGTGGTGCTGGTGGACGCGCCCTTCGTGGAGGGCGCGGTCTCCGCGGCGGTGACCGCCTCCGCCGGGGCGGCGCTGGCCGAGGTGGTGGCGGCGGCCGAGGAGGCGCGCGCGTTCCGCAAGCTCTGAGTTCCGCAAGCTCTGAGTTCCGCGAGCTCTGAGGGGCCGGGCTCCGGGGCCCTGCCACCGGCTCCTGGCGAGGCGAGGCGAGGCGGGGCGCGGGCGGCGGCAAGGCCCGGGCGCGGGCCGCTACTTGGCGTCGGCGTAGCAGTCGACCACGGCGGTGCTGAGCGGGAACCGGACCGGGGTGTCCCCGAAGACCAGCCGGCGGGCCTCGTCGGCGGATGCGTCGACGGCGGCGGCCACCTCGTCGGCCAGGTTGGCGGGGGTGTGCACCACCACCTCGTCGTGCTGGAAGAAGACCAGGTGCGGCCGGTCGGCCGGATCGGCCACCGGCAGGGCGGCCAGTCGGCGGCGCAGCGCCGCGAGCAGGGCGAGCGCCCAGTCGGCGGCGCTGGCCTGGATCACGAAGTTGCGGGTGAAGCGGCCCCGGGCGCGGGCCGAGCGGCCGCCGGCGTCCCCGGCGGACTCCGGGGCCTCGGTGAGGTCGAGCCAGTCCGCGGACGGCGGCGGGCAGGCCCGGCCGAGCCGGGAGGTGACCACGCCGCCGTCCTCGCCGGTGCGTGCGGCGGCCTCCACGTAGCCCATGGCGGCGGGGTAGCGGCGGCGCAGGGTGGCGAGCAGCGGGCCGATGTCGCCGCTGGTCTGCCCGTACATGGCGCCGAGCAGGCCGAGCTTGGCCTTCTCGCGGTCCCCCTGGAAGGCGGAGGCGGCGAGCGCCTCGTAGAGGTCGCCGCCGGCGGCGGTGCGGGCGAGGCCGGCGTCCTGGGAGAGGGCGGCGAGGACGCGCGGCTCCAGCTGGGCGGCGTCGGCGACGACCAGCAGCCAGCCCGGGTCGGCGACCACGGCGCGGCGCAGGATCCGCGGGATCTGCAGGGCGCCGCCGCCCCGGCTGGCCCAGCGGCCGGAGACCACGCCGCCGACCACGTACTCGGGGCGGAACCTGCCGCCGCGGGCCCAGGCGTCCTGCCACGCCCAGCCGTGCGCGGCGTGGATCCGGGAGAGCTCCTTGTAGCGGATCATCAGCTTCGCGGCCGGGTGGTCGACGGCCTTCAGCTCCCAGGAGCGGGTGGAGCCGAGCTGGATGCCCCGCTCCGCGAAGGCGCGCAGCACCTGGCTGTGCGAGTCGGGGTTGAACGGGCGCCCGCCGAGGGCCTGTTGGAGCTCGGCGGCCAGCTCGGCGAGCAGCCGGGGGCGGCTGCCGGGGATGGCCGGGCGGGGGCCGAGCAGCTCGGTGAGCAGCCGGTCGTGGATGTCGGCGCGCCAGGGCAGCCCGTCGTACGCCATCTCGGCGGCCACCAGCGCGCCGGCCGACTCGGCGGCGGCCAGCAGCCGGAACCGGGACCGCGCGCCGGGGTCGGTGATCGCGCCCAGCCGCCGCTGCTGCTCGGCGTGGACGGCGACGACGGCGGCCAGCGGATCGGCGCCGGGCGGCAGTTGCAGCCGGTCGGGGGCGAACAGGGTGTCCTGCCCGTCGTCGGACTCGGCGGAGCCGGGCTCCGGCAGGTCGGCCGGGACGGGCAGACCGCGGAGCCGGGCCCAGGCGGCGCCGAGCGAGCGCGGGGCGCCGAACCGGCCCTCGTGGGCCAGCAGCAGGGCCTCGACCAGGCGCAGGTCGTGGCAGCGGGCGAGCCGGTCGGGCAGCCGGGGGAGCAGCGGGGCGTAGGCGCTGTCGGCGGCGGCCCAGACCCAGCGCACGGCACCCGCCCGCTCGGCGTCGGCGACGGCGGCGGCCAGGTCGGCGGTGGCGGCGGGCGGGCCCAGCGGTTCGCCGGCCTCGTCGAGGGGCTGGAGCCGGCCACCGGGGCCGTGCGGGTCGGGGACGAGGGCGATCCGGGGTGCCACGGGGGCTCCTCCTCTCGGGCGGACGGGTAGGGACCGTCTGGACGGGTGCTCGGGGGGTGGGGGCCGTCGTGACGGTCCCCGGGACCTCGACGGTAGCCGGTGGGTACGACAATGCGCCCCGGGCGCGCGTACCGGCCGGTGCGCCGCGGTCCGCGCGGTGCGCCGGGGACCGGGCCGGGGGCCGTAGGCAGCGCCGGTGACACCGCGTAGGGTCGGAAAAATGAGCGAGAACCCCTTCTTCGAGCCCAGCACCCTGGTCTACGAACTGCCGCCCTTCGCCGCGATCCGGGAAGAGCACTACCTGCCCGCGTTCGAGCGCGGGATGGCCGATCAGCTGGCCGAGATCGCCGCGATCACGGCCGACCCGGCCGAGCCGACCTTCGACAACACGCTGGTCCCGCTGGAGCGGTCGGGGGCGCTGCTGCGACGGGTCCGGGCCGTCTTCGACAACCAGGCCTCCGCGGACACCACGCCGCTGGTGGACCAGGTGGACGCCGAGACCAGCCCGAAGCTGGCGGCGCACACCGACGCGATCCTCCTGGACGCCGCGCTGTTCGCCCGGATCGACGCGCTGCACGGTCGGCGGGCCGCACTGGGGCTGGACGCCGAGTCGCTGCGGCTGCTGGAGCGGTGGCACACCGCCTTCGTCCGGGCCGGCGCCCGGCTGGGCGCCGGCGAGCAGCAGCGGCTGCGCGAGCTGAACGCCGAACTCGCCACCGCCTCGTCGGAGTTCCGGCTGAACGTGACGGCCGACTCGAAGGCCCGCGCGCTGGTGCTGGACTCCGCCGAGGAGCTGGCCGGGCTCTCGCCGGACGCGATCGCCGCCGCCGCCGAGAACGGCCGGGCGCTCGGGCACGACGGCAAGTACGTGCTCAGCCTGAAGAGCTTCTCCAACCAGACCGAGCTGGCCTTCCTCACCGACCGGTCGGTGCGCGAGCGCCTCCTGAGGGCCTCGCTGGGCCGCGCGGCCGGCACCAACGGCCCGCTGGCGATCCGGATGGCCGCGCTGCGCGCCGAGCGGGCCGCGCTGCTCGGCTACGACACGCACGCCGCGTACGTGGTGGCGGACGAGACGGCGGGCAGCGTCGGGGCGGTGGACGGGCTGCTGGCCCGGCTGGTGCCGCCGGCGGTGGCCAACGCCCGCCGCGAGGCCGCGGAGCTGGCCAAGCTGGCCGCCGCCGACGGGATCGAGGAGATCGCCGCGCACGACTGGGCGTACTACTCGGAGCAGGTGCGGCAGGCCTCGTACCAGGTGGACGCGGCGGCGCTGCGCCCGTACTTCGAGCTGGAGCGGGTGCTGCGGGACGGCGTCTTCTTCGCCGCCAACCTGGCGTACGGGGTGACCTTCACCGAGCGGCCGGACCTCGTGGCGTACCACCCGGACGTGCGGGTCTTCGAGGTGTTCGAGGAGGACGGCGGCTCGCTGGGCCTCTTCCTCGGGGACTTCCACGCCCGGGCGTCCAAGCGCGGCGGGGCGTGGATGGACGAGCTGGTCACCCAGTCGGGGTTGCTGGGGAAGCGGCCGGTGGTGTTCAACAACCTGAACATCGCCAAGCCGGCGGCCGGCGAGCCGGTGCTGCTCTCGTGGGACGAGGTCCGCACGCTGTTCCACGAGTTCGGGCACGCGCTGCACGGGCTCTTCTCGGACGTCCGGTACCCGTACTTCGCCGGCACGGCGGTGCCGCGCGACTTCGTCGAGTTCCCCTCGCAGGTCAACGAGATGTGGATGGTCCGGCCGGAGGTGCTGGCCAACTACGCCCGGCACCACGTGACGGGCGAGCCGCTGCCGGACGGGCTGGTCGGGCGGATGGCCGCCGCGGAGGGCTTCGGGCAGGGCTTCCGCACCGTCGAGTACCTGGCGGCGACCCTGCTGGACTGGGCCTGGCACACCGTCCCGGCGGGCCAGGAGATCGCGGACGCCGAGGAGTTCGAGGCCGCGGCGCTGGCCAAGGCCGGTGTCGCGGTGGCGGCGATCCCGCCGCGCTACCGGACGGCGTACTTCTCGCACGTCTTCTCCAGCGGCTACAGCGCGGGCTACTACGCGTACATCTGGTCGGAGGTGCTGGACGCCGAGACGGTGGAGTGGTTCGGGACGAACGGCCGGACCGTGCGGGAGAGCGGCGAGGTGTTCCGCCGCGAGCTGCTCTCGCGCGGAGACGGCCGGGACGCGCTGGACTCCTTCCGGGCGGTGGTGGGGCGTGACCCGCAGACCGGCCCGCTGCTGGCGCGCCGCGGCCTGGCGTAGCGCCCCGCGGGGTGGCCCGCCCGCGGGCGGGCCACCCCGGGGAGTCAGCGCGGGACCAGCGTGACGGTGACCGGGGTGCCCGGGCGGGTGTGCGGGAGGCGGATCCGGGCGGTGCCGGCCCGGTCGCCGGCCGGCTGGTCGACGTCGACCCGGGCGCCGGCCGGGGTGACGGCGATCCGCACACCGGCCGGGAACGCGGCGGCGGGCAGGGCGAGTTCGGTGCTGCGGCCGGTGCCGTCGGCGGTCCAGCGGACGGTGTGGCCGGACGGCGTCGCGGTGGTGGTCGCGTCCGTCCCCGCGACCGCCGTCGGGTAGGGGCCGAAGACGGGTTCGTCGCCGGGGGCGGGGCGTCCGGCCGAATCGAGCGCGCAGTAGCCGCCGTTGCCCCGGCACCAGTACCACATGGTCCAGCCGGCGGCGAAGCCGTCCATGGCCGCGACCTGCCGGCGGACCAGCCGGGTGTTGCCCGGCCTGCGGGAGTCGGGCGGCCCCCATTCGCCGACCAGGACCGGCAGCCGGTGGGCGGCCGGGTAGGCGGTGATCGCGGCGGTGTAGTTCTCGACGAAGCCGCCGTTCTCGTCCCAGTCGGCGCCGGACTCGACCGCGGTGTCGTAGAAGTGCGGCGCGTAGCCGAGCCGGGGGCCGCCGGGGCGCGGGTCGGCGAAGCCGGGCAGCCGGGTGGGCACGCCCTGGCCGACCAGGACGGTCGGTTCGACGAAGAGCCAGGCACGGGTGTCGGCCGCGCGCACGGCCCGGATCAGCCGGTCGTACATGTCGGCGAGCCGGCCCTGTTCGAGGGCGGCGGAGGCGGCGGCCAGCACCGCCGGGTCGGTCGGGTCGCCGTCCACCGGGCCGAACGGCTCGTTGAACAGGTCGTAGCCCAGCAGGGAGCGGTGGCCCCGCAGTTCGCGGGCCAGCCGGGTGTAGAAGTCGGCCTGCCAGGTGCGCAGGTCGGGGTCGTCGTAGAGGTGGCGGAAGGCGGCCTGGACGGCGGGCTGGAAGTAGCCGGCGAACCAGTCGTCCGGGTCCGGGGTGAACGGCAGGCCGTCGTCGCGGGTGGCCCAGACGGGGATGCCGCGGTCGCCGCCGCCGAACTTCGGTCCGTAGACGTCCTGGTGGAAGTCGACCAGGGCCAGCACGCCGTACCGGTCGGCCCAGCCGAGCAGCCGTTGCAGCCGGGCCAGCTCGGCCCGGTCGAGGCGGCCGCGTTCGGGCTCCAGCCTGGTCCAGGAGACGGCCACCCGGATCAGCGCGAAGCCCTGCTCCGCGAGGGACCTGACGTCCTGCTCGGTGGCCTCGGCGTACTTGTCGAGGTTGAATCCGCGCAGCTGGAGCCGACGGCCGGTGGCGTCGGTGAGGCTGGTGCGGCCGTCCGGGGCGGTGGCCGTCCCGGTGGGGAACTCCGCCCGGTGCGGCGCCGGTTGCGCGGCCGCCGGGGTGGCGGCGAGCGGCGTGGCGAGGGCGGTGGTGGCGGCGAGCAGGAGGGCAACGGCGGTGCGGCGCAGGCGCATCGGGACCTCGCAGGATCTCGCGGGCCGAAGCTCGCGGGCTGGGGGGTGGGGCCCGATGATGCCCGGATCGTCGTGTACCGCACAAGGGTCCGGTCCGGGTTCGGCGGCTCGGGGGCGGCGGGATCAGGCCGGCGGCGGCTCGGCGGCGGGGACGGGCAGGACGGCGGTGGGCAGGTCGGCGGCGGCCGCGAGGCGGCCCCAGAGCAGGTCGGCGAGCGCCTGGACCATCCGGGTGCGCGAGCACGGTCTGGTCTCCAGCCACCAGTCGCCGGCCGCCAGCACCATGCCGGTGATGCCCCGGCCCCAGGCCTCGGCGAGGAGTTCGCGGTCGGCGCCGAGGTCGACCTGGCTCTCGACGGCGCGGGTGATCTCCTCGGCGATCCGCCGCAGCGCCGGGGCGAGCGCGTGGCCGGCGCCGCTCGGGTCGCCGGGTTCGGGGTGGGTGAGCAGGCGGTAGACCTGCGGGCGGGCCTCGATCCCGGCCAGGTAGGTGTCCAGCACGTGCTCGACCCGGTCGCGGCGCTCCAGCGGCTCGCTGAGCGCGGCCCGGACGGCGGCCAGCAGACCGCTGGTGTGACGCTCGGTCAGTGCCCCGATCAGGCCGTTCCGGTCGCCGAAGTGGCGGTACAGGATCGGCTTGGTGATCCCGGCCTCGGCGGCGATGGCGTTCATGCTGGCGGCCGGGCCGTCCCGCTGGATCACCCGGTCGGCGGCGTTGAGCAGCTGCTCGCGGCGGGGCTCTGAAGACATGCGCTGCTCCTCGGTCGGGCCGTTGACATCAGTTACCAATCAGTAGCAGACTCCCTCGATGTTACCGGGGGTAACACTCGGCGTGGCCTCGCCGGCAGCCGCCGGCGCGGGCCGCCTCCCGGCGGCCGGCCCTTCATCGGAGGTATGCATCATGAGCACGTTCTCGCTGGACCCGGGCGCGGACCAGCTCGCCGTACGCGACTGGCTGCACGGCTTCGCCGCCGACGTCATGCGCCCCGCCGCGGCCGAGTGGGACGAACGCGAGGAGACCCCCTGGCCGGTCATCCAGGAGGCCGCCAAACTCGGCATCTACTCCCTGGACTTCTACGCCCAGCAGTACTTCGACCCCTCCGGCGTCGGCATCCCGATCGCCATGGAGGAGCTGTTCTGGGGCGACGCCGGCATCGGCCTCTCCATCGTCGGCACCACGCTGGCCGCGGTCGCGGTGCTCGCCAACGGCACCGACGAGCAGATCGGCACCTGGGCGCCGCAGATGTTCGGCACCCCGGACGACGTCAAGGTGGCCGCGTTCTGCTCCTCCGAGCCGGACGCCGGCTCCGACGTCTCCGCGCTGCGCACCCGGGCCGTCTACGACGAGGCCGCCGACGAGTGGGTGCTGAACGGCACCAAGACCTGGGCCACCAACGGCGGGATCGCCGCCGTCCACGTGGTGGTCGCCACCGTCGACCCGGCGCTCGGCGCGCGTGGACAGGCCTCCTTCGTGGTGCCGCCGGGCACGGCCGGGTTGAGCCAGGGCCAGAAGTTCAAGAAGCACGGCATCCGCGCCTCGCACACCGCCGAGGTGGTGCTGGACTCCGTCCGGGTGCCCGGCCACTGCCTGCTCGGCGGCAAGGAGAAGCTGGACGAGCGGCTGGCCCGGGCCCGCGAGGGCACCCGGAGCGGAAAGGGCAGGAACGCGGCGATGGCCACCTTCGAGGCCTCCCGCCCGGCCGTCGGGGCGCAGGCGATCGGCATTGCCCGGGCCGCGTACGAGGTGGCGCTGGACTACGCGAAGACGCGGGTGCAGTTCGGCCGGCCGATCATCGACAACCAGGGCGTGGCCTTCCAGCTGGCCGACATGAAGACCCGGATCGACGCGGCCCGGCTGCTGGTCTGGCGGGCGTCCTGGATGGCGGCCAACAACCAGCCGTTCACCGCGGCCGAGGGTTCGATGTCCAAGCTCTACGCGGGTGAGACGGCCAAGTGGGTCACCGCGCAGGCGATGCAGATCCTCGGCGGCAACGGGTTCACCCGGGAGTACCCGGTGGAGCGGATGCACCGGGACAGCGCGATCTACTCGATCTTCGAGGGCACCAGCGAGATCCAGCGGCTGGTGATCGCCCGCGCGATCTCCGGGATGCCGATCCGCTGACCGGGCGGCCAGCCCGGCCCGCGGGTGGCCTGTCCGCTCATCGGGTGCTCCGCCCGCTCATCGGGTGGCCCGCCCGCCCCGCCGATCGGGGCGGGCGCCGATCAGCGGGCCGCCCAGAAGGTGAGCCCGGCCGTGAGGGCGCCCACCACCGCGCCGACGACCGTCTGCGCGGTGGTGTGGTCCCGCAGCACCACCCGGGACCAGCCGATCACGGCGACCGGCGGGGCCGCCAGCAGCCACCACGGGCCGAGTGCGACCGCCAGGCAGACCACCGCGCCGCTCGCCACGGCGGTGTGGACGGAGACCTTCCACCAGACGGTGATCACCAGGATCGGCACCAGCGAGACGAACATCGCCAGCACCACCGCGGTCAGGTCGGCCGGGGCGTCCAGCCCGAGCATCACCGCGAAGCAGGTCAGCACCGACCCCATGATGAGGGGGAGCACCGTGAGCCGCCGCTGCCGGTGGCCGACGTGCCGGTCCTCCAGCGTGCCCCTGCGGACGCCGCGCCGGATGAACAGCGTCGGGATCACGGCGGCGAACAGCGCGGCGAACAGCGCCCAGCCGAGCCCGTGCCAGCCGTAGCGCAGGACGCCGAGCAGCGGCAGCATCGCGATGATCACGTTCTTCGGCTCGACGCCGTCGGTGATCCGGCGGGCCCAGAGCGTCGTGTTCGTCGGGGCGGTGTTTGTCGGGGCGGTGTTTGTCGGGGCGGTGTTTGTCGGGGCGGTGTTCGTCGGCGTGGTGTTCGTGGGCGCGGTGTTCGTCGGCGTGGTCATCTCGGTGGGTGCTCCCGGGGGATCGGCTGTCCGTTCGATCGGATGATCGTCATGGTCCGGCGCGGGGTCAGAACCGGGGCGCCCGGCCCTCCAGGAAGGCGGCGAGCCCCTCGCGCACGTCCGGGGCCTCCCGGGAACGGCGCTCCCAGGGCCGCAGCGCCTCGGCAGCCTGCTCCGGCGGGACGGCCAGCGCCGCCTTGACCGCTCCGATCGTCTGCGGCGAGCGCCGGGTCAGCAGCCGGGCGAACTCCAGGGCGTCGGCGTCCAGTCCGGCGCCCGGCCCGACCCGGTCGGCCAGGCCGATCGCCGAGTTGCGCAGGCCGGTCAGCAGCTCGCCGGAGAACAGCATCAACTTGGCCCGGGACGGCCCCACCAGTCGGGCGAGCCGCAGGGTGGGCACGGCCGGGTAGACCACGCCGAGCTTGGCCGGGGTGATGCCCATCCGGGCGTCGTCGGCGACCCACCGCAGGTCGCAGGCGACGGCCAGCTGGCAGCCGCCGCCGACGCAGGCGCCGTGCACCACCGCGATCGTCGGGTGCGGGAAGTGCGCCAGCGCCTCCTCGGCGGCGACGTTGTCGGCGTGGTAGGCGTCGGCGCGGTCGGGGTCGGTGTAGATCTCGGACAGCTCGTCGATGTCCGCTCCCGCGCTGAACGTGCCTCCCGCGCCGGTGACCAGCAGGGCGCGCACACCCGGCTGTTCGGCGATCCGGAACAGCAGCTTGGGCAGGGCCTGCCACATCGCCAGGGTGATGGCGTTGCGCCGGTGCGGCCGGTTGAACTCCAGTACCGCGACGCCGTCCTCGCCGACGTGGGCGCGGAGGCCGTCGACGTGGGCGGGCAGCGGGGAGCGGTCCCGCGTGAGCAGCTGCTGGTCCATGTGCACCTCCGGAGATCGTGGTGCGGACACTCTCTCAGGCGGGTCGGGACGTCGGGACGTCGGGACGGGGCGGGAGGTCGGGGCGGGCCGGGGACGTCGGGGCGGGCCGGGGCCGGTCCTCAGGTGGTGCGGGTGCCGTAGTCGCCGAGGCCGTGCTCGACCAGGTCGAAGGCGCGCCGGGCGTTGTCGACGGCCTCCGGCAGCACGTCGGCGGCCCGCTCGCCGGCCAGCATCCGGCGCTGGTTCTCGGTGGTCAGCGTCACCCGGACACCGAGCAGTTGGGCGGCGGCTGCCCGGGCGAGGACCCGGTCGCCCTCCGGGTCCCCGGCGAGCAGCTCGGCGGCCAGCAGCTCGTTCGCCGTGTGGCTGAACGTGGTGGTCGCGCGCAGGGCCAGCGCGGGGGTGCGGTGGATCAGCTGCACCACGTCGATGGTGAACCGGTCGTCGTTGAGGCCGGTGGCCGGGTCGAACCCGGCCAGCGCGGCCAGGAAGTGGTCGCGCAGCGCGGCCACCACCGAGGTGCCGGGGGCGCGGTCGCGGACCACCCGGGCGGGCTCGTCGACGTGCTGCTCCATCGGCGCCATGACCAGGTCTTCCTTGGACGGGAAGTAGTTGAAGACGGTCATCTTCGAGACCTCGGCGGCGGCGGCGATCTCGGCGACCGACACCTCGTCGAAGCTCCGCTCGGCGAACAGGGCGATGGCACTGCGCCAGATCCGGATGGCGGTCTGGCGCTTCTTGCGCTCACGCAGGCTCAGCCCGTCGGGGGTGGCGGTCCCAGTGCTCTTCACCATGCCATGACTGTACCAGGATCAAACATGTACCCGGACTAGAGATGGTCCTGGGCTAAAGATGTACCTGATCCGAAGATGGGTCCGGATGAAGAATTGACCGAGTCAAAAATGACTGCCATGGTGGAGCCGTGCCGCCGCGCCGGGCTCCACCGGTGCGGCCCGGCTCCCGTTCGATCGCCCGAATTCCGTTACCCCCGGGGGGACTTCCGATGGCCGCCACCGCGCCGGCAGCAGCTCTGATGACGGAGCCGCAGCGCAAGCTGGGCATGCTCCTCTGCCTGATCACGATCATCCTGGCCGTGCTCGACATGAACATCGTGTCGGCGGCCACCGTGCCGATCGTCCGGGACCTCGACCCCGTCCACGGCGTCGACCGGCTGCCCTGGCTGGTGAGCGCGTTCGCCCTGGCCGCCACCGCGCTGCTGCCGCTCTACGGCAAGCTCTGCGACCTCCACGGCGCCAAGCGGGTGCTGCTCGCGGCCGTCGGCACCTTCCTGTTGGGCTCGGCGCTCTGCGGGGCCGCGCAGTCGATGGAGCAGCTGATCGCCTTCCGGGCCGTCCAGGGCATCGGGGGCGGCGGGCTGATGAGCGTGACGATGGTGGTGATGGCCCAGCTCAAGGACCCCGAGGAGGGGAAGAAGGGCGGCGGGGGCGGTGCGGGCGGCATCGTCGGCGGCGCCGGCATGGCCCTCGGGCCGCTGATCGGCGCGCTGCTGGCCGACCACCTCGACTGGCGCTGGATCTTCTACGTCAACCTGCCGCTCGGCCTGCTCGTCCTGGTCGGCGCGGCCGTCCTGCTCAAGCTCCCCCAGGGGGCCGGCAGCCGCGGCCTGGACTTCCTCGGCGCCACGCTCGCCGCCGCGTTCGCCACCGCACTGCTGCTGCTGACCGAGTGGGGCGGCGAGGACTACGCCTGGACCTCCCCGCAGATCCTCGCGCTGGCCGCCGCGGCCCTGGCCGCGCTGGTCCTGTTCGTCTGGCGTCAGGCCACCGCCGCCGAGCCGGTACTGCCGCTCTCGCTCTTCCGCGTCCCGGAGATCCGGATCGGCTTCGCGGTGCAGGGTCTGGTCGGCATGGGCCTGATGGGCGCGATCATGTACGTGATGCTCTACCTCCAGGTCGCCCGCGGCGTCGCCGCGACCTCGGCCAGCCTCTACCTGATCCCGATGGCGATCGGCATGACGGTCATCGGCATCGTGGTCAACCGGCTGACCGTGCGCGGCGTCCAGACCCGGACGCTGCTGGCCGCCGGCGGGGCCTGCGCCACCGTCGCCCTGCTGCTGCTCGGGCTGAGCGGCCCCGCCACCTCGCTCTGGCTGGTGCGGGCCGAGCTGGTGCTGCTCGGGGTCGGCCTGGGCCAGCTGATCGGCCAGCTCATCAGCGTCGTCCAGGACGCCGCCCCGGCCCACCAGTTGGGTGTCGCCACCACCGGCATCCGGTTCTTCCAGACGCTCGGCAGTGCGCTGGGCGCGGCACTCTTCGGCACGGTGCTGGCCCGGGTCTTCGAGGCCGACGAGCCCGGCACGCCGCTCGGCGCGGTGGGCCGGATGACCGGAGCGGCCCGGGAGCACGCGGTGCAGAGCTTCGTCGGCGCGGTGGACGTGGTCTTCCTCTCGGCGGCCGGGGTGATGGCACTGGTCCTGCTGCTCGCCCTGCGGCTGCCCCGGCGTCCGGCGGAGGAGCCGGTGGCGGAGCAGCGGGTGCTGGCCGCCTGAGCCCGGCCGGCGGGGGGTCGGCCGGTGGGGGCCGGTCGGGGCGGTCCGGTGGGGCGGTCCGGCGCAGGGCCCGGTGGACTTCG
This sequence comes from Kitasatospora sp. RG8, assembly GCF_017813315.1. Lineage (NCBI taxonomy): Bacteria > Bacillati > Actinomycetota > Actinomycetes > Kitasatosporales > Streptomycetaceae > Kitasatospora > Kitasatospora sp. RG8. The sequence goes on from NZ_JAGIYX010000005.1 coordinate 26,132, forward strand.
GTCCGCCGGGCCCTGTCGCGTTCGCCCCGCGGGGCGGGGCGCGCTGGACGGTCCGCGCGGGGAGCGATGCGCGCGACGCGGTGCTGGGCGGCGGGTGGTGCGGCCGGTGCCCGGTTGGTGCCGCGTCAGGAGGCGGGCTTCCACTCGTGGGCGAGGATTGACCAGACCTCCTTGTCGAGCCGGCTGCCGTTGTGCGGGTAGTGCTCCCGCATCGTGCCGTCCAGCTTCATGCCCACCCGCTGGGCGAGAGCCCGGCTGCGGAGGTTGTTCGGGCTGGTGTACCACTCGATCCGGTGCATGCCCCGGGTGTTGAAGGCGTAGTCGATCAGGATGCGGACGGCGGCGGCGACCAGGCCGCGGCCCTCGCCGGCGGGCTCGGTCCAGACCCCGATCTCGCAGTTGCCCGCGGCGACGTCGAACTGCGGGAACATCACGCCGCCGACGAGGGTGTCGTCGGCCCAGATGCCGAAGATCCGGCCGGTGTCGGCGGCCTGCCGGTCGGCGTAGCGCTGGAGCGTGGCGCGGGCGGAGTCGAGGTCGGTGGAGTAGCCGGCCCAGCCGATCCACGGGTCGGTGTGGGCGCGGGCCCGGTCGATGTGGGCGAGGAACTCGGTGGCCTGCCACGGTTCCAGGGGGCGCAGCTCGGCGTTGTCGGCGAGCGGGAGGGTGAACATGGGCAGGCCTTTCGAGGAGCGGTGCGGGACGGTCCGTACATACATAACAAACGTTTGGTATGTACGATAGCCCTTATGACGCCAGCCCGCGGAGACCACGACGCCCGACGCCTGGAAGTCTCCGAGGCGGTCTGGCGGGTGCTCTCCTCGCGCGGTTTCGAGGGGCTGACGCTGCGCGCGGTGGCCGCCGAGATGGGCGCCTCGACCGGGCTGCTGACGCACTACTTCCCCAACAAGCGGGCCCTGGTGGCCTACGCGCTCGACGAGCTGGACCGGCGCTCCCTGGAACGCCCGCGCCGCACCGCCCCGGCCGACGGCAGCGAGCCGCCGCCGGCCGGCCTGCCCCGGCTGCGGGCGGCGCTGCTCGACGTCCTGCCGCTGGACGGGCCGGCCACGGCGGGCAACCGGATCTGGGTCGGCTCCTGGGACGTCGCGCTGGCCGATCCGGAGCTGGCCTCCGCGCACGCCGCACGGTACGCCCGGGCGCGGGACTTCCTGACCGGGCACGTCGCGGCCGCGCAGCGGCTCGGCGAACTGCCCGCCGGGGTGGACGCGGCGCGGCTCGCGGCGGGGGCGCAGGCCTTCGTGCTGGGGCTGGTGGTGCAGGCCCTCTTCGCCCCCGCGGAGTTCCCGCCCGCGCGGCAGACGGAGCTGCTGGACGCCTACCTGGCGGGGATGGCCTCCCCCGGGGCGTAGCGTCCCGGGGGCGCGGAGTCCTGGCCGTACTCGGTCACGCCGGATTGGCCCGCGGTATCCGTTCGAGCCCGACCCGTCGCCGTGGTGCGGCCGCCCGGTGCCGGTGTTTCCCGTGGGGCCGTTTCCGGCGCCGGGGCGATACGCATTGTCACGGGTTATGTGCGGTCGGTGTGCGTGCTTTTCCCGGTGGCCGGCTCGGCATATGCCCCACCGGGGTGGTGGCCTGCGGGAATTCGGGTGGGGTGCCCCCAGCAGGATTCGAACCTGCGACCTACCGCTTAGAAGGCGGGTGCTCTATCCGCTGAGCTATGGGGGCGGGACGGGCGGCGCCCTGGCGGGCGTGACCGTTGCCGGGATCGGGCGACGGGCGCGTGCGGCGCCCGCTGTCCGGCCCCGTACCTGAGGGTGGGGGTGGGGGTTGGCGGATCCTTGCCCTGTCGGGGACAGGATAAGGGTGCCCAGTTCCTCGGCCGGGTGTAACAACACCGTCGCGGGTGTGTCGGCTTCGGTGGAGCGGTCCGATAATCGCAGGTGAAGGCCGTGCGTGCAGCGGTCTGACAGCCTTCGGCGCCGGACGTTGTGCAGTCGTTACGGGGCTGCCGCCCCACCCGTTATGGATTCGGCACGGAGAAAGCGCCGCCGTCACGGCGGGTGGGGGACCGTATTCGGGTTCGTTCGGTCGGATGACGTGGGCGGACGGGCGGCGGGGCCACCCTTGGGGGTGTCCCGGCGGGGCGGGAAGCGGGTCGTTTGTTGTCATGACCTCGCAGAAGAGGGGCCGAAAGTAGGACCTGAAGGCCGAAATTCACCCCTGTGAGTGACACCGGTTTTCCACAGGGCCGAGTTGTCCACAGGATTTCCGATCGCGCTGGCACGGATTTCCCGGGAAGCGCACTCTCAACTCGCGCCGGTCGATTCCGTACGGTGCATCGGAGAGAACGGAGCGTGTTCCGTGAACGGGACTCAGGTGACGGTGATCGGCAATGTCGCGACCGAGGTGAGCTATGCCCGGACGCCCGCCGGGGTGCCGGTGGCGAACTTCCGGCTGGCGTCGACGGAGCGGCGGTACGACCGGCAGAAGGAGGGGTGGGTGGACGGCGAGACGCAGTGGGTGACGGTGACGGCGTGGCGGGCGCTGGCGGGTCATCTGATCGACTCGCTGACGAAGGGGGATCCCGTGGTGGTGAGCGGCCGGCTGCGGGTGCGGGAGTGGATGGACGGGGAGGCCAGGCGCAGCAGGGTCGAGATCGAAGCCCGATCGATCGGACACGATCTCAGCCGCGGTACCACGGCCTTCACATGGGCGGCGGGGGGTCGGGGCGAGCCGTCCGGCGACGGCGGGGGAGTGGCGTTCGACGAGGCGGTGCCCGGGTGGATCGCGGACGCACTGCAGGCTTGGAAGGCCTCGGCGTTGACGCCCTCCGGGCCCTCGCCGGCGACGGTGCCGGCGGCCGTGGGGGCCTCGTCGGCGGCGGGGGTGCAGGTGGACGGCGTGCGGATCGGAGGTGACGGACAGGAGTCCTCGGGCTGACCGGAGGCGCATCTCAACTGTCGACAAATATGTTGATCGAGACGGTTGTTGTGCCCGCCCGCGCAATCCCTGATCGGTTAACCGAAAGAACCAAACTTTCTGGCAGATCGTCAGCTTGTGTGGATAGTGGGGGGGTTGATAACGATCCAGATACGGAATCGTCCTGATTTCGCATGGGGGTTTGCGCGCCCCCCGGGCTCAATAGGATTCGTCTGGTTCACACAAGTGCAGCGGCGCCACAGGGGGCGCGGCAATGCAAGGCGGGCAGCCCATCGGCATGGCCCGGCCCGGAGGGATCCCAGATGTTCCAGAGGCAGAGGCAGAGTCTCCCCCGTATAACCACTGTCATGCTCACGACCAGCTTGGCGCTGGGTGGAGGCCTGTTCGCGGCCGGTGCGGCGGTCGCCGCCGACGCACCCGGTGCGGGTGTCTCGGCCGTGCTCCAGCCCAAGATGGTGAGCGAAGAGGTCATCGTCGACGGACAGGGTGTCCAGGGTGGCCTGTTCACCCTGAAGACCGAGAACGGCGAGATCCAGACGTACTGCATCGACTTCGGTCACCCGGTGAACACCAACGCCGGCGTCAAGTACCAGGAGTCGGACTGGAAGTCGAGCTCGCTCGGCGGCAAGGACAAGGCCCCGGCCGCGGCCAAGATCCGTTGGATCCTGGAGAACTCCTACCCGCAGGTGACCGACCTCGTGAAGCTGGCCAAGGACGCCGGCGTCCAGGGCGAGCTCACCAAGGAGGACGCCGCCGCCGGTACCCAGGCCGCGATCTGGAAGTTCTCGGACAACAAGAACGCCGTCCCGACCGACCCGCAGGCCAAGCAGCTGCGCGACTACCTGGTCAGCGACAAGAACAAGGGCATCGCCGCCGAGCCCAAGCCGTCGCTGAGCCTCACCCCGGACGCGGTGACGGGCAAGCCCGGCAACAAGCTCGGCCCGTTCACCGTCAACTCCAGCGCCTCCGAGGTGAAGCTGTCGGTCGCCGGTGACGCCGCGGACAAGGTGAAGCTGGTCGACAAGGACGGCAAGCCGGTCACCGGCCTGACCGGCCCGGTCGCCAAGGACACCCAGCTGTTCCTGGACGTGCCGGCCGGCACCCCGGACGGCGCGGCCACCGTGACCGCCAACGCCGACACCGTCGTGCCCAGCGGCCGCGTCTTCCTCAGCAAGGGCTACACCGCCGCCGAGCACAGCCAGACCATGATCCTGGCGGGCTCCACCAAGCTCAGCGTCAAGGACGCCGCGAAGGCCACCTGGAAGCAGGGCAAGGGCGCGCTCGTGGAGAGCGCCGCCCAGGTCGAGTGCGACGCCAACGGCGTCCGCGTCTCCGTCGCCAACACCGGTGACGAGGCCGCCAACGTCACGGTGACGCCGGGCAAGTCGGTCACCGTCCAGCCGGGCAAGGTCGAGAGCGTCGTCGTCCCGGTCGCCGAGGACGCCGCCTACGACATCACCGTCACCGGCCCGAACGGCTTCACCAAGCAGTTCAAGGGCGTTCTGGACTGCAAGGTCGCCACCGGGACCACGCCGACCGGCACCCCGTCGGCCGGCCCGACCACCGCGGCCCCGACCACCCCGGCCCCGACCGGAACCCCGTCGGCCGGTGCCACCACCACCGCCGCCAAGCCGGCTCCGGTCGCCACCAGCCCGGCCCCCGGCACCACCGGTGGTCTGGCCCAGACCGGTGGTAACGACGCGACCCCGATCATCGCCGCCGTCGCCGGCGGTCTGGTCGTGGCCGGTGGCGCCGCGGTCTTCGTCCTGCGCCGTCGCGGCCGCCACGGCGGCAGCGCCGCCTGAGGCAGCGCCGCACCAGGGGCCTGAGGCATTGAGGCCCTGAAGCACCCCGGCCCGGCTCCCCGCACCAGTTGCGGGGGGCCGGGCCGGACCGCGTTCCGGGGGCGTGAGCGGGACACGGCGGGGTGCGGGGCGGCGCGCACGGGGGCACACGGGCGGACGCGGGGCGGAGCGGACCGGCGGGATACCCCGGTGGGGCACGGCAGGCGGTTCGGGGCTCGGGGCCGGGTGCGGCACAATGGAAGGCTGAAAGCCGAATTACTCCCGACGACGCCGGAGCGATCTCACGTGGCGGAATACATCTACACGATGCGCAAGGTGCGCAAGGCGCACGGAGACAAGGTCATCCTTGACGACGTGACGCTCAGCTTCCTCCCCGGGGCGAAGATCGGCGTTGTCGGCCCCAACGGCGCCGGCAAGTCCACGGTGCTGAAGATGATGGCCGGCCTGGAGCAGCCCTCCAACGGCGACGCCTTCCTCTCGCCCGGGTACACCGTCGGCATGCTGCTCCAGGAGCCGCCGCTGGACGAGACCAAGACGGTCCTGGAGAACGTCGAGGACGGCGTCAAGGAGATCAAGGCGAAGCTCAACCGCTTCAACGAGATCGCCGAGCTGATGGCCACCGACTACTCGGACGCGCTGCTCGACGAGATGGGCAAGCTCCAGGAGGACCTGGACCACGCCAACGCCTGGGACCTCGACGCCCAGCTGGAGCAGGCCATGGACGCGCTGGGCTGCCCGCCCGGCGACTGGGCCGTCACCAAGCTCTCCGGTGGCGAGAAGCGCCGCGTCGCGCTCTGCAAGCTGCTGCTGGAGGCCCCCGACCTGCTGCTGCTCGACGAGCCCACCAACCACCTGGACGCCGAGTCGGTGAACTGGCTGGAGCAGCACCTGGCCAAGTACGCCGGCACCGTCGTCGCCGTCACCCACGACCGGTACTTCCTGGACAACGTGGCCGGCTGGATCCTGGAGCTCGACCGCGGCCGCGCGATCGGCTACGAGGGCAACTACTCCACCTACCTGGAGAGCAAGCAGTCGCGCCTCAAGGTCGAGGGCCAGAAGGACGCCAAGCGCGCCAAGCGGCTCAAGGAGGAGCTGGAGTGGGTCCGCTCCAACGCCAAGGGCCGCCAGGCGAAGTCCAAGGCCCGTCTGGCCCGCTACGAGGAGATGGCGGCCGAGGCCGACAAGATGCGGAAGCTGGACTTCGAGGAGATCCAGATCCCGCCGGGCCCGCGTCTGGGCAGCGTCGTCATCGAGGTGGAGAACCTCAACAAGGCCTTCGGCGAGAAGGTCCTGATCGACGACCTGAGCTTCACCCTGCCGCGCAACGGCATCGTCGGCATCATCGGCCCGAACGGCGCCGGCAAGACCACGCTGTTCAAGATGCTCCAGGACCTGGAGACCCCGGACTCCGGCAAGGTCAAGGTCGGCGAGACGGTCAAGATCAGCTACGTCGACCAGACCCGCTCCAACATCGACCCGAAGAAGACGCTCTGGGAGGTCGTCTCCGACGGCCTGGACTGGATCAACGTCGGCCAGGTCGAGATGCCGTCCCGCGCCTACGTCTCGGCGTTCGGCTTCAAGGGCCCGGACCAGCAGAAGCCGGCCGGCGTGCTCTCCGGTGGTGAGCGCAACCGCCTCAACCTGGCGCTCACCCTCAAGCAGGGCGGCAACCTGCTGCTCCTCGACGAGCCCACCAACGACCTCGACGTCGAGACCCTCTCCTCACTGGAGAACGCGCTGCTGGAGTTCCCCGGCTGCGCCGTGGTCATCTCCCACGACCGCTGGTTCCTGGACCGGGTGGCCACCCACATCCTCGCCTACGAGGGCGAGAGCAAGTGGTTCTGGTTCGAGGGCAACTTCGAGTCGTACGAGAAGAACAAGATCGAGCGACTGGGCGCCGACGCCGCCCGTCCGCACCGGGCCACCTACAAGAAGCTGACCCGAGGCTGACACCCAGCCGTCACAACGGCCCGGCAGACTGCCCCCCGGGGGCGGCCTGCCGGGCCGCGGCCCACCGCCACCTCCGTGCGGCGGGTCACCGGACGTCGAGGAGAACACCCGTGGCACGCCACATCTACGCCTGTCCGCTGCGCTGGTCCGACATGGACGCGTTCGGGCACGTCAACAACGTCGTCTTCCTGCGCTACCTGGAGGAGGCCCGGATCGACTTCATGTTCACCCAGGCCGCCGCGGCCGGTGCCGGGGAGTTCGCGGGCGGTTCGGTGGTGGCGCGCCACGAGATCGACTACAAGCGGCCGCTGGTGCACCGGCCCGAGCCGGTCACCATCGAGACCTGGGTGACCAAGATCGGCGGCGCCTCGCTCACGGTGGCGTACGAGATCAAGGACACCGCCGAGGACGGCACCGAGACGGTCTACGTCCGGGCGTCCACCGTGGTCGTCCCCTACGACCTCGCCGAGGGCCGGCCGCGCCGGATCAGCCCGGTGGAGCGGGAGTTCCTCGGCCGCTTCACGGACGGCGGCGGCACGGACGACCGCAGCAAGGGCGACCGGAGCAAGGGTGACCGCAGCCTGGACGCGGAGCCGGTCGGCGCGGCGGCCTGAGCCACGGCCCGTCCCGGCGGCCCGACCGGCCGGCCCGGGCGCACGACCACCCACCGACACACACGGATTAGAGCTGACTCGCGTTGACCGGTACCGCCCCCCTCGCCCTCGCCGACGCCGGGGAGGCCGCCGACCTGGCCGCGTTCCTGGTCCGGCTGCTCCGCTTCGACAAGGCGGCGGCGGTGCGGTTGCAGGCGGTGCCCGCGGCGGACGGCCCGGGCGTGCTGGCGGTCTTCGGGCGGCTGCCGCTGGGCGGTTCGGGCGCCCTGGCGATCCGCACCGCGCGGCTGACCGCGCTCGCCGAGCCGGTCGACCGCACCGTCTCGGCCGGCCGGCTGCTGGACGGCGTGGACGACGAGGCGGACACCGCCGTCCTGCCCGAATCCGTGACCGGCCCGGCCTGGGCCGGCCTGCTGCCGCCGCGCACCGGCTGGCGGCTGCTCGGCGAGCCGCCGGCCGACCGGGTCTATCCCGAACTGATGGCCGCCGTGCGGGAGTTCCGCGAGCGCAGCGAGGCCGTCCCGGCGCACCACCGGACCAGGGCGGTGCTGGACGCGCTGGCCGACGAGATCTGGTCCCGGCCGGTGACCGTGCTGCCCGAGCTGCCGCTGCGCGCCGCGCACGCGGCCCATGTGATCGGCTTCCTGAAGCCGGACGCGCCGCTGACCGTGCACCGGGCCGGCGGCTGGCTGCGGTTGAGCGCCCCGGCCGGCTCGGTGGCCGTCCGGACGGCGGCCGCGCCCGGTGCGGGGCTGGGGCTCAGCCCGCTGAGGTGAGTCAGCCCTCGGTGTTGACCATCGAGGCGGCGGCGTAGGTGAGGTAGTCCCAGAGCTGCTGCGCGGCGTCGGCCGGCAGCGCCAGCTCGTCCACCGCCACCCGCATGTTCCTCAGCCAGGCGTCGTGCGCCGCGCGGTCCACCTTGAACGGGACGTGCCGCATCCGCAACCGAGGGTGACCGCGGTGCTCGCTGTAGGTGCGCGGGCCGCCCCAGTACTGCATCAGGAAGAGCGCGAGGCGCTCCTCGGCGGGGCCGAGGTCCTCCTCGGGGTACATCGGCCGCAGCAACTCGTCCTCGGCGACGCCCTGGTAGAACCGGTGCACCAGCCGTCGGAAGGTCGGCTCCCCGCCGACCTGGTCGAAGAAGGTCTCCTCGCTGAGCGTGCCACGCCGGATCTCTGTCACCCGACCATGGTCGCAGACGGCGCCGAGGTCGTACACCGGGACCTGGGGACCAGGACTCCCGGCGTACGACCCCTTGCACGGGCCCGAGGCCTTCGTCAGGCCGTGCTGCGGAACTGCTAGGCGTCCTCCCAGCTGAAGAAACGCCAGGCGATCGCGGTGACGACCGCGGCGAACACCAGCAGCCCGCCCATGGCCGGCAGGGCGTCCATCACGCCGCCGCCCCGGGAGAGCACCGACTGCGCGGCGGTGACCAGGTGCTTGAGCGGCAGCGCGTTGGAGATCATCTTCAGCCAGGACGGCATGTCGTCGGTCGGGAAGAACGAGCCGGACAGGAACGACATCGGCAGCACGATGATCTGCGAGATGCCGTTGGCCGCCTCCTCGGTCTTGGCGAGCGCCCCGGCCAGCAGGCCGATCGACATGAAGGCGATGGTCGCGCAGACCACGAGCGGGACGATCAGCCACCAGTTGCCGCTCAGCTTGAGCCCGAAGAACGGCATGGTGGCGATCGACAGGAAGATGGCGGTCTGGGCCAGCGCCGTCAGCACCGAGACGGCGATCCGGGAGCCCACGATCGCCCCGGGGCTCACCGGGGCCAACCGCAGCCGCCGCAGCACCTTCTTCTGCCGCCAGGACACCAGGGTCAGCGAGGCGCTGAACACCGCGCCGGTCGCCACCGCCCAGCCCAGCAGGCCGGGGGTGAGGAACTGGATCGGCTTCAGCGACTCGTCCTCGACCCGGACGGAGTCCAGCACGAAGGCCGGCGGCTTGCCGGAGGCGGCCTGGTTGGCCTGCTGGACCACCGAGTTGACGATGCCCTGGACGGTGCCGGCCCGGACCTGGTCGGCGGCGCTGAAGCGCAGCACGATCCTGCCGTCCGGACCCTGCTTGATCAGCGCGTCCAGGTCGCCCTTGCGGACCTTCTCCAGCGCGGCGGCCTCGTCGTCGTTCCTGCTGATGGAGAGGACCTTCTCCAGCTCGGCCCGGCCGTCGCCCTGCACCGCGTCCAGCAGCTGGACGGCGCCGACCTGCACCACCTTGGCGTGCGCGGTGCCGCCGCTCTTGAGCAGGGTGCCGAACAGCATGAGGAACATCAGCGGGAAGAGGAGCACGAAGAAGACGGCGGCCTTGTCCCGGAAGAAGGCGACCAGCATCACCCGGGAGAGGCTGACGAAGGCGCTCACCCGCTCGCGTTCCGGCGGCCCGGCGGGCGCAGCGGTCGTGGCGGGCTTGCGCTGGGCCGGGACGGCGGAGGTCCGGGTGCCGTCGGCCGGGGTGTCCCCGGTCCGGGCGCCGTCGGGCTGCGTGCCGTCGGGCTGCTCGCCGTCCGTACGGGCGTGTTCGGCGGTCATGCGCGGTACTCCCGTCCGGTGAGCTGGAGGAAGACGTCCTCCAGGGTGGCGCCGCGCACTTCGAGGCCGCGCAGGGCGTTCTGCTCGGCCAGCACGGAGAGCACCGGACCGGGGAGGCCGGTGGAGACGGCGAGCGAGACGCCGTCGTCCTCCACGGCCTCGACCTCGGCGCCGACGGCGGCGAGGAGTTCGCGGGCACGCTCGGCGGCCAGCTGGCCGGACTCGACGCTGATCCGCACGGTGTCGTCGATCTCGCGGACCAGCGCGGCCGGGGCGCCGGTGCGCAGGATCCGCCCGTGGTCCATCACCGAGACGCGGTCGCAGAGCACCTCGGCCTCGTCCAGGTAGTGGGTGGTCAGGACGACCGTGCGGCCCTCGGCGTTGATGGTCCGCAGGAGGTCCCAGAGGTTGCGGCGGGCCTGCGGGTCGAGGCCGGTGGTGGGCTCGTCCAGGAAGACCAGCTCCGGTTCGTGGACCAGGGCGCAGGCGATCGAAAGGCGCTGGGCCTGGCCGCCGGACATCTTGTCGGTCATCACGCCGGCCGACTCGGTCAGGCCGACCCGTTCCAGCATCGCGTCGGCCCGCTTGGGACCGACGCCGTAGAAGGAGCCGAAGGTGCGGATCGTCTCGCGCGCCGTCAGCTTGTTGAAGAAGGCGGAGGCCTGGAACTGCACGCCGATCCTCGGCAGCAGTTTCGGGTTGCGCGGCCAGGGCGCCAGCCCCAGCAGCTCGACCCGGCCCTCGTCGGGCTTGCGGATTCCCTCCAGGATCTCCAGTGTGGTGGTCTTCCCGGCGCCGTTGGGCCCCAGGATGCCGTAGAACTCGCCGGCCTCGACGGTGAGTGAGACCCCGTCGACGGCTTGCACATCCCCGTACCGCTGACGGATCCCGTCAGCGGATATAGCTGCAGTCATGGGCCCTGAGACTACGGGTACCGGACGGGCTTGTGGAGTGATCTGAGCACGATTTGAAGGTCCCTCAGGGCGTACGGAGCCGGGCCGGGCCGAACGGGGATGTCACCCGTGCGGCCCGGCCCGTCGCTGCGGCCGCCCTCAGGCGCGGTGCAGGGTGATGGTGGTCCACGCCCCGACGTGGATCCGGTCGCCGTCGTTCAGCGGGATCGCGGTGTGCGGGGTGATCGGTTCGCCGCCGCCGTTCACCGTGGTGCCGTTGGTGGAGTCCTGGTCGACCAGCACCCAGCTGCCGTCGGCCTGTTCGGCCAGCAGCGCGTGCTGGTGCGAGGCGCCCGGGTCCTCCGGCGGGACGGAGAGGTCGATCTCCGGCACGGTGCCGCGGTGCTGGCTGCGCCGGCCGATCCGCAGCTGCCCGCGGCCGGTCAGCGGGATGCGCCGCTCGGGGCAGTACGGCGGGAAGAACAGGCCCGCCGCCTCCGGGCCGCTGCGGGCCATCATGTCGGTGAAGTAGTCGCGGTCGGCGGAGACCACGGCGATCCAGTTGGTGCGGACCGGCTCCAGCTGCTGGGCCGACTGGCCGGGCGGGCCGGGCTGGGGCTGGGCCTGCGGCTGCTGCTGGGCCTGCGGGGGAACCGGCGGGGCCAGGTTGAACGAGGTGCCGAACTCCCCGCCGCGGCCGGTCGGACCGGGCTGGGCGTAGACCGGGCCGGAGTCCTCGCGCGGCGCGGGCTCCGGGTACGCGGGCTCCGGGTAGCCGGGCTCCGGGTACGCGGGGCCGGCGGGGTACCCGGCCTCCTGGTGGGGGGCCTGCCCGTTGGCGGGCGCAGCGGGCGGGTAGCCGTAGCCGGACGGCGCGCCGCCCGCCTGGGCCGGCTGCACCTGCTGGGCGTGCGGCTGGGCGTGCTGCGGCGGCTGCGGGAACGGCTGCTCGGCCGGCTGCGGGCCGCCGTACGCCGCCGGGATGTTGAGCGGGGCGGGCGCGGGGGCGGGTCCGGGCACCGGGGCACCGGCGGCCGGGGGCTGCCGGCGCGAGGGCGTGGAGAGGTCGTAGTCGTACCCGCACTCCTCGCAGAACCGCCCGGTCTGCGGGCTGCGGCAGATCGGGCAGAGCACCAGGCCCTCGGTGAGGTCCGGGAAGCCCTGGCCGGCCGGCGGTGCACCCGGCGGCGGCACGGCGCCCGGCGGGACCGCACCGGGAACCGGCCCGCCGAACGGCGCCCCGCCGTGCACGGGCTGGCCGGGGTGGCCGGGGTGGCCGGGGTGGCCGCCGTGCGGGCCGTGGCCCGGCGCGCCCGGCGTGCCCGGGAGCGTGCCCGGTGGCGGCGGGAGCGGCGGTGGCGGTGTCATCGGGAAGCCGCAGAAGTCGCACCAGTCCTCGGCCTGCGACTCATGCCCCCTCGGGCAGATCGGCATCAGGTCCCCCTCAATTCCAGCCAGCTGGGGCAGCGTCCGGCCGGGCCCCGGCCCGGTCGGAGTTCTTCAGCGGTCACTTCTTCACACGGACGGTCTTGGTCGACCGGGTCTCGAGGGTCATCGAGTCGGCCTCGCTCACGTTCTTACGGAACCGAACCGTACCCTCCTTCGGGTCGACCACGTCCACCACCTTCTGCAGCAGCTTGAACGTGCCGTCGTTGCCGGTCGCGTGTGCGATCCGGACGGCGGCGCCGAGCTTGGCGGTCGCGCGGTCGACGTCCCCGGCCCGGTGCGCCTCCAGGCCCTCCTGGATGGACGAGGCCAGCTCGGCCTGCCCGGTGTAGTGGGCGACCTGCGGGCTGATCCGGGTGGACGAGGCCAGGTCGTCGGTCCAGACCGCCTTGACCAGGCCCTGGGAGAGCACCTCGGGGGTGCTGCCGGTCTGCGGCGGCAGGACGAGGCTGACCCGGGCGGCCAGCATCTCGTTGCCGACGGCGGCGGCGGGGACCTCCACGCAGACGTGGTAGTCGCGGCTCTCGTCGCCCCAGGAGCCGGTGGGGTAGTCGCCGGCCCGCGGGCCGGCCTCGGTGCGGCGGCCGGTGAGGTCCTCGACCGCGGGGGCGACCTGCTTGACGAACTTCACCACCGCGTTGGCGGGCGTCCAGATCCGCAGCGCGACGTCGGCGACCTGCTTGCCCATCGCGCCCTCCATCATGGCGCGGAAGTCGTCGGCGAGGCCGGACGGTTCGGCGACGATGTCGACGGTGCCGAGCAGCGCGGAGGAGATCTTCCGCAGCTCGTCGACCCGCCAGTCGGTGCCGACGCCGCGGCAGTCGGCGGTGAAGTGGCCGGAGGCCCGCTCGATGGCGCGGTCCAGGTCGGCCGCGTTCTCGTGCTCGTTGTTGCCGTCGGTGAGCAGGATGGCGTGCCGGATGGCGATGTCGCGGCGGGTCAGGAAGAGCTTGTCCGCCTTGGCGAGCCAGGTGCCCATGGCGGTGCCGCCGGCCGCGGTGAGGCGGCGCAGCGACTCCTTGGCCTGGGCCCTCGTGGCGTCCGAGGCGACGGCGAGGGTGCCGTCGCCGGGGTAGACGTCCTTGGCCTCGTGGGTGCCGGCGACGACCGCGAAGGCGACGCCGTCGCGGACGGTGTCGATGGCGGCGGCGGTCGCCTCGCGGGCGCCGCGCATCTTGCTGGACGGGTAGTCCATCGAGCCGGAGCAGTCCACCATGATCACCACGGCGGCGGACTGCGCGTCGGCGCCCAGCGGGCCCGCGTCGGACACCCCGAGCGGACGGCCGCCGGAGGTGCCGCCGCCGGTCGCGGTGACGGTGACGATGGCGTTCACCTCGCGGGCGCCGTCGGCGAGGAACTCGTTCTGGAAGATCTCCACGTCGAACCTGGGCAGGTTCGGCTTAGCCAGTGTTGCCATGGGCCGGTGGCTCCCGTCGGGTGGTCGGTTGGTGCGTACGGTCGGTGGGGTGCGGGCGGGCGTCAGCCCACCGGCGGGTGCGGCGGCTGCGGCGGCACGGTCGGCGGCGCGGGCGGGGCCGGGGGCGCGGGCGGCAGCGGTGCGGCGGGCGAGCCGATCACCGGCAGGTCCGGCAGCGTCGGGTCGTGGTCCTCGTCGTCGGCGTCGTCGGCCCCGCCCGGGGTGCCCCCGGCCGGCCGGATCACCGGCAGGTCGAGCGCGGTGGCGGTGCGGGCGTCCTCGTCCGCCGAGGCGTCCGCGCGTGCGGCGCCGCCCAGCCCGGTGGGCGGGTCGATCGGCAGCACGGCGACGGTGATGTTGTCGTGTCCGCCGGCCGCGACCGCGAACCGCACCAGGGTCTGGGCGGCCGCGAGCGGCTCGGCCCGGGCGTCCTGGCGGACGTAGTGGGCGAGGTCGGTGGCGGCCTCGGCGTAGTTCCAGAGGCCGTCGGTGCAGACCAGCAGGACGCCGGGGACGTGCGGGGTGAAGTCCAGGGTGTGCGGGACGACCTCCTCGGCGTCCGCGCCGAGCCAGCCGGTGATGGCGTGGGCGCGCGGGTCGGCGTAGGCCTCGGCCTCGCCCATCAGCCCGGCCTCGACCATCCGGGCGGCCCAGGAGTCGTCCTGGGTGAGCCGGAAGGGCTCGGCGGCGACCCGGTCGTCCGGGATCCAGTACGCCCGGGTGTCGCCGACCCAGCCGATGGTGACCCGGCCGGCGGCGGCGATCGCGCTGACGAAGGTGCAGGCGGGCGCGTTGACGTCGGGCCGGTGCGGCGAGGTGCCGTCCCCGGCGAGGGCGGCGACGGCGGCGGCCGCGTCCGCGACCGCCCGGCGCATCGCCGCGTTGGGCTCCTGGCCGGCCTCCAGCGCGGTCAGCAGCGACTCGGAGGCGGCGTCGACGGCGGTCTCGGAGGCCTGGTCGGGCCGGTCGGAGGAGGAGACCCCGTCGCAGACCACGGCGACCACGACCGGCTCGCCGCCGGGCAGCGAGGAGGCGGCGACGGTGAACGAGTCCTCGTTGCGGTGGTGGCGCACGCCGCGGTCGCTGACGCCGGCGACACCGGCCAGCGACTTCTCCATGTGGTCGCGCGGGCGCGGCTGGGCGCCGCCGCAGGCCTCGCAGTAGCCGTCGGCCGAGACCTGGGGCAGGCCGCAGTGGACGCAGCCGGGCCCGGCCTGGGCGGGGACGACGGGCGTGTCGGGCGCGGCCGGCGGGCGGTCGGCGGACCAGCTGGCGGGCATCGCGCCCGGGGCCGGCCTGCCGTCCCGGCCGGCCCCGCAGGAGCCGCAATAGACGTCCTCCGGGTCCAGCGGCTCGGAACAGCTCTGGCACACGGTCTGCTGCGGCATTGGTCACACCCACGTTCTGGGGCGGGCACGGTTGGCCCGCTCCACCATCTCGATCCTGGTCTCGGCCCGGTCGGCCAACCGGGCGAGTACCCGGTAGGACTGCTCCAGTGCGAATCGCAGTTCCCGTTCGGCCGCCGGTCGTCCCAGCACGGTGGTCCGGCCGGGGTCCTCGGCGCCCGCCGAGCCCGCCGTGACCCAGCCGAGGGCGGCGCTGAGCACCTCGACGGAGAGCTCCTCGCGGCGGCGGTCGTCCAGGCGCAGCGCGGTCAGCTGCTCGGAGCCGGCGCCGAGGTCGGCGCCGAGCGGGTCCGTGGCGGGCCGTTCGCGCAGCCGGGCCCGGACGGCGGCGATCCGGGCGGCGGTGAACTGGCTGGAGGTGGCCGGGACGGACTCCAGCGAGGCGACCGCGCCGGCCCGGTCGCCGTCGGCGAGGCGGACCCGGGCCAGCCCGAAGGCGGCGCTCAGGTAGGCGTGGTCGGTGCTCCACACCAGGCGGTAGAACTCGGCCGCGTCGCCGCCGTCGCCGAGGAGCTCGGCGCAGATGGCCAGGGCCAGCTTCGGGGCGCTCTCGCCGGGGAACGCGTCGTAGACGGCGTCGAAGGCCTCGGCGGCGGCGCGCAGCCCGGCCTCGCGGGGCCGCTCGGCACCCGTCGTCCCCTCGCCGGCCGTTTCGTCACCGGTCGTTCCGTCCCCCGTGGGCCCGTCGGCGTCCGCCTCGTCAGCGGCCGCGGCGCCGACCAGGGCGGTCAGGCCGCGGTACCAGACGACCCGCCAGTCGTCGGGGTGGTTCTTCTCCAGCGAGGCCAGCGCCTCCCCGGCCGTGGCGTGGCGGCCGAGTTCGAGGTGGGCGCGCAGCTCGCGCAGCCGGCGCTCGACGGAGTCGGCGGGCGCCCCGGCCAGCGCGGTGAGGGCCTCCTCCGGGTCGGCGGCGAGCAGGGTGGCGAGGAAGCCGGCGTTCGGGTCGGCCGGGTCGACCCGGGGGACGGGCAGCGCGAGCGCGGCGGCGGCCGGGTCCAGCGCGGTGACCCGCAGCTCCCCGGGCCGTACGGGCGGCTGCACCACCTCGGTGTCGACCACCCGCAGCTCCGGGCCGAACAGGGTGGAGAGCGAGGGCCGCGGCCGGCCGTCCTGGAGCGCGAGGATCTCCCGCAGCACGCCGGTGAGCTGGTCGGCCATCTCCTCGGCGGAGGCGAACCGGCGGGCCGGGTCCGGGTCGGTGGCGCGGACCAGGAAGCGGTAGTACGACTCGTAGGCGGCGAGGACCGGGACGGACTCGGGGCCGGGCAGCGAGTCGCGGTAGGTGGTGCTGTAGCCCTGGAAGTCGAAGGTGAGGACGGCCAGGGTGCGGGCGACGGTGTAGAGGTCGGAGGCGGGGGAGGGGCCGTCGGTGGCGATCTCGGGCGCCTGGTAGCCGATGGTGCCGTAGATCGGGCCGTCGTCGTCGAGGCGGCGGACGGCACCCATGTCGATGATCTTGAGCGCGTCGCCGCTCTGGATCACGTTGTCGATCTTGAAGTCGCAGTAGACCAGGCCCCGGCCGTGCAGGTACCCGAGCGCGGGCAGCGCCTCCAGCGCGTACGCGATCGCCTGCTCCACCGGCAGCGGCTCGCGCCGGCCGTCCGGTGTGCGGCGCTCGTTGGCGATGTCCTTGAGCGACTTGCCGCCGACGTACTCCATCACGATGTAGCCGTCGGTGGCGCCGGTGCGCAGGTCCGGGTGCTCGGCGAAGTTGATGATGCGGACGATGCTGGGGTGGTCCACCTCGGCGAGGAACCGCCGCTCGGCGACGGCCACCGCCAGCGCGTCCTCGTCGCCGGTGTCCAGCAGGCCCTTCAGGACCACCCACTTGTCGTTGACCCGCCGGTCCACCGCCAGGTAGATCCAGCCGAGCCCGCCGTGCGCCAGGCAGCCCACCACCTCGTACTGGCCGCCGACGAGATCCCCGCGGCGCAGCTTGGGCGTGAACGAGTACGGCGTGCCGCACTTGGTGCAGAAGCCGTCCGGACGGCCCGGCTGGCCGTTCTTCTCCCGGCCCACCGGGGCGTCGCACTTGGAGCAGAACCGCTTGCGCTCCGGCACCTCCGGGTTGACCAGCACCGCCTGCGCGGGGTCGGCCGACGGGACGGTCGGCACCGTCACCAGGCCGGCACCGAGCCGGTGGCGGGTGCCCGCGCTGACGCTGCCGCGGCTGCTGCGCACCGACACCGAACGGCCGCTGCCGGTCCGGGTGGAGCGGTGCGAGCGGGAGCGGCCGGACATCGTGCGCGACGAGCCGGTCCGGGTGGAGCGCGCCGAGTCCGGGGAGACCCGGGCGGAGGGGACGTACGGCTGGGTGAGCCCGGTGTCGCCGCCGGGGGCGGCGAGGCCGCACTCGTCGCAGTAGCCGTCGTCGTCGATCGTGCCGGCGCAGTCGCGCGGGCAGGGCGAGCCGGGGCCCGCGGCGCCCGCGGGGGCGGCCGTCCCGGGCGCCGGACCCGTCGCCGGACCCGTCGCCGGCCCCGTCGCGACGGACACCGTGCCCGCCGGTGCGAGCCCGCACTCGGTGCAGTAGCCGTCCGCGTCGATCGTCCCCTCGCCGGTGCAGTCCGGCCGTACGCACGCCTCGCCCATCGTCCTCAGCCCCCCAGTCCCTGTTCCCGTGCCTGTCCGTCGACCGGCTCGCCGCCGGGCCGCCCGCCGGGCGGTTCGGCCGCCGGCCGCAGCGACTGCTGGAAGCGGCCCACGGCCGCGGCCGCCGCCCGCAGGTCGCACGGCGCGCTCCAGAGCAGCCAGCGCGCCTTCTCGTACCGCTCGATCACTTCCGGGTCCTCGGCGACGCGCAGCCGGGCCGCCATCGCCTTGTACGCGTCGAGCCGCCCGCGCAGCTCGGCCCGGACGGCCAGCGGCTGGGTCACCTCGGTCAGTGCCTGCCGGGCCCGGGCCAGCTCCTTGGCGGCCGCGTCCTCCAGCGCGTCCAGCAGCGGCGCCAGTCGGTGCCACTGACCGCCCTGGCGCAACTCCAGCGCCAGCACGATCCGTTCGCGCAGCGCCGAGGCGGGCCCGGGCACCGCGGGCACCTCGGTGGCGGCTATCTTCGCCAGCACCTCGCCGCGCGCCCGGCGGGCCTCGGCCAGGGTGGCGTCCGCCCGTTGCAGCAGGTCGCCGACGCCCTGGAGCCGTTCCTCGGCGTCGTCGCGCAGCCGCAGCAGGTCCTCCAGCTCCACCCGGACGCCGTCCAGCGCCCGCCCGGCCCGGTCGAACCGCTCGGTGTCGACCACCCCGGACGGCGTGGCCAGCGCGGTGCCGTCCGGGCGGGTGCCGCGCTGGGCGGGTACCCGGGCCGGCCGCCAGAGGGCCAGCGGGTCGTTTCGCACCTCGGTCCGCAGCTCCGTCAGGTCGGCCTCCAGCCCGGCCAGGTCGTCCCCGAGCGGGTGGCCGCCGGCGTGCACGCCGAGCGAGCCGGCCAGTGTCCGCACCCGGCTCAGCTCGGCCAGCAGCAGGTCGATCCGGGCCGGCAGCGCGGACCAGACGGCGTCCGCGGCGCTGACCACCTCCAGCACCGTGGCGTACCAGGAGTTCATCCGGGTCATCAGCTCGTCCAGGCTGACCCGCTCGACCAGCTTGGCGGGCGCACCGAGGAGTTGCGGTCCGTCCGGGACGGCGCCGCCGGGCACGGTGACCGCGTCGCCGGTCAGCAGCTCGTTCAGCTCGGCGAGTTCGGCCGAGCCGGGCTTGGCCTTGCGGGCGCGGACCGCGCGGGCCGAGGCCAGCGCCTCCGAGTAGCGGTCGAACAACGCCCAGAGCAGGGGCAGGCCCTGTCCGGCGACGGACCAGCGCTCCCGGGTGCGGCCGGCCAGCTCGGCGCCGTCGAGCAGCCGCAGGCCCGCGTGGTCCTGGAGCGAGAGCAGTGCCGACTCGACCGCGTCGCGTTCGGTGCCGAGGCGCGCCAGCGCGCGGTCCACCTCCTCCCGGCTCAGTGCCGGGCCGGCCGAAGCTGCCAACGCCGTTTCTCCTTCGCTGTCCTGGTCTTCCCCGGCCCGGTCCTCCCCGGCCACGTCCGCGCTGCTGCGGCCCGCGCCGGTCCGGCCCCGGCCGCTGCGGCCTTCGCCCTCTTCCGGCCCGCCCCGACCCTAGCCTGAGGTCCCGTGCCCGGACGGGGTCCGGTCGTCAAAGGACCGTCAAGGCCGGGACGGGGCACCTCACGCGGCTCAACGCCGGTCCGGCCAGTAGTGGTCGGCGTCGTTGAGCATGTACGGCTTGAGCCAGCGGTCGTAGCCCGCCCGCCAGGCGCCGTTGGCGTGGTAGTCGGCGAGCACCTGGTTCACCCGGGCCGTCAGGTCGGTGCTGTTCTTGAGCATCGCGATGCCCATCACGGCGGGCCGGACCTCGCCGTCCACCACCCGGACGGTCTGGTCCTGGGCGGCCTGGCTGGCCGCGAGGCCGTCGTCGGTCATCGTCGCGTCGACCTTGCCGAGCTGCATCAGCACCAGGCAGTCGAGGTGGTTCTCCACCGAGACGATCTTCCCGACCTTGGGGCGGGCCTTCAGCTCGTCCTCGGCCGAGGAGCTCGACGCCGCGCAGACGGTCTTGCCGTCCACCGCCTCGTCGATGGTCTTCGCCGGGGACGCCTTGGGCACCACGACGCGCTGGCTGGTGCTGAAGTACGGCTTGGAGAAGGCGACCTGCTGGAGCCGGTCGCAGGTGATCGTCATGGTCCGGACGATCAGGTCGACCCGGCCCTGCTGGATGAACTCGATCCGGCCCGAGGTGGGCACCGCCTTGAGCACCACCTTGTCCGGGTCGCCCATGATCGCGGTGCCGACGGCCTTGGCGAGGTCGATGTCGAAGCCCTCGATCTGGCCGGTGTTGGGGTTGCGGGAGCCCCAGCGGAAGCTGTTCTGGTCGATGCCGATCACCAGGCTCCGCTTGGCCTTGATGGCCTTCACCGCCGGGCCGTCCTCGCTGCTCGGCGGCACGCTCTGGTAGACGTCGCAGTCGTTGCCGGCCTGCTCCTGCAGCGGCGCCTGCGCCGGCGGGAGCGCCGCGGCGGCCGGCAGCACCGCGCCCTGCGGTCCGCCCGCGCCGAGCACCACCGCGCAGGACGCCAGCAGCGCCACCGCCGTCGCCGCCCGGGCCCGTACCGTTCCCCTGCCCATCGTGTCCGTCCCCCCTCTACCGGTACTCGGCCAGTCGCCGGCCGAGGCCGCGGACCGCCGAGGCGGCTGCGACCAGGGCCAGGACCGCGACCGCCACGGCGGCGGTGCGCAGGTCCCCGTCGGTGCCTTCGGCCGCCTGCTCGAACTGCCTCAGCTCGGCGGCGGCGGCCTGCGCCAGCCGCTGGTCGGCGGCGTTGAACGAGGCGTCGGCCGTCCCGGGCACGTCCGCCTCCTTGACCGTCACCGTGGCGTCCAGCGCGCCCTGGTAGTCGGCCTCGACGTTTTCCAGCCTGCTCGCGGCGAGGTGCCGGTCGCGCCACTGCTGGTACTGCTGCTGCGCGTCGGTGATGGCGGCCCGGGCGTCCGTCGGGGCCAGCCGCAGGGCGTCCGGCAGGGTGCCGGCCGGCCCGCCCCTGCCGTCCGTGGCGGCCAGGTGCTCGGTGGTCTTCGTCCAGAGCTCCGCGTACTTGGTGGAGGAGCCGCGGGCGACGAAGTGCAGGTTCTCCGCCAGCCGGGCGGTCAGCACGTCGACCCGGGCGGCGTTCAGCGCCCGCAGCGGGGCGGCGCCCTGGCGCTCGCTGTCGCGCAGGGCGGAGTTCGCGCCCGTCCCGGCGACCGTCAGCCAGAGCACCGCGGACAGCACGGCCGCGGTGGCGCCGAGCAGGCCGAGGTTGAACACCCGGTTGGTCCGCCGGAACAGCACCGCCTGCACCCAGACCAGCGTCGCCAGCGCCAGCAGGCCCAGCCCGTACGCGGCCCACGGCACCGACCGGGCCGCGGCGTAGTCGTCCGCCAGCTCCTGGTTCTCGGCCGCGCTCAGCTGTGCGGCGGCCGGCAGCAGCACGGTGCGCATCTGGTCGGAGGCGTACCGCAGGTAGGCGCCGCCGAGCGGGAAGCCCTGCCGGTTGTCGGCCCGGGCGCTCTCCACCAGGCCGGCGTAGACCGGCACCTGCTGGTTGAGGGTGGCGAGCCAACCCTGGGCGGGGGAGGAGGCGGTGGTCCGCGCCGCCGCCTCGGCGATCAGCCGGGAGGCCGTGGCGAGGTCCTGCTCGTAGCGCTCCCGGACGGCCTTCGGCTCGGCGCCCGCCAGCAGGAAGCCGGTGGCCGCGGTGGTGTCCGCGTCGGCCAGCGAACGGTGGATGTCGGCGGCGGCCTGGCTCAGCGGCTGGCTGTACGAGACGACCCGCTCCGCGGCCTGCGCCCGGGAGTTGACCTGCCACGCGGTGAGCGCGCCGAAGGCGAGCGTGACCACCGCCAGCAGCGCCCCGGCCAGCCGCAGCCGGCCCGGTGCCGTCCGGGTGGCCCGTCCGATCCTGGCCACCGGGCCGCGGCCCCCGGTTGCGGCGGTTCCCCCCGGCCGCACCGGCACCACTGCGCCCGGTCCCTCCGTACCTACTGGTGTCGCCACCCGCCTCACCCTCCCCTGTGGCCCGGCCCGTCGTCCGGGCCCGGCCGTTGCCAGCAGTATGGCCGTCGCTCCCCGCGGCCACACCCGACTTGCGCCGATCTTGAGCATCTCCGGGTGCCGTCCGCGGGCACCGCCCCCGGGCACCGGTTCCGAGCACCGTCATCGATCACGGTTGGGGCCAGTCGCCCCGGGCGCGGGGCGGGTGGCGATCGGGTCGACGCGGGATGCACCCTATGCGGTTCCCCGGACACCCGGAGGGCAGGGGTCCGGTTCTGTGCGTGCTCGGCGGCCGGACGGGCGCCCGTCCGTACCATGGCGGTATGCGCCTGATGGGAACGATCTCCGCCGACCGCCCGCTCGTCGTCGTCGCCGTCCGGGAGGAGGCCGCCCACCTCGGCGACCGGCTGCCGGTGCTGCTCACCGGAATAGGGAAGGTCAACGCCGCCGCCGCGCTGGCGACCGTCCTGGCCCGGGGCGAGCACCCCTCCGAGGTGCTCAACCTCGGCACGGCGGGCGCCCTGCGGCCCGGCTGGGAGGGCACCCACACCGTGACCCAGGTGATCCAGCACGACATGGACAGCCCCGCCCTGTTCGAGCTGACCGGCCGCACCTACGGCGCCCCGCTGGTGGTCGGCAAGGGCGAGGGGCCGATCCTGGCCACCGGTGACCTCTTCGTCTCCTCCGCCGAGGCCCGCGAGCGGCTGGCCGAGCACGCCGACCTGGTCGACATGGAGGGCTACGCGCTCGCCTCCGTGGCCCACCGGGCCGGGCTGCCCGTCCGGCTGGTGAAGCACGTCAGCGACGAGGCCGGTGACGGCGCCTCGCACACCTGGCGCGAGTCGGTCGACGACTGCGCCCGTCACCTCGCCGAGTGGCTGCACGGCCAGGGCTGGTGACGGTCGATCAGTAGCGGTGCGTGGCTAGGGTGGCGGGCGTGACCGAGAACGCCGCGCGCAAGCGCTCCGACGTCCGCCCGCCCGGCCTCAACGCCGACGAGCCGACCACCCTGCTGACCTTCCTCGACTACCTGCGCGAGGCCGTCATCGGCAAGACCGACGGCCTCTGCGACGAGGACGCCCGCCGCCCGGGCGTCGCCTCCGGCACCAGCCTGCTCTGGCTGGTCCGGCACCTCACCGCGGTCGAACTCAACTGGTTCCTCTGGGCCTACCGCGGCGAGGACGTCGAGCCCTGGGACGACGACGCGCCCTCGCCCGGCGACGAGACGGTGGCCGGGTCGGTCGCCGCCTACCGGGAGGCGGTCGCCCGGGCCAACGAGGTGATCACGGCCGCCGCGGGCGACCTGGACCGCCCGGGCGTGCGCTCGCTGCGGCCCGGCGCCGAGGCGCCGTCGATGCGCTGGCTGCTGGTCCACATGATCGAGGAGACCGGCCGGCACGCCGGCCATGCCGACATCATCCGCGAGCAGCTGGACGGCGCGGTCGGGCGGTAGCCGGCCGGCCGGCGAAGGAGAGGGGCGTCCCCGGGCGGGCCCGACGCCCGCCCGAGGACGCCCGGTCGGGAAGCCCCGGGCGGGGTCCGGCCGGCCCCGCCCCGGCCCGACCGGACCCCGGCCGTGCGGCACGGTGGTCGGTCGGTCCCGCGGGGGCGAGGCCGTTGCCGGTGGTGCGGGGTCAGCTCCGCTTGGACATGAAGTCCAGCATGCCCGCGGCCTGGTCGTCCAGGTACGGCCCGGCCATCCAGGTGGTCTTCCAGACGCCGTTGTTCTCCTCGCAGTCGCAGGCGGCGTTGTCACTGACCAGGGCGGGCTTGCCGTCGCGCAGGGCGAGCCAGCCGCCGCCGCTCGAACCCGGGGTCATGGTGCAGCCGATGGCGATCAGCGGCGGGCGGGCCGGGTCCCAGGAGACCCGGGTGGCCGTGGATCCGACGCAGCGGTTCAGCTCCTGGCCGTCGAACGGCGCCGCGGAGGGGTAGCCGTAGCTGGTGGGGACCAGCTGCTCGCGGGGCGCGTTGAACCAGACGGGCACGGAACCGCCGACGGTCTCCTCGAGGGACTTGCCGTTGTCGGCGGGTGCCACCTTCACGATGGCGTAGTCGTAGTGGCTGCCCACGCCGCTGAGGTGCGACTTGAACGCCTTCCACTGCGGGGTGGTGAGGACCTCGGTCATCGGGAACTCGCCGAGCGGCTCGGCCTGCTCCTTGGTGGGCGTCTTCTTCCCGCTCGCCGCACCCGTGCTGTTGTAGCCCGGGATGAACGTGATCTCCTTGGCGTAGGCGCCGTCGCTGGTCACGCAGTGGCCCGCGGTCCACACCAGGTTGCTCTTGCCCGGGTGCGCCGGGTCGGAGACCACGGTGGCCGAGCACGAGCCCCCCGTGCCGTCGGGGTGGACGGAGAACAGCCGCCCTTCGAACATGTACTTGCTGTACGGGTGCGGGAGGGCCTCCGCCTTGATCACCTGGGGCGCGGGGTCGTTGCCGTTGTCGTTCGCGGCCTTGGTGGCGGGGGCCTTCGTCGCCGGTGCCTGGGTGGCCGGTGCCTGGGTGGCCGGTGCCTGGCTCGCGGGGGCCTTGGTGGCGGGGGCCTGGGTCGGCGCCTGCGAAGCCGGGGCCTGCGAGGCCGGTGCCTGGGTCGCCGGGGCCTTGGTGGCGGGGGCCTGGGTCGGCGCCTGGGAGGCCGGGGCCTTGCTGGCGGTGGGGGCCTGCGAGGCCGGGGCCTGGGTCGCCGGGGCCTGCGAGGCCGGGCCCGGGTCGGGGAGGTTCGCCTTGCCCGGGGTCGCCGGCTTGGCGGCCAGGAGCTTCTCGATCGTCCAGAAGCCCTTGGCGGCGGCAGGGATGGCGTCCTGCTTCGCCCACTTCTCCCAGTCCTCGGACTTCCACTTCTTCAGGTCGTCCAGGTTGGCCGGCAGCCCCAGGAGGGACGCCCCGGCCGAGGCGGCGGCAGCGGCGTCCCCGGCTTCGGGGCTGTTGTCCGGGCCGCAGGCCGAGGTGGCGAGCAGCGCGAGGACGGCGGTGGCGGAGGCCAGGACGGTCCCGGCGGTGCGGCCCGTCCCGCGGTTGGTCCGGCGGGAACGGTCTATCGATGACATGTGTTCTCAATCCCCCTGTGAACAAAAATGCATGGCGTCGTCTCAGTGACACCGATGTTGCGGGTGGGATCATCCCACTAGCCGTCAACAACGGGAGCAGCCGGGTCCGGGCCTTGCACGCGACGTACACGTCGTTCCGCCCCCGCACGGGCGTCGTGCGGGGGCGGTACACAGTCGGCGTCGGTCGCTCCGCTACTCCCGGAACGCCGACAGGTCGAGCGCGTCCAGCCGCTCCTGGTCGGTCAGCACGTCGATCGCCGCGATGGTGCCGTCCACCACGGTGAACGCCATGATCGAGACCGGCCTGCCGTCGGCACCGATCACCACGACCCCGGCGGCGCCGTTGATGAGCGCGGGGCGGGCGTACGGCGCGAGCGAGCTGAACATGACCGCCTGGCCCGCCACCGTCGTGGCGCCGGTGAGCACGACGCCCCGGGTGGTCCCGCCGGCGTAGCCGTCCGCACGGAGCACCACCTCGGGGTCGAGCACGGCGAGCAACGCCTCCAGGTCGCCGGTGCGGGTCGCGGCGAAGAACGCGTCGACGGCCACCCGCTGCCGGGCGAGGTCCCGGTCGGGGGCCGGCGCCTGGCCCTGCACCTTGCGGCGGGCCCGGCTGGCCAGCTGGCGGGTGGCGGCCGCGGTCTTCTCGATCAGCGGCGCGATCTCCTCGAACGGCACCGCGAACAGGTCGTGCAGGACGAACGCCACCCGCTCGGCCGGCGACAGCGACTCCATCACCACCATCAGCGCCAGCCCGACCGAGTCGGCCAGCAGCACCTCCTGCTCCGGGTCGACCACGCCCTCGCGGGCGAGCAGCGGGTCCGGGATGCGGGACTCCAGCGAGTCCTCGCGCCGCTGCGCGCGTGAGCGCAGCAGGTTCAGGCAGACCCGGCTGACCACGGTGGTCAGCCAGCCCCCGAGGTTCTCCACGTCGCCCGTGTCGGTGCGGTCGTACCGCAGCCAGGCCTCCTGGACGGCGTCCTCGGCCTCGCTGATCGAGCCGAGCATCCGGTACGCCACCGCGCGCAGATGCGGCCGGTGCTCCTCGAACCGCCCGGTCCGGTCATCGGCCCGGGGACCGCCCGAGAGATCGGGCGGCAAGACTTTCTCGTCCACCGTGTCACATTCCTTCGTCGCCGCGGGTCATGGCTGCAGAACCACCGAGTTGCAGAACCACGAAACCTAACGGCTGTGGCCGGGAGATCAACTCCCGGCCGGGACGAACCGGAGACGATCATGACGAACGCTCCCATCCTGGTGACCGGCGGGACCGGAACCCTCGGCGGCCACGTCCTCCCGCTGCTGCGCGCCGCCGGGCGGGACGTGCGGGTGCTCACCCGCACCGCGCGCCCGGCCGGGGACGGCGTCGCGTACGTGACCGGCGACCTGCTCAAGGACGAGGGGATCGACGAGGCGCTGGACGGCGTCACGACCGTGCTGCACCTCGCCGGCGGCGCCAAGGGCGACGACGTCGCCACCCGGAACCTCGTACGCGCCGCCCGGCGGGTCGGGGTGGAGCACCTCGTCTACATCTCGGTCATCGGGGCGGACCGGCTGCCGATCGGCTACTTCCGGGCCAAGCTGGGCGCCGAACAGGCCGTCGCCGACTCGGGCGTGCCCTACACCACGCTGCGCGCCGCCCAGTTCCACGACCTGGCGCTGAAGGTGGCGGCGGGCATGGCCAGGCTGCCCGTCGTCCCGGCCCCGGGCGGGATCCGCTGGCAGCCGGTCGACGCGCGGGAGGTGGCGGCCCGGCTGGTGGAGCTGGCGCTCGACGCCCCGGCCGGCCACGTCCCCGACCTGGCCGGGCCGAAGGTCTACCCGATGGGCGAGCTGGTCCGCGGCTACCTGAAGGCGCGCGGCAAGAGCCGGCCGATGCTGCCGGTCCGCGTGCCCGGCAAGGTCGGCCGCGCCTACCGGGCCGGCGACAACCTGACCCTCGCGGGCGCCGAGACGGGCCAGCGGACCTGGGAGGCCTTCCTGGCCGAGCGGGCGGCCTGAACGCGAGGCCCGAACGCGAGGCCTGAACGCGCTGCCCGGGCCGGTGGCTTCAGCGACCGGTGCGGACGGCCGGGGCGTCGAGGTGTGTCGGTGGCCGGATCTAGGGTGGCCGGCATGACGCACTCGCTGCTCGCCGCCGTCCGGCAGAACGCCGCCGCCGCCGACTACCTGTACTGGCCGGGGGACTTCGACCCCGACCGCACCGAGCACGTGGAGGCGGTCGTCCTCGCCTCGGGGGAGCCGCTGGAGCCGATCGCCGGGGACGGCTCGGGCGGTACGTACTTCCTCTGCGGGGAGGGCGGCGACGAGCGGCCCGTCCTCTACGCCGACTCCGAGGGCGGCGCCGCGCTGGTGGCGATCGGCCTGCCGGAGCTGGTCCGGCTACTGCTGGCCGTCCCGTGGTGGCGGGACTGCCGGGGCTTCACGGCCGAGGAGAGCGCCGAGGCGGCGGAGGGCTACCTGGAGGACGAGCCCGGCCTGCTCGACGAACGGGACGCGGCCGCCGCCGCCCTCGGGATCGAACTCCCCACCGAGGAGGAGGCCCTGGCCCGGCTCCGGGAGGTGGCCACCGGGCCGGGGCCCGGCCGCGACATCGTGCTGCTCAACGCGGAGGAGGGCACCGCCTACGCCGCGCTGTTCGGCTGACCCGCCCGGTCCACCGGACGGCCGGGCCGGCCGCTCACGCCACGCCGACCGGCTGCGCCGCCGCCACCACGGCCTCGGTGGTGACCACCTTGGCGAACCGCATCGCGTGCAGCACCGTGCTGGTGGCGCGGGCGAGTTCGGCGGCGGGGACGGTGACGCCGTCGGGGCCGGTCATGTCGAAGGCGTGCATCGCGTCGGCCGGGAAGACCGCGTCGTACCCGAGGTTGCCGGCCATCCGCGCGGTGGTCTCGTTGCAGACGTTGGTGATGATCCCGACGATCACCACCTGCTTGGCGCCCCGCTGCTGGAGCCAGTCGTGCAGGTCGGGCGTGCCGTAGAAGGCGCTGTTGACCTGCTTGGTGATGTGCAGGGCCGGCTCGACCTTCGCCACGAAGTCCTTGAGCTCGTACCCCGGGGTGCCCGGCACGAGCGGGCCGGCCGTGGAGGCGTGCTGCACCGTCACGATCGGCCGCCCGGTGCTCTCCCAGACGTCGATCAGCTCGCCGATCCGCTGCTCGGCCAGGGGGTTGTCGCGCTCGCCCCAGAAGGCGTGGTCCTCGAAGCCCTTCTGGACGTCGATGACGACCAGGACGGCGTCGGAGTCGATGGTCAGGGGGGCGTCGAATGCGCTGGTGTTCGTCATGCGTTCATCGTGCCGGGGCCCGGGCACCCTGCGTGATGGGCGCCGGCGCCACCCATCGATAGTTTTCTGCCATGCGGATTGTGGGTTGCCTGATCTTCGACGGTGTCCGGGCGTTCGACTACGCGGTGATCGGGGAGGTGTGGTCGAACCGGCTCACCCGGTCCGGACTTCCCGGCTTCGAGCTGCGGGTCTGCGGTGCGGAGGGGACGCGGGTGCGGCTCGGCGGCGGGCTGGAGCGGGTGCCGGACTTCGGGCTCGACGCGCTGCTGGAGTGCGACCTGATCATCGTGCCGGGGATGGAGATGAACGAGCCGCGCGACCCGGCCGTGCCGGCCGCGCTGCGCGCCGCCCATGAGCATGGCGTGACCATCGCCTCGCTCTGCGCGGGCGCGTTCGTCCTCGCCGAGGCCGGTCTGCTGGACGGCCGCACCGCCACCACGCACTGGGCTCTCGCCGACGAACTGGCCCGCCGCTTCCCGGAGGTGGACGTCCGCCCGGAGGTCCTGTTCACCGGCGAGGGGGACCTCTGGACGTCCGCCGGGGTGGCGGCGGGCATCGACCTCTGCCTGCACCTGGTCCGTGCCGCCCACGGCCAGCAGGCCGCCGCCACCATCGCCCGCGCCATGGTCACCGCGCCCTTCCGGACCGGCGGCCAGGCGCAGTTCATCCCGTCCCCGGTCCCGGACGACGCCGTGGACGACCCGCTGGCGGGCGCCCGCGCCGGGATCCTGGCCTCGCTGGACACCCCGTGGACGGTCCGCCGGATGGCCGGGCTCGCGCTGATGTCGGAACGCTCCTTCGCCCGCCGTTTCGTGGAGGCGACCGGTACGACGCCGCTGCGCTGGCTGCTGGAGCAGCGTGTGCTGGCGGCCCAACGCCTGTTGGAGGAGACGGAACTGCCGGTGGACACCGTCGCCGTCCGCTGCGGCTTCGGCTCGGCGGTGTCGCTGCGGCCCGCCTTCGTCTCCCGGGTGGGAGTGTCTCCGCGTGAGTACCGGCGCACCTTCCGGGGGCGGGCGGCGGGTTAGCGGACCGCCCCGCCCGGCGGACCGGCCTGCCCCAGGCGCGGGGCCAGGCCGTCCAGCAGGTTGGCCAGGCCGAACTCGAAGAGGGCGTCCAGGTCCATGTCGTAGCCGTCCGCCACCTCCGCCAGCAGCCGGCTGAACACGGGGAACCGGCCCGAGTCGGCGAGCGCGCCCAGGGCGGGGAGCTGTCCGTCCATCCACTGCTCCTCGTCGACGCCGGTGGCGGCCCGGGCCTGGGCCTCGCGCTCCAGGTTGACGGCGATGCCCTCGGTGTAGCTGTACAGCAGCACGTGGGCGTGCAGCACGTCCGGCGTGGAGAGGCCGTGGCCGTCCAGCGCGGAGAGCGCCCATTCGGCGTGCGTCATCAGGTTGGGCAGCAGCAGCGGCCGGGTGACCGGGCTGAGCTGGGCCAGCCAGGGGTGGCGGCGGAACACCGACCAGAGCGTCCGGGCGCCGAGCTCCAGCCGGGCGCGCCAGCCGGCGGGCGGCTCGTCGGGGTAGGCGCAGTCGCCGAAGGCCGCGTCGGCCGTCAGCAGGACCAGTTCCTCCTTGCTGGTGACGTAGCGGTAGGGGGACATCGCGGAGACCCCGAGCCGGGCCGCCACGGCGCGCATCGAGAGCGCGGCCAGCCCCTCGGCATCGGCCAGTTCCAGGGCCGCCCGGACGATCCGCTCCTGGCTCAACTCGCCGTCGGCGGCGACGGGTCGGGCCGGTCGGGTCGGCCGGGTGGAAGCCGGGGCAGGAGCCGGAGCCGTGACCCGGGGGGCGCTTGCGGCGGGGGTGCTTGTGGTGAGGGTGCTTGCGGCCGGGGCTGCGCCCGCCACGACGGTGCCGACCCGCGGGAGTGCCTCCACCAGGCCCTCCAGGCGCAGCACGGTGAGCGCCTTGGTGGCGGTGGCCAGGGCGACGCCCCAGTCCCGGGCGATCCGCCGGGTCGAGGGCACGCGCTCGCCGGGGGCCAGCTCCCCGGTGGTGATCCGCCGTCGCAGCTCGGCGGCGATGCGCTGGAAGGGCGGGTCTGTCTCCGGTGCCATGCTGCCGAACTCCTCGGAAGATATTTTTCGCCGCCGTCTGCCCTGTACTAGCTCAGACCCTACCAGCGCGGATGCCTGTCACGAGCCTTCTGTACTAGGTCAGATGGGGCCTCACGGTGCTGGTGGGGGCCTTGCGGGGGGCTGAATTTACGTCGTACATTCAGAGCGCTTACAGCGTACAGACACAACAGCGGGGGAGCTCCTCATGAAGACCGTCCTCATCTCCGGCGGCGGCATCGCCGGCAACGCACTCGCCTTCTGGCTGCACCGCCAGGGCTTCGCCCCGACCGTCGTCGAGCTCGCCCCCGCCCCGCGCAGCGGCGGCCAGGCGGTCGACATCCGGGGCGTCGCCCTCGGCGTGATCGAGCGGATGGGCCTGACCGGGCGGGTCCGCGCCGTCCGCACCCGGATGCGCGGCATGTCCGTCCTCGACCCCGACGGCAACGAGGTGCACCGCTCCACCGAGGAGACCTTCAGCAGCGGCCGGCTCGACAGCGACGACGTCGAGCTGCTGCGCGAGGACCTCGTCGCGATCCTGCACGAACACACCGCCGGGGACGTCGAGTTCATCCACGGCGACACCGTCACCGCCCTCCGCGAGGACGAGCACGGCGTCCACGTCACCTTCGCGAACGGACAGCCCCGCACCTTCGACCTGGTGGTCGGCGCCGACGGCCTGCACTCCCGGGTCCGCAAGCTGGCCTTCGGCCCGGAGGAGCAGTTCCTGCACCACCTCGGCACCCACCTCGCCATCTTCAGCGCCGACAACTTCCTCGGCCTGGAGGACTGGCAGGTCTGGCTCCGTGACGGTGACGCCGGCTACGGCATCTACCCGGTGCGCGGCAACAGCGAGCTGCGGGTCGTCTTCGGCTACGAGAACCAGGACCCCGTCGTCCGGGACACCGAGCGGACCAGGCAGCTGGTCGCCGAGCGGATGGCGGCGCTGCGCTGGGAGACCCCCCGGATGCTGGCCGCGCTCCACGACGCCCCCGACTTCTACGCCGACGCGATGGCCCAGATCCACCTCGACCACTGGTCCGCCGGCCGCACCGTCCTGCTCGGCGACGCCGGCTACTGCGCCTCGCCGCTCTCCGGCCAGGGCACGAGCCTCGCCCTGGTCGGCGCCTACCTGCTGGCCGACGAACTCGGCCGCGCCCGGGCCGCGGGGGAGGGTCACCGCGCGGCGTACGAGCGCTACGAGGAGCGGATGCGCCCCTTCGTCGCCCTCAACCAGGCACTCGCCACCGAGAACCCCGGCGGCCCGGCGGCGGAGGAGTCCGTCGAGCGGGCCAAGAACGCCATCGAGCTGGACCGCTGAACCGGACTCGCCGGGCTGCGCCGCTCCTGATACGAGATCGTCGACTCCGAGACCCTCGTCCACGGCGACCGCTGGGCCGACCGACTGGCCCGCCACCGACTGCCCCGCCCTCCTGGTGGCCGGCAACCGCATGCCCTGCCTGGACGCCGGCCAGGCCGGGGCGATGGCGGAGCGCCGCCCCCGCACCCGGCCCGTGGTCCTCGACACCGACCACTTCGACACCGACCACTTCGCCCACGACGGCGACCCGGCCGGATTCGGGAAGGCCGTCCGCGCATTCCTCGCCGGCCTCGGCTGACGGCGATCGCCGCACCGGCGGGGGGCCGTGGCGGGCGCACGGGACGACGGGGCGGGCCGACGCGGCAAAACCGCGCGACAGCCCGGTGCGGGTTCTGGGACGCTACCGGGCCGGTGGCCGAGTGGCGCACGGGCAAGGAGTGGTGAACGGTGGACGGGAAGCTCGAAGGACCGGTGCTGGAGGGCGCGTCGGTGCGCCTGGAACCGCTGGAGCACCGGCACGAGGCCGGCCTGGCCGGCGCGGCCGAGGAGGAGCGCGGCTCCTACGGCTTCACCTGGGTGCCGAGGGCCGCGGAGATCCGTGGCTACATCGACGCCCAGCTGGCCCGCGCCGCGGCGGGGGAGGTCGCTCCGTACGCGCAGGTGGACCGGGCGTCGGGCCGGGTCGTGGGCGCCACCGCCTACCTGGATCCGCGCCGACTCCCGGACGACGGCCGGCTCTTCGCGGTCGAGATCGGCTACACCTGGCTCGCCGCCTCGGCGCAGCGCACCGGGATCAACCGCGAGGCCAAGTACCTGCTGTTCCGGCACGCCTTCGAGGAGTGGGGCGTGGGCCGCGTCGACCTGAAGACCGATGCCCGCAACGACCGCTCCCGTGCCGCGATCGAGGCGACCGGGGCCCGCTTCGAGGGCGTCCTGCGGAACTGGGCGCGCTCCTGGGTCCCGGGCGAGGAGGGCCGCCTCCGTGACTCCGCGATCTTCTCGATCACCGCCGAGGAGTGGCCGGACCGCCGCGCCGCGCTGGAGCTGCGCCTCGGCGGACGGCCGGCGACCCAGGCGAATTGACCCATGATTCTTCTTCAGAAATGAACCAGATGAGTGGTCTTTCGCAAGCATAGAGTGATGAACACAAGGCCGGGAGGGAACGCCGGAACGGCCGATGACCAGGGGAGACCAACATGAGCACCAACACGCTGAAGCCCGTCCTGACCCGCGCCTCCGAGGCCGAGACCACCAGTGACCCGAGCAGCACGATGACCCTGCTGGCGGACTGCGGCACCGACGGCAGCCCGATCACCAGCTACCGCTCGTCCTTCGCCAAGGGCGCGGTCGGGGCCCCGGCCCACTTCCACACCCGGGCCTCGGAGCTGTTCTTCGTCATCGGCGGCTCGCTCCAGGTGCTGGTGGACGACGAGGTGAAGGTGCTGAACGAGGGCGACTTCCTGCTCGTCCCGCCGCACACCCCGCACGCCTTCGCGGCGGCCCCGGGCTCCGAGGCCGATGTGCTGTTCACCTTCACCCCCGGCATGCCGCGCTTCGACTACCTGCGCCTGCTGGGCCGGGTGATGCGCGGCGAGGCCAGCCCGCAGGAGATCAAGGACTCCTCCGAGCTGTACGACAACCACTACGTGGACAGCCCGGTCTGGCGCGCGGCGCTGGAGGCGGCGAAGTAGGGCGCCCGGGCGGTATCCGCAGGCCGGGCCCCGGCCGACCGGCCGCCGGGGCCCGGCCTGCAGTCGGGCCGGCCTGCGGAGCGGCCGTCGGGGGTGGCCGGGGCGGTCAGGGCGGTCGGGGTGCTCAGGGGTGGGCGAAGACCGTGCTCGCGAGGCCGACGTGCACGGCGGTGCCGCCGAGGATGCTCAGCACGGCGTTGCGCCGCCACAGGTGCAGGCCGAGCGTGGCGGCCAGGGCGAGGACCGTGGGCGCGGCGTGGGGCGGGCTGGTGAGGGGGAGGTCGCGCAGGGAGTAGACGGTGAGGATCACCATCACGCCGACCGGCATGCGGGCGCTCAGGTGGTGGAGCACGGCGCTGGCCCGCAGCGGGGCGAGAGCGGCGAAGGGGACGGCGCGCAGCCCCCAGGTGACGGCGGTCGAGACGCCGATGGCGGCGAGCAGGTAGGGCGTGTCAGGCACGGGCCGGCTCCTTCGTGGCGGGCGTGCGGTGCTTCGCGACGGCGTAACGGGCCAGCAGTCCGGTGGTGAACAGCCCGGTGGCGGCGAGCAGCATCTGGTCGGGGAGGGTGAAGCGCGCCGCGAGCGCGCAGACCAGGGCCAGGACCGGGGTGGGGATGTCCCGGCGGGCGCGGTAGGCGTCGACGGTCAGGACGACGAACAGCGCGGTGAGCGCGAAGTCCAGCCCGACCAGCCGGGCCGGCACGAGCGCGCCGAACAGCGCGCCGGCCGTGGCGCCGACCACCCAGTAGGCCTGGCACAGCACCTGGAGCCAGATGATCCGCCGGCCGCTCCAGGACCGGGCGCCGGCGCCGGTGGTCAGCGCGTAGGCCTCGTCCGTCATGCCGAAGGTGCTGTACGCCTTGCCGAGGCGGCCGTTCACCCGGTGCAGGGGGAAGGACAGCGCGTAGAACACGTGCCGGAAGTTCACCAGGAACGCGGTCAGCGCGATCTGCGCGAGCGGGGTGACGGCGACGACGAGCCCCACGAGCAGGAATTCCAGCGACCCGGCGTACACCAGGGCCGAGAACGCCGTGGCCCACCACCAGTCCAGGCCCGCGTGGACGACCAGCACGCCGAACGCGATGCCGAGCGGGAAGAGCCCCAGGCCCACCGAGCTGGAGTCCCGCACCGCCGCGAACAGGTCGGTCCGGGCCGTAGGCGTGGAGACGGGGGCGGGACCGAGGACGGCGGGCGGGGGAGGGGAATCGAGGCGCGGGAGCGTCCCGACGGGAGCGGAAGCCATGCAGGAAATTCTAGGGCGAATTGCCCGTAATATGGTTTCCAATCATTGCCTTGGAGTCGCCCTGTGAGCAATAAAGAAACACTCGACCCCATCGATCGTGAAATCTTGTTCCATCTGCGCCAGGACGGTCGGCTGACCAACGTGGAGCTGGCCAGGCGGGTCGGCCTGACGCCGCCGCCCTGCCTGCGCCGGGTCAAGCGGCTGGAGGAGGCGGGGATCATCGCGGGCTACCGGGCCCGGATCGACCCGGCGGCCGCCGGGCGCGGCTTCGAGGTGGTGGTCGCGGTCGAGATCGGCGTCAACGACCTCCAGACGGTGGAGGAGTTCGAGACGACGGTGGCCTCCTACGAGGAGGTGGTCGAGTTCCGCCGGCTGTTCGGCCGCCCCGACTACTTCGTCCGCGTCGCGGTCGCGGACCACGCGACCTACGAGACCTTCCTGACCGGGAAGCTCATGGGCCTGCCGGCGGTGGCGCGGGTCGACTCCCACCTGACCATGAAGAAGATCAAGACCGACGACTGAGGCCCCGGGGCGGGGTCGCGGCCCCCGGTGCCGCGACCCCCGCCGAAGGGCTCAGCAGCTGCAGTGCCAGTCGTGGTCGAGCGGCGGGGTCCGGTCCGGCGTGGGCGCGGGACCGACGGTGCGCGGGGCGACCGCGGGGTGGACGGTCCGGCCGGCCTTGAGGGTCTCGGCGACCTTGATGTGCTGGATCTCCTCCGGGTCGACCGTCACCGGGTTGGCGCTGAGGATCACCAGATCGGCGAGCTTGCCGACCTCGATGCTGCCCTTGCGGTCCTGCTCGTCGTACTGGTGGGCGGCGTTGATGGTGATCGAGCGGACGGCGTCCAGGGCGGACACGCACTGCTCCGGCCCGAGGACGACCTTGTCGGTGCGGGTGCGGCGGGTGACCTGGCTGGACAGGATGGCGATCGAGTTGGGCAGCGCCACCGGGGCGTCGTGGTGCGAGGTGTAGGCCATCCGCCGGTCGAGCGCCCAGCGAGCGGGGGAGATGTTGGCGGCCCGCTCCTCGCCGAGCACGGTCTTCCGGTACCAGTCGCCCCAGTAGAAGGTGTGCATCGAGAAGAACGACGGGATGATCCGGAGCAGCGCGAACTCGTTGATCTGGTCCTCGCGGGCGGTCTGCGCATGGATCGCGACCGTGCGGCGGTCGCCGGGTCCGGCCTCCGCGGCGGCGGCCCTGACCGCGCCGATGAACTGGTCGATCGACGCGTCCCCGTTGACGTGCGCGAGCACCTGCCAGCCCCTGGTGTACGCCGTGAGCACCTGCTGGAGGACGACGGCGTCGTCCTTGATGGCCGGGTAACCGCAGTAGGTGTCCGGCTCGTTCCCCGGCGGCGTCTTGTACGGCTTGCTGAGCCAGGCCGTGCGCCCCTGCGGCGAACCGTCGAGGAACATCTTCACGCCCGCCGCCCGCACGCCGTTGACGTACTCCGGGCTCGCGCCGACCGGGTCCGTGCCCGGGTCCTTCTCCAGGGCGGCCGTGGCCTGGTCGGCGCGCGCGTAGGCGACGACGTCGATCTCGAACGGCACGGCGGCGGCGATCTCGCGCAGCGCGCCCAGATTCGTCAGGGTGGCCCCGCCCTCCTGGACGGTGGTGAAGCCGAACGCGGCCGCCGACGCCGCGCCCTTGCCGAACAGCCCGAGCTGCGCGGCCTGGGGGAGGCCCGCCAGCGCCGCGTCCGAGGCGGGGGAGAAGGCCGTCTCCTCCAGCACCCCGTTCGGCTCGCCGTGGGGTTCGGCGATGACGTCCTCCCACCGGCGGATGACCCCGCCCTCCGGGTCCTTGCGGTTCGAGTCGTAGCCGAGCAGCTCCAGCCCGAGACTGTTGACCGCCCCCAGGTGGAAGGACTGGTGGATCGCCAGCACCGGCCGGGAGGTGGAGACCTCGTCCAGGTCCTTCCGGGTGGGGTGCTCCTTCTCCGCGAGCATCGCGTCGTCGTAGCCGAACCCGACGATCCACTCCGACTCCTGCCCGAGGTCGGAGTCCGCCCAGTCGCGCAGCTTCTGCTGCAGCGAGGCGACGGTGGTGACGTCGCCGTCCGGCGCGGCCAGCAGATTGGCGATGGTGGCCTGGAGGCCGATGCCGCCGAGGTGCCCGTGCGCGTCGATGAACCCGGGGAGCAGCGCCCGGCCGCCGAGGTCGCGCACCCTCGTCCGGGAGCCGCCCCAGCGGTCGACGGCCTCGGCGTGGTCGCCGACGAAGACGATGACGCCGTCCTTGACCGCGACCGCCTCGGCGGTGGGCGGCTCGGCGACGGTCACGATCTCGCCGCCGTGGAGGATGAGGTCGGCCTCCTCGTAGGGCGCTGGTGCCTCTGCTGCGGTCTGCCGGCGATCGGCCATGGTCGGGTCCCCTTGCAACTGGATACGGTCGGTGGAGTCCCGACTACCCAAGGTGACCGGATTCTGAACCCGAGGGTGGCCCGTGTGAGCGGTCCGGAGCAACGGGCGGGGTGGCAGCCCTCAGCGCCGCCACCCCGCCCGGGACTTTGCGTCGGACGGGGTATCGGCGTGCGGTGGGTGGTTTGTTGAGCCAAACCCCACCTTGGGGGGAACGTGGTGCGAGCGGGGCCGGGGGCGTGCGCCGGGCGGGATCAGACGGCCACGGCGTCCCGGGTGCGGCCGAAGGCCACGTCGGTGAAGCCGGCAGTGGGGGCGACCAGCGCCCAGACGAACTTGCCGATTCCACCCGCACGCGGGCAGCAACCCCAGCGCTCGGCAAGCTCGTTGACGAGGAAGAGGCCGCGGCCGCGCTCGTCGTCCCGGGTGGACTCGCGCACCGCCGGCCGACCGGTACCCGCGTCGTGCACCTCGATCCGCAGGCGGTCGGAGGTCAGTGCGAACCGGACCTCGACCAGGCGGTCCGGCGGAGCGTCGCTGTGCTGGACCGCGTTGGCGAACAGCTCGCCGAGCAGCAACTCGGCGGTGTCCGCGTACCGTTCGCCCTGCGGCATCCCGGCCAGGTAGGCGCGGAGCACCAGCCGCGCGAACGGCGTGGAGGCGGGCCGGGGGTCGAACCGGGCCGCGAACTCGCGAGGCCGGTGGTGGGTACGGGTCGTGGGCATGGCGGGGCAACCTCCGGGCGTGATGGGGGAGCGGAAGCGGCTCGCAGCGGGGGCGTACGGCATCACGCTGCGCAAGCAAAGGATCGCGTTCCGGTATCAATCATCGCGGTGCGGAGATACGGTGACGGCCGATTCGGCGTGCCGGGAGATCGCGCCACGAGAGGGGACGGGGATGTCACATCGGAAGGGCCGCAAGGGACCGACCGCCAGTTCGGCTGAACTGTTCGGTGAGGAGCTGCGGTTCGCCAGGGAGGCGGCGGGCTACACGCAGGAGGAGCTCGGCAAACTCCTGCACTGCGACCGGACGGTGATCACCAAGTCCGAGGGTGGCAGGCGGAAGTTCCCGGCCGAGTTCCTGGAGGACGCGGACAAGCTGCTCGGCACCGGAGGCCTGCTCACCCGGTTGTACGAGCGGGTTGATTGGCATGCGGAGGTCGAGCATCCCGACTGGTTCCAGAAGTACGTGGGACTGGAGGCCGAGGCAGTGGCGGTGAGGGTGTTCCAGTACGCCCGAATCAACGGATTGCTGCAGTGCGAGGAGTATGCGCGTTCGCTGTTCGGGCTCGGTGAGGCGCGCGACAGGCCCGAGTTGCTCGCGGAGCGCGTGACGGCTCGATTGAGCAGGCAGGATCGCTTCCTTGAGCCAGGAGGTCCGCTGCTCCTTGCGGTCCTCCATGAGAGTGCCATTCGAAGTGTCGTTGGAGGGCCGGGCGTCATGCGCGCACAGATGGAGCACCTTCTTGCGGTGGGTGGCCGGTCCAATGTCAGCATTCAGGTGGCTTCCTTCGGACTTGCGACCAGGTTGCCGGCAACCTCAATGTTCCTTCTGCAAATGGCAGATGGTGTCGAGTGGCTCTACTCGGAGAGCCTCTATCGGGGGCACTTCAGTGATGCTCCGTCGATCGTGGCCGAGTGTCGAGGCGACTATGATCTCGTGCGCGGGGAAGTACTCTCGGCGAGCGACTCTCGTGCGCTGATCGCCGAAGCGATGGAGGAGTACCGGTATGAAGAACGCCGAGCTCAACATGGTCATCTGGCGCAAGAGCAGCTACAGCGCGGACCACGGGGGCGAGTGCGTCGAGGTGGCCCCAGGATTCCCCGATCTCGTCCCGGTGCGTGACTCCAAGGACCCCGACGGCCCCACCCTCGTGTTCCCCGCCGCCTCCTGGCAGGCCTTCGTCGCCGGCGTCCAGGCCGGTGAACTTCCCTTCTAGCTGCGCCGCATCCCCGCCGCGGCCGGTCTTTTGGCAGGTCGCCCGGCAGGTGCCATGATCAGCCGACCGTGTGGCCTGATCGGGGGTGTTCGCATGTTCGGCCTGAGGAAGCGCAAGAAGCGCCGCGAGCTCCAGGAGCGCGAGCGGCCGCAGCAGCAGCAGCAGCGTGCCGTGACGATGGAGGAGTTGCTGATCATCGCGGGTGCCGAGGCGCGGGGACTTCGTGAGGCCGTGGAGGATGCCAGAGCCGACGTCGTCGTCCGCCGCGCGGAGCTGGACGCCGGGTACGCGCTCCGGGCGGGTGCGCCGAGGGCGGCGATCGAGGAGGACATCGCCGAACTCGAAAGGGGTCTCGAACCGTTCGACGCGGTGCTCGCCGACTTCGACCGGACGGAGGCGGCGCTCACGGCCGCCGTCACGCCCGACGACGAGTCGGAGGCGCTCCTGCCGCTCATCGACCTCTATGTGACGGGTGCTGAGACGCTCGCCGAGATCTCCACCGCTTACCGCCGCCTGCTGGCCGCGTACTCCGGCGCGCTGGAGCGGGTCGACGCCTCGGACGATTAGCCGGTGCCGATCTGCCCCGGGGCCGGGTCCGCGGAGATTTTCGACCACTCTCCGTCGCGCCCCCGGCGCTGTCCGTAGTCGAGGGGCTACCTTCGCTCTGCGCGCGAACAAGTCCCCTTCGTATCGGCAGAGGCGGTAGTAGTCATGGCACAGGAACCACGGATCGACGTTGCCCTCACCCTCCGGGAGGGCGGCGCGGAGCCCACGTCGGCCGAGCTGGTCGAGCTCGCCGACTCCCTGAAGCCCGGAGTCTGGTTCACCGCCCCGCTGGCCGGTGCGGGCGCGGGCGGGCGCAAGCCCGACTACACCTGGGATCTCGTCGGCGCGCCCTACAAGGGCCGGGCTGCGGAGGGCAAGGCGGCCGTCTACCTCGCCAACCCGAAGTTCGGCCTCAACCGCCCGATCATCTTCGCGGACGGGTTCAACTACGGCGAGAGCGACCTCCCCGGGCTGTTCGCCTACTTCAACATGCCCTACGACGGCAAGCCCGGCTTCTTCGACCAGCTGCTCGGGCAGGGCATGGACGTGATCGTGCTCGGCTTCACCGAGCGGCACACCCACATCCAGGCCAACGCCGAGGTCGCGATCGCCGCGATCCGGCGGACGATCCAGGAGCGCAAGAGCGACATCCCGCTGACCGTCGGCGGGGTGAGCATGGGCGGCATGATCACCCGCTACGCGCTCGCCAAGATGGAGGCCGAGCAGGCCGACCACGAGACCGCCACCTACCTCTCCTACGACACCCCGCACAACGGCGCCTGGATCCCGCTGATCCTCCAGCAGATGGCGTACTTCTTCGAGGACTACACCCCGGCCGGCCCGGACGGGGCCAAGCAGGCCGACCTGATCCGGAGCGAGGCGGCGCAGCAGCTGCTCTGGGCGTGGGTGGAGAACTCCAAGTACTCGGGCCCGGTGGCCACCGCCAGCCCGTTGCGCAAGGAGTTCCTGGAGGACCTGGCCCGGGTCGGGAACTTCCCCCAGCGCCCGCTCAAGCTCGGCGTCTCCAACGGGCGGCGCGACGGCGTCGGACTCCCGCTGCCGGCCGGCGAGGTCGCCTTCGACTGGCAGGCCCTGGTCGCCAGTGCGACCGCCCGCTTCCAGCCCGAGCGGGGTGAGAAGCAGCCGATCGGCGGGATGCACCTCGGTCTGGCGATGCGCCGCAGCACCACGACCGAGGTCCCGGCGCTGGACAACGTGCCCGGCGGCACCCTGGACTCCTTCGGCAAGGTCGCGGACGCGCTGAAGGCGAAGATCAGCGAGGAGTTCCGCAGCGGCACCTTCGTGCCGGCCGTCAGTGCGGCGGCGCTGGACTTCGACCCGGTGCGGTGGAACGTCAACCCGCTGCTCTCCATCACCGATGCCGACCTCGACCGCGGCCACCTGGACGAGGTCGCGTTCGACACGGAGAACACCGAGCACAGTCACATCTCCGGCGTCCTGATCGACTGGATCGTCGAGCGCATCGCCCGCTGATCCCGGCGGCGACGCGCCCGTCCCCGGGGGTGCCCCGGATATTGGTCAGGAGCACCCCCGTGGATGGGCTACGATTTACCTCATCACCCAGATGCGCGGGTGGCGGAATAGGCAGACGCGCTGGATTCAGGTTCCAGTGCCCGAAAGGGCGTGGGGGTTCAACTCCCCCCTCGCGCACAGCTGATGAGGCCGGTCGGTCCGACGAAAGTCGGATGGACCGGCCTCATTGCTTTTGGTGCTTCTACGCAGGAGGAGCTTGACCGCACGAATCACCCGGGCCGACTCCTTCGGTCACTGTGGTCAACCTGCCACACGCCACTGACAATGCGCACTGTGCTCCGGCGCTGCCCGCCTCCGGGCCAAGGATGCGTTTCCCTCCCCGGCTGAAGCCGGGGAGACCCACGCAAGATCTGGGATGGAGTACGCCATCTCGCCCGGATGGATCCGCCGGCCGAAGCAGCTCGGCCTCCAGGGCATTCGCGAGCCGCTGTCGCTGTCGGCGACCGACAAGGAGGAGGTTCTGGCCTGGTACCCGGCGGTCGCGGGCCGGCCCCACGTCCTGACGCCCCAGGAGTCCGTCCTGCTGCCGACACGGACCGGTGGCCAGGCCGACTTCGCGATCGCACCGAACGAGACCCGCAAGTACGTCATCGGCACCTTCGGGGACGCCGATGTGGTGATGGCCCTGTTCGAGCGGATCAACGGTGAGCTGCGGTACGTCACCGCCGTGGACGACAGCGGCCAGGACGGCAACGGCCGCCTGGGCGTCAAGCTCTTCAGGGGGCGCAGCTACCTCGTGCGGGCGCGCGTCTACTCCGCCTGGGGCGCGGGCGAGTTGGCACTGATGCACTGGTGACGTCCGGCTCGGGAGGGACGGGGCCGGCCCGACGGCGGGCGGCACCGCTGGAGCGGACCGGTCGTCCGCTCCAGCGGCCCTCGTACGGCGCGTGGTTCAGCGGCAGAGGGCCGTGTCCACGACCTTCTCCAGGTGCTTGGTGACCGCGTAGTCGTCGGGGATGCTGGTCACCGCGATGTTGGCGGCGCGGCCGTCGTCGGTGGCCCCGCCCCGGGTCTCGTAGCCCGGGATGTCGCCGCCGTGGCCCCAGTAGACGCCGCCGCACGACAACGGCCTGCTCATGATCCCCAGCCCGTATCCGGCGCCGCTGTCCCCGACGGGGACGGTGGTGCGCATCTGGGCGAGCTGGGCGGCCGGGAGGAGCTCACCGGCCAGGAGTGCGCTGAAGAACCGGTTGAGGTCGGAGGTGGTGGAGATCATCTGACCGGCCGCCCAGCCCGCGGAGGGGTCGATCTCGGTGTAGTCGCGCAGCGGGGCGTCCGCCGAGTCCTTCTGGTAGCCCTTGGGGTGGGCCTCCCGGATGGTCATGTCACCGGCGGCGGGGAAGTAGGTGTGCCGCAGCCCGATGCGCTGGACGATGCGCCGGTCCACCTCCTCGGCGAGCGGCCGGCCGGTGACCTTCTGGGCGATCAGGCCGGCCACCACGTAGTTCGTGCTGCTGTAGGCCCAGCCCTTCCCGGGGGCGAAGACGGCCTTCTGCCGGAACGCGATGTCGAGGAGGTCGCGGGGTTCCAAGTACCGGTGCTGTCGGATGTCCTCGTCGACGAGGCTCTCGTAGTCGGGAAGTCCGGCGGTGTGCTGGAGGAGCTCGCGGACGGTGATGTTCCGTCCGTCGATCCCCTCCCCCCGGACGATGCCGGGCAGGTAGGTGTCGACCTTGGCGTCGAGGTCGACCTTGCCCTCACCGACCAGCTGCAGCACGACGACCGCGGTGAACGTCTTGGTGTTGCTGCCGATCCGCACCTGGCCGTCCCTGGGCACCTTGGAGCCGGTGGCCAGATCGCCCACCCCCGCGGTGTAGGTGCGGGTCCGGCCTTCGTGGTCCTGGACGCTCGCCAGCGTGGCGGGCAGGCCGTCGTCGTGCACCAGCGCGGTCAGGCCCTGCTGGACGGTGTCCGGCCTGGAGGCGGCGGACGCGGCGGGCGGCGCCAGGGCGCCCGCCGTCATGACGGCGACGGCCACCGCGGCCGCTGCCGCCACGGCGCGTCGCCGGCCGGCCCGCCGGCGCCGGGGGATTGACATGTGGGACGTCCACTCACGCATGGGTCAACTCCTGGGGAATCGTGTGGAAGCCGGCGGCGTCGGCCGGGCAGGACACGATCCTGGAGCCGGGGGCCCCGGACGCACATCGCGGAAAGGCGGGAGAAACCGCTCCCTCGATCGGGGGAGGTCACCCGTGACCTGCGCGGCCATACTGGCGATCATGATCAGGGGATTCCGGCCGCTGCTGCGCGGCTCCACGTACACGGGTGTGCTGTTCGCCTACTGCGGCGCACTGGCGAGCCTTCCGCTGCTGCCCTTCGCGCTCGTGCCGGCGCTGATGTGGCGGTCCGGTCCGGAGGGGGCGCAGCTCGTCCTCGTCCTGCTGGTCTGGGCGGCACTGACCGCTGCGGTCGGGCTGGCCAGCACCACGCGGCGGGTGCTGGTCGTGTCCGCCCGCAGGCTGTTGCGGGTGCCGCTGCCGGCCCCGGCGGCGGCCGCGGCAGCCCGGGCCGACCGCTGGCGGACCCCCCTCTGGCTGCTGCTGCACGTGGCGCTGGGGTGGACCGGGGCGCTGCTGGGCGGCCTGCTGTTCTCCCTGGGCCTGAGCCTCCCGGGGGGCTGGCTCCGTGGCGAGGTGCGGCTGAGCCTGTTCGGCCGGTCGGTGCGGGTGGAGGGCGGCTGGCAGAGCTGGGTCATGGCGCTCGGGTGCCTGCTGATGGCGGCGGCGGTCTGCGTGGGGGTGGCGAGCGCCCTACGGTGGCTGGCACCGCGGCTTCTCGGGCCGTCGGCGGCCGAACGGCTCGCGCTGGCGGCCGAGCGGGAACTGCTGCTGGCCGAACGCAACCGGCTGGCCCACGAGTTGCACGACTCGATCGGGCACACGCTGACGGCGGCCACGATCCAGGCCGCGGTGGCGGGCGAGGTGCTCTCCGCCGACCCCGCGGCGGCGCGGGCAGCCATGCGCAGCATCGAGGAGTCGGCCCGGGCCGCGCTGGAGGACCTGGACTACGTGCTGGGCGTGCTGCGCGAGGAGGAGGCGGGGACGGCCCCGGCCCGGACCCTGGCCGACCTGCCCGAGCTGCTGGACCGGCTGCGGCACGCGGGCGCGGTGGTGGAGCCGGAGCTGTCGGGCGAGTTGGCGCAGGTGCAGGGGACGCTCTCGCGGGCGGCGTACCGGATCCTCCAGGAGGGGCTGACCAACGCGCTGCGGCACGGGGCGGGCGGTCCGATCGAGGTCAGGGTGGCGGCCGGGCCGGACGGCCTGGAACTCGGTGTGGTCAACCGGACCGGTGCGGGGGCGGGCGCGGGCCGGGGGGCGTTCCCGACGTCCGGGCACGGTCTGACCGGGCTGGCCGAGCGGGTGCGGCTGCTGCACGGTGAGATCGAGGTCGGCCCGGACGGCCCGCAGCGGTGGCGGCTGGCGGTCC
The DNA here is from genome assembly GCF_017813315.1 of Kitasatospora sp. RG8. Classification (NCBI taxonomy): domain Bacteria; kingdom Bacillati; phylum Actinomycetota; class Actinomycetes; order Kitasatosporales; family Streptomycetaceae; genus Kitasatospora; species Kitasatospora sp. RG8. The sequence goes on from NZ_JAGIYX010000005.1 coordinate 70,094, forward strand.
GGCTGCCGGTGCGGTTGTCGGCATGACGGGCCCTGACGCCGGTCCTGACGCCGGTCCTGAGGCCGGTCCTGACACGGGCGCTGACGCGGGCCCGGACGTCGGCCGGGACGCGGGCCCTGCCGGCACCGCGGGCGCCCCCGGCACGCCCGGCACCTCCGTCACCCCCGTCACGCTCCTGATCGCCGACGACGACGAGGTGACCCGCAGCGGTCTGCGCCTGCTGCTCGCGGCACAGCCGGGGATCGCGGTGGTCGGGGAGGCCGCCGACGGTGTCGAGGCGGTCGAGCAGGCGCTGCGGCTGCGGCCGGACGTGGTTCTGATGGATGTCCGGATGCCGCGGTGCAACGGGATCGAGGCCACCCGGAAGCTGCTCGCCGGGACGGCCGAACCGCCGAAGGTCGTGGTGATCACCACCTTCGAGAACGACGGCTACGTCACCGCCGCGCTCAGCGCGGGGGCCAGCGGGTTCGTGCTGAAGCGGCGGCCGGTCCGGGAGGTCGCGGAGGCGGTGCGGGTGGCGGCGGCCGGGGAGGCGATCCTCTTCCCGGCGGCGCTGCGCCGGATGGTCTCCGCCCGCCCGCTGGACTCCGCCGAGGCCCTGCCGAAGGCAGCACTGACCGTCCGGGAGGAGGAGGTGCTGCGGCTGATGGCCACCGGCCAGTCCAACCCGGAGATCGCGGACTCGCTCACGGTGAGCCTGGAGACGGTGAAGACGCACGTCGGGAACGTGCTGTTCAAGCTCGGCGCGCAGAACCGGACCCACGCGGTGGTGATCGCGTACGAGTCCGGCCTGGTGGTGCCGGGGATCGCCGGCTGACGGACGAACGGACGGCTGGCCGGACGGCCGGCCCCAGGGGCGTGTCCGGGCGCCGGTGCGCCGCGGGAGACGCCGCCCGAGGCGGCCGGCCGGGGCCCTCAGCCCAGGAACGCCGCCGTGATGGCGACGAAGCGGTCGGCGTCGTCCACCCAGGGGTTGTGGCCCGCGCCCGGCTGCTCGGCGTACTCGGCGTCGGGGAACAGTGCGGCGACCCCGGCCATCGCCGGCGGCGGGCTGTTGAGGTCGAACTCCCCGGCGAGCACCAGTGCCGCGCCCTTCCAAGCGGCGAGCGCCGCACGGGTGGCCTCCGGGTCGAAGGCGCCGTCCGCCCCGAAACCGCCGGCCGCCGCCGGGTTGTCCGGCGTCGTCGTCGCATGGTGCTGCTGCGCCGCGGCGTCCCAACGGCCGTAGGCGAAGGGGGCGATGGCCTCCCAGTCGCTGCCGGTGCCCGCGACGATCGCGCCGAGTGCGGCGGAGGCGGCCGGGAACCAGGGCTCGCCCGCCCGCCGCCGGGCGACGTCCTGCCGCATCTCCCCGGTGACGTCGACGCCGACCGCCCGGGTGCTGGGCGTGATCAGGGCGAGCCGGCCGACGCGCTCCGGGTGCCGGGCCACGTACTGGACGGCCAGGTTGGCGCCCGCGCAGTGGGCGAGCAGGTCGAAGCGTGCGAGCCCCAGGTGCGCGCGCAGCGCCTCGACGTCGTCGACCATGCGGTCGCAGCGGTAGGACGAGGCGTCGGCCGGGACGGCGGAACGGCCGGTGCCGCGCGGGTCCAGCACGATCAGCCGGCGGTGCGCGGAGAGGCCGCCGAGCTCACTGAGGTAGGCGGAGTCCGTGGGGCCGCCGGGGAGGCAGACGAGCGGCTCGCCGTCCCCGTGGACACGGTAGGAGAGCAGGGTGCCGTCGGGCGCGGGGAAGGTGGGCATGGTGTTGATCATGTCAGCGGCCCGTCGGCCGGACAACCGACTTGCGCACGGGACAACCGCCCGGGGCCCGGGTGGACCTCGGCCGCACGGGGCATGGCGGGACCTCGACCGCATGGGGAGCCGGAGGACTTCAACCGCGCGGGGCGCGGGTGGACCTCAGCCGCGCGGCTCCGCGGGGGAGGTGGCGGAAGGGTCCGGGAACGACCGTGCCGCGCCGAGGCGGTGGGCGCGGAGCGCCGCGTAGAGCTCGGCGGCGTCGACCGGGCGGGTGGGGGTGCGGCCGGTGAGCTCGGCGATCCTCGACAGGCGGTAGAGGACGGTGTTGCGGTGGCAGTGCAGGCGGCGGGCGGCCTCGGCGGTGGAGCCGTCGGCGGCGAACCAGGCGTCGAGGGTGGCGAGCAGGGCGCCGCCGCCGTCCTCGCCGGCGAGCAGGGGACCGAGGACGTCGGCGCCGAGTTCGGCGGCGGACGCGGGATGGGCGGCGAGCAGGGCGTCGATCGGCGCGGTGCCGTGGCAGTGCACGCCGGTGCCGGACCGGGGCACGCACTCCAGGGCGATCCGGGCCTGCCGCAGGGCCTCCGGCGCACCGGCCGGGGAGGTGAACGGGCGGCTGACGCCGACCCTGGCGGCGGCCAGGCCGAGGACGCGGAGGGTGGCCGCGGTGTCCGACTCGCCGGTCTGGGCGAGCAGGCCGAGCCGTTCGCCCAGCTCGGTGGTCCACACGGACGGCACGTGCAGGGCTGCCAGCCGGGTGGCGACGCCGGGCAGCGGGTCCGCGCCGTCCGGGCCGAGTTCGCCGACGACCACGCGGTACGACGCGCGGTCCGGCAGGCCCAGGGCGCGCGGAAGGCCGGTGGCGTGCGACGTGCCCTCGAAGACGCCGAGCAGCATGATCCGGCGGGCCGCCTCCTCCTGGCGCTCCCGGTCGTCGGCCACCTGGCGGTAGGCCTCGGTCGCGGCGGTGGAGAAGCGGTCCAGCACGGCCCAGAAGCGCGAGGACCGCTGCAGCAGCGCGGTGGCCTGGGCACCGGTGGTGGCGCGGGCGATGGCCCACTCCCAGATCTCCAGCCCGCCCAGCCGGAAGGCGTGCAGCAGCGCCGGCAGCGGCACGCCGTGCTCGGCCTTGACCCGGCCGGTCCAGCGGGCGGTCTCGTCACCGCCGTCCGGACCGCCGGACTCCGCGCGCAGCACGGCCTCGATGTTGGCGCGGACGAGGGTGCGGAGCAGCTCCGGCGGCAGCCGGTTCTCGACGTAACCGGCCTCGTCCGCGGCGATCTTGCGGACGGTCTCGTCGGTGAGAGCCTCGACCGAGGCGAGGATCTCGGCGAACACGTCGTCGAGCTGTGCGGTGTCTCGCAGGGCGCCCATGCGGTCACCGTACCCGCCGCCGGCGCCGGCTCAACTGTGCCGCCGCACAGTACGGCTGGGGACAACGCGGGGCGCCCGCCCATGGCGCCGCGGGCCGGGCCTGCGCCATCGTGGCACCGTCACGGGACTCTTGTGCCCGCACCCAGGCCCGCCCGGCGGGCAGCACGGCGCCCGCCCGCGCGGGCGGACGCGAACGAGGGAGCCAACATGACCGTCGCCACCCCCGCCGGAAGCGCCCCGGCCGAGCCCGGCGCGAGGCCCGAACTGGACGCGCTGCTCGCCGAGTTGGCCGACGGCGAGCGCCGGTGGGCGGCGACCCCGCTCACCGGGCGGGTCGCCCTGCTGGGCCGCGTCCACGCCGCCGTCGCGGCCGAGGCACAGGCCTGGGTGCGGACGGCGAGCCGGATCAAGCTGCTGGCGGACGACTCCCCGCTGACCGGTGAGGAGTGGATGTCCGGCCCGTACGCCCTGCTGACCTCCCTCGACGCGCTCGCCCGCTCGCTTCGGGCGGTCGCGGCGGGCCGCAGCCCGCTGGACGGCGCGCGGTTCGGCCGGGCGCCCGGCGGGCGGGTGACCGTTCCCGTCCTGCCGCTCACCGCCCACGACCGGCTGCTGCTGAACGGCTTCACCGCCGAGGTGTGGATGCCGCCCGGCACGGACGCGGAGACGGTACGCCGCCGGGCCGGCCTCGGCGCGCTCGACCCGCAGCGGACCGGCGGCGTCGGCCTCGTCCTCGGCGCCGGCAACATCACCTCCATCGCGCCGCTGGACGTGCTGTACGAGCTGATCGCCCACAACCGGGTCGTCCTGCTGAAGCTCAACCCCGTCCTCGGCGACCTGGAGCCCGTCTACCGGCGCGCGCTCGCCCCGCTGATCGAGTACGGCGTGCTGCGCATCGTCTCCGGCGGCGGGGACGTCGGCGGCTACCTCGCCCACCACCCCGGTGTCGCGCACGTCCACATCACCGGCAGCCTCGCCACCCACGACGTGGTGGCCTTCGGGCCGGGGGAGGAGGGCAGGGCGCGCAAGGCCGCCGGGACGCCGCTCCTCACCAAGCCGATGACCAGCGAGCTCGGCGGCGTCTCCCCGGTCATCGTGGTCCCCGGCGAGTGGAGCGAGGCCGACCTGCGCTACCAGGCCGAGCACATCGCCACCCAGCGCCTGCACAACAGCGGCCACAACTGCATCGCCACGCAGCTGGTGCTGCTCGGCGAGGACTGGCCGCAGCGCGAGACCTTCCTCCGGCTGCTCCGCACGGCGCTGGAGCGGCTCCCGGCACGGCCCGCCTGGTACCCGGGCAGCGCCCAGCGGCTGGCGGACGCGGCGGCGAGCCACCCGGGCGCCGAGTGGCAGGGCGCCGAGGGATCCCGGCTGCTGGTCGACCTCGGCGACGGCCGGGATGCGGCGACGCTGGAGACCACCGAGTACTTCGCGCCGGTCCTCGGCGTGCTCACCCTGCCCGGGACGGGCGCCGACTTCCTCGACCGGGCGGTCGAGACCGCCAACCGCGATCTGGTCGGCACCCTCGGCGCCAACGTCCTGGTCGACCCGGCCACGCTCCGGCGCCTCGGCCCGGCCTTCGACGACGCGCTCGCCGCGCTGCGGTACGGCACGATCGCCGTCAACGCCTGGACGGCGCTCGGCTTCCTCACCGCGACCGCCCCGTGGGGCGCCTACCCCGGACACACGGTGGACGACGCGCAGAGCGGGATCGGCGTCGTCCACAACGCGCTGCTGATCGACGGGCCGGAGCGGACGGTCGTCCGGGGACCGTTCCGGCCGTTCCCGCGGTCGGTGGCGGGTGGCGAGTGGGCGCTCTTCCCGAAGCCGCCGTGGTTCGTCACGGCCCGCAGTGCGGCGCTGACCGGACGGCGGCTCACCCGGTTCGCGGCGCGGCCCTCGTGGGCGCGGATGCCGGGCGTCTTCGCGGCGGCCTTCCGGGCCTGACCGCCGGGGGCTACTGGGGCTGCGGCTCCTGGGGCTGGGACTGCGGCTCCTGGGTCTGGGGCTGGGACTGCGGCAGTTCCTGTTCGGCCCAGATGGTCTTTCCGTGGCGGGTGTAGCGGCTGCCCCAGCGGTCGGTGAGCTGGGCGACCAGGTAGAGGCCGCGGCCGCCCTCGTCGGTGAGGTGGGCGCGGCGCATCCTGGGCTGGGTCGCGCTGGGGTCGGAGACCTCGCAGGTCAGGCGCTCGGCGAGGATCAGCCGGACCTCGACCGGGCCGCCCGCGTAGCGGATCGCGTTGGTGACCAGCTCGCTGAGCACCAGCTCGGTGGTGAAGACCAGGTCCTCCAGCCCCCAGGCGCGCAGCTGCTCCGCCGTGCGCTCGCGGACGAGGGCGACGGCGGCGGGGTCGGGCTCCACCGGCCAGACGGCGGTGGCTTCGGGCGGCACCGCGCGGGTGCGGGCCAGCAGCAGGGTGACGTCGTCGCCGCGCAGGTCCGCGGGACGGCCGGCGACGAGGGCCCGGCCGAGCTCGGGCAGCGGCGTGGTGGTGACGCCGGGCAGGGCGAGCCGGCGGCGGAGCTCGGCCATGCCCTCGTCGAGGTCGCCGCCGCGGCCGTGGATCAGGCCGTCGGTGTAGAGCGCCAGGATGCTGCCGGGGGCCAGTTCGACCTCCGTCACCTCGAACGGCAGGCCGCCGACGCCCAGCGGCGGGCCCGGCTGCACGGGCACGTACTCGACGGTGCCGTCCGGGGCGGCGACGGCGGGCGGCGGGTGGCCGGCGGAGGCGATCGCGCACCGCCGGGACACCGGGTCGTAGACCGCGTACACGCAGGTCGCGCCGGAGGCGACGGCGCGGCGCGGGGCGGGCCACCCCTCGTCCTCCGGGCGCCCGTCCGCCCGGCCGTCCGCCCCGCCATTCGCCCGGTCTCCGGGTTGGCCACCGGGCTCGTCGGCCTCGACCAGCAGCCGGGAGACCAGGTCGTCGAGGTGGACGAGCAGCTCGTCCGGCTCCAGGTCCAGGTCGGCGAGGGTGCGGACGGCGGTGCGCAGGCGCCCCATGGTGGCGCTGGCCTCCAGCCCGTGCCCGACGACGTCCCCGGTGACCAGCGCGACCCGGGCGGAGGAGAGCGGGATCACGTCGAACCAGTCGCCGCCGACGCCGGTGGCGGTGTCGGTCGGCAGGTAGACGCTGGAGGCGCTGACGGCGGCGGTCTCCGCCTGCGACGGCGGCAGCAGGCTGCGTTGCAGCCCGACGGCGGCCCGGCGCTCGCGGGTGTAGCGACGCGCGTTGTCCAGGGCGAGGGCGGCGCGGGCGGCGATCTCGCGCAGCAGGTCCAGGTCGGCCGGCTCGTACGGCGGGCGGCCGGGTGCCCGCCGGACGGTCACCCGGCCGAGCAGGGCCCCGCGGGCCCGGAGCGGGGCGGTCATCGCGGAGGGGGAGAGGGCGGCGGGGGAGGCGGTGGCGGACTCGGTGACGGGGACCGCGGCGGCGTCGGTGGCGGCGTCGTGGACAGGGTCGGCAGCGGGCGAGCCGGTCCCGGGCTCCGGGCCGGCGGCGGTCCCGGGCCCCGCGGCGACAGCGGTGCGGCGCAGCCAGAGGCGGCCGTCCCGGTCGGGGACCGGCTCCTCGCCGGTGAACACCGCCTCGGCGACCTCGACCACCGCCAGGTCGGCCAGCCCGGGCGCGAGGACGGCGGCGAGCTCCTCGGCGGTGCCGGTGACGGAGAGCGAGCCGCCGACGGCCGCGGTGGCCCGGTGCAGCACGGCCAGGCGTTCGCCCGAGCGGTGGAGTTCGGTGACGTCGGTGAAGAGCGCGGTGACGCCGATCGCGTGCCCGTCGGGGGCCTGCAGCCGGAACGCGGAGACCGCCATCACCGCACCGGTGCCCGGATTCTCGATCGTCCGGACGAGCTCCTCGGTCAGCACCAGCGGCCGACCGGTCTCCAGCACCTCGTGGAGGTGGCGTTCGACCGTCGCCGCGTCGTCGGGCTGGAGGAAGTCGCCGAGGCGGTGGCCGTTCAGGTTCGGCGGGAGGCCGGTGTAGGGGAGCAGGTGGGTGTTGGTCCTGATCAGCCGCAGCCGCTCGTCGAAGACGGCGAGGCCGACGCGGTCCTGGAGGAACAGCTCCCGGGTGAACGCCTGGTCCTGGCGCCACTGGGCGACCAGGCCGGCGGGGGCGGCGAGGACGAAGTAGCGGGAGGCGGGGGCGGGGGCGCCCTCTCCGCCGTCCGCGAGCGGCAGCACCTGGAAGACGATCCCCAGCTCCTCGCCCCGCCCCGAGCGCACCACGGCCCGGCCGGACCAGGCGTCCGGCGTCCGCTCGGCCAGCAGGGCGGGCCAGGTGGCCGGATCGGCGAGCAGCTCCCGGACGCGTCGGCCGCAGGCCTGGTCGGCGCGCAGGGAGAGCAGCTGCTCGGCCTCCGGCGTCCAGCGGATGATCCTGCCGTCCGCGTCGAGCAGGGCCCCGGCCGCGGTGTCGACGAAGGGGAACCGCCGGCTGTCCATGTGCGCACCTCGGATGTGTTCTCGCCACGTCGGCCGTCGACCGGCCGCTCACGTCCGCCTCCGCCATCATCCCTCGGCCGCCAGGACTCGGCCGGGCAGGGGCACGCGCGGATGCGTGACGAGCGGGGTGCGTGGTGCGGGGGCGGGGCGGGCGCGTACCGGCGGATGCGCGGGGGCTTCTCGCCCCGGGGCTCTTATTGTACTCTCCGTCTAATAAGCGGGATCGGCGGGAAGCCCGCACAGGGCATGCACCTGGAGGCAGTCATGACCCGGACCGGCGCGACCGGCGCGGCGGCAGGAATCCACGGCCACACCGAGGCCGACGACGACGTCTCGAAGCGGCTGATCGACTCGGCCGCGACCCTCTCCTACGACCCGGCGACCGAGATCGACTGGGACGCCCCGCTCCCCGCGGGTGACTACGGCCTCAACCCCGAGTGGAGCACCCTCTACGGCACCCGGCTCTGGGGCGAGATGACCGAGGAGCAGCGGGTCACCCTGACCCGGCACGAGGTCTGCTCGATCATGACCACCGGCATCTGGTTCGAGATGATCCTCCAGCAGATGGTGCTGCGCGACCAGTACCTCAAGAACCCGGCCGGCGCCGAGTTCCGCTTCGCCCTCACCGAGATCGCCGACGAGTGCCGGCACTCGATCATGTTCGCCCGCGCCTGCGAGAAGATGGGCGTCCCCCAGTACCGGCCGAACCCGGTGATCGCCCAGGCCGGCCGCCTCTTCAAGGCCACCGCCCGGGGCGAACTCGCCTACGGCGGCATCCTGGTCGCCGAGGAGGTGCTCGACGTCATGCAGCGCGACTGGATGCGCGGCGGGAACGTCCTCGACATCGTCCGCGGCACCTCCCGGATCCACGTGGTCGAGGAGTCCCGGCACATGAAGTTCGCCCGCCAGCAGATCCGCGAGCGGATGCGCGGGGCCTCGCCCGCGCGCCGGCGGGCCGCCGCGACGGGGATCGCCGCCGGGGCCTACGTCATCGTCAGCAGCATGGTGCACCCCGGCGTCTACACGGCGGCCGGGCTCGACCGCGAGCGGGCCGTCGCCGAGGTGCGCGCCAACGAGCACCGCAAGGCGATGATGCGCACCAGCTCGCGCCACCTGATGGCCTTCCTCGCCGAGTGCGGCCTGCTCACCAAGGCCTCCGCGGCGGTCTACCGCCGCGTCCACATGCTCTGACCCCCCGCCGTACCGGACCCCCGACCCCCACGCAGCGAGGACCACTCCCGGCCATGGCCTACGCGATCACCCAGACCTGCTGCAACGACGCCTCCTGCGTCTCCGTCTGCCCGGTCAACTGCATCCACCCCACCCCCGGGGAACCGGACTTCGGCAGCACCGACATGCTGTACATCGACCCGGCCGCCTGCATCGACTGCGGCGCCTGCGCCGACGCCTGCCCGGTCGACGCCGTCCGCCCCGTCGACCGGCTCGCCGGGCCCGACACCGTCTTCGGCGACCTCAACCGCGACTACTACCGCGACCACCCCAACGACCACGCCTGGGGAGCGCCGGCCTTCCCGCGCAGCCTGCCGGGCGGCCTCGGCACGCCGCGCATCGCCATCGTCGGCACCGGCCCCTCCGCGGGCTACACCGCCCAGTCGCTGCTGCGCACCACCGGCGCCGAGATCACCATGATCGACCGCCTGCCGGTCGCCGGCGGACTGCTCCGGCACGGCGTCGCCCCCGACCACCAGGCCACCAAGCGGATCGCCGAGAGCTTCGCTTCCGTCTTCCACCACCCGCGCCTGACCGTCCACCTCAACGTCGAGATCGGCCGCGACCTCACCCACGCCGAACTCGCCGCCCACCACCACGCGGTGGTCTACGCCGTCGGTGCCGCCGCCGACCGCCGGCTCGGCCTGCCCGGTGAGGACCTCCCCGGCAGCCTGCCCGCCACCACCCTCGTCGGCTGGTACAACGCCGACCCCACCGTGCCCGCCGACGCCGTCGACCTCACCACCGAACGCGTCGTCGTCATCGGCAACGGCAACGTCGCCGTCGACGTCGCCCGGATCCTGCTCCTCGACCCCGGGCGGCTCGCCGCCACCGACATCGCCGACCACGCCCTCGCCGCCCTGCGCGGCAGCCGGGTGCGCGAGGTCGTGCTGCTCGCCCGGCGCGGGCCGGAGGACGCCGCCTGGACGCGGCCCGAGTTCCTCGCCCTGAAGCACCTGCCCGGCGTCGACCTCGTCGTCGAGGACCACCCGGACGTCCGGGCCGCCGTCGAGGCCGCCGCACCCGGCTCCAAGGCCGCGCTGCTCGCGGGACTCCCGAGGGAGACCGTCGACACCGCGCGGCCGCCGCGCCCCGGCCGGCGGATCGTGCTGCGCTTCCTCACCACGCCCACCGCGCTGGCCGGCGACGACCGCGTGACGGGCGTCGAGGCGGGCGGCACGGTGATCGAGGCCGGCCTGGTCGTGCGGTCCATCGGCTACCGCGGCGTGCCCGTGCCGGGCCTCCCCTTCGACGAGGACGCCGCCGCCCTGCCGAGCCGTGACGGCCGCGTCCTCGACCCGGCCACCGGCCGGCCGCTGCCCGGCACCTACGTCGTCGGCTGGGCCAAGCGCGGCCCCTCCGGCGGCATCGGCGCCAACCGGGCCTGTGCCCAGCAGACCGTCGACGCCTTCCTCGACGACGCCGTCGCCGGCGCCCTCCCCGAGCCAGCCGGCACCGCCCGGGACTTCGCCCGCCTCGTCCGCACCCGCCGCCCGGACTCGCTCGGGCTCAAGCAGCTCCGCGCCATCGACCGCACCGAACGCACCCTCGGCGAGGCCGCCGGACGCCCCCGCGTCAAGTTCGCCACCGTGCCCGAGCTGCTGGCCGCGGCACGCCGCTGACCTGCCGGGCGTCCCGGCGGACCGGTGTCCCGGCGGCGCGGCGCGTTCTCAACGGCCCAGGACCGCGCCGCCGTTGAGGCCGATGATCTGGCCGGTCAGGTAGCCCGCGCGGGGCGAGGCCAGGTAGGAGACGGCGGCGGCGACGTCCTCGGGGGTGCCTGCGCGGCCGACCAGGGTGGCGGCGATCTTGCCGGCGTGGAACTCCTCGCTCCAGTCGGCGCCGAAGATCTCGGTGTCCGCGACGTAGCCCGGCGCGAGGACGTTGACGGTGATCCCGTCCGGCCCGAACTGGCGGGCCAGGCCGAACGCCCAGCCGTGCAGGGCGGCCTTGGCAGCCGCGTACGAGCCGGCCGAGTGGGGGCCGGCGCCGCCGCGCTGGGCGGCCGCGGAGCTGATCAGGATCAGCCGGCCGCCGGGGCGCCGGAGGTGGCCGGCCAGTGCGGTGGTGAGCAGGACGGCGGTGAGCAGGTTGGTGTCCAGGTCACGCCTCCAGGCCTCGGCGAGCGCCGCCAGGCCGGCGTCGGCGGGCGGGGTGATCACCGCGCCCGCGTTGTTGACGAGCACGTCCACCGGCCCCAGTGCCGCGATCTCCCCGGCGGCCCGCTCCACCTCGGCGGCCACGGTCAGGTCGGCCGCGACCGGCACCACGCCCGCACCGATCGCGGCGGCCGTCTGCGCCAGCACCTCGGCCCGCCGGCCGAGGATCGCCACCCGGTAGCCCTCCCCGGCGAGTTCGGCGGCGATCGCCCGCCCGATCCCCGTCCCGCCCCCGGACACCACCGCGGTCCGCTGCCGTTCCATCGCGCCCCCTCGAAGAGTTCTCCCTCCGGCGATGCTACCGAGCGGTAACCAAGCGTGCGGGGGCGGGCCGAGGTCCGGGGCGATCCCCGCCGCCGGCCCCCGTTTCCGTGATGGCCGGCGTCGTGCCCCGGGCGCCCCCGGTCGCGACGCCGATGTGGGGATCGGCGCCGTGACCCCTCCGGGAGCAGGCCCCCGCGGCCGACGCCGTGACCCCCGTGCAGGGCGTCGGCCCCGACACCACCGGGCAGGACCAACGGTCGGTCCCCGGTGACCACCCTCGGCGCGCAGGAGGGGGCGCCGCCGGAGAGCCCGGCGCGGCCTCGACGATCCCCCCGTCGGGCCACGCCCCCTGCCTGCTCCCGCGGCGCCCCCTCCGGCGCGCCACGGTGATCGTGACAGCCCGGAGCCGGTTCGCACATTGCCAGGATCCGGCAGTCTTGACGCCGTCTTGACAGCCTGGAACACGCAGCGACGCCGGTGCGGGCCGTCGGTCAGAGCGCCTCTTCGGGCCAGTTCAGCAGCCGCGCGCCCATCGCGGCGGTCTCCAGGGTGTAGCGGTGCAGCGCGTCCGCCGGGTCGTAGCCCGTCAGCGCACGGATCCGCTCCAGCCGGTAGCCGAGCGTCCGCACGCTCAGGCCCAGCCGGCGGGCCGCCTCCGCGTTCACGTACCCGGTCTCGGCCTGCACCGCGATGGTGTCCAGCAGCGGCCGGGCGCCGCCCCGGGCCGCGGTCAGCGGGCCCAGGACGTTGCGCACCAGGTCGGCCATGGCTTCCCGGTCGCGCATCAGCACTGGGAAGACCAGCAGCTCCTCCGCCTTCAACCGCCGTGCGGGCAGCGCCAGTCGCTCCGCGTAGTCCAGCGCGCCCAGCGCCTCCTCGTAGCTGTGCACCACGCCGCCCGCGCCCGAGTGCCGACGGCCGGTCGCCACCCGCAGCACCGGCTGGTAGCCCCGGCCCGGACGCAGCGCCAGGTCCGCGAAGGCCTCCAGTACCGCGCGGTCGCAGTCGGGCGCGATGCAGACCAGCCGGCCGTCCTTGGTCGCCAGCAGCACGTCCCGGTCGCCGAACCGGCCCACCAGCTCACGCTCCACCCGGTGCACCAGCGGGTGGACGTCCGCGTAGGGCACGTCGCCGACCGCCACCGCGACGGAGTACCCGCCGGCCAGCCGCAGCCCGAACCGCTCGGCGTGCTCGGCGAGCAGGCCGAGGTCGCTGCGCCCGTACAGCAGGTCGTCGATGAACTCCCGCCGCGCCGCCTCCTCCTGGCGCACGGCCGACCGCTGCGCCCGCTCGTGCCCCTCGCCCAGTGCGGCGAGCGCCGCCTCGGTCGCGGCGAGCACGGCGTCACCGGTGCGGCGCAGGTCGGCGACGGTCACGGCGGCGGTGATCCCGGGCAGCGTGCGCCAGGCCTGCCGGGTGGCGGCCAGGCAGTGCGCGGCCATCCGCTGCAGCCCGTGGCCGGTCTCCGCCCCGCGCTCGCCGAGTGCCCTCAGGCTCTCCAACTCGCCGCGGCGGAGCAGCCGTCCGGTCCGGGAGACGTCGACGAGCAGGTCGAGGTAGCACTGGCCCAGCTCGGCGGGTACGTCGGGTGAGCCGGAGATGTCCTGATCGATTCCAGCCGTCATGCCGTTCTGCTCCGCCCCCGAAACAACCCGCCGTGCGGGTTCCGGTGCCGAATTTTACCGGACCCCTGACGGCCCGCACGGGGCGGCCACCCGCCCTGCGCCGGGCCCCCGGCCGCTCGCCGTCGCCGGGGGCCGGCTCCGGGGCCGCAGTGGAAAAACCGTTCGCCCCGGGCGGTGTCCGGCGGGCAGGGTGGCCCCCGTGCAGCAGCCGAGCCTCCGTGAGATCCGTGCCGACCACGACGCCTCCACCATCGTCGTGTACCAGGCGTACGCCCCGGCCGTGGCCGGTCCGGCGGTGGCGGCGGGCCGCTTCGTGCCGCCGTTCTCCTTCGGGCGGATGACGTGGATCAAGCCGTCCTTCCGCTGGCTCATGCACCGCAGCAACTGGGCGCAGAAGCCGGGCCAGGAGCGCGTCCTCGCCGTCCGGATCACCCGTGCGGGCTGGGAGGAGGCGCTCTCCCGCGCCGTGCCGACCACCGCCGACCCGGCCGCCCTCGCCCGCGCCGAGGTGCACGTGCAGTGGGACCCCGAGCGGTCCCTGCGCGGCGCCGCGCTGAACCACTACAGCATCCAGATCGGCGTCGGCCGCTCGCTGATCCGCGCCTACGCCGAGGAGTGGATCACCGGGATCACCGACCTCACCCCGCAGGTCCGCAAGATCGCCGCCCTGGTGCAGAACGGCCAGGCCGCCAAGGCCCAGCGCCTCCTCCCGCCGGAGCGGCCCTACCCGCTGCCGGCGGAGCTGGCCCGACGGCTCACCTGAGGGCTGTCTGTCCGGCTCACCTGACGGCTGTCTGTCCGGGTCACCTGACGGTTGTCCGGCTCACCCGTCCGAGGCGGGGACGAGGGCCTTGCCGTAGACGGACGAGCTGCGCCGCACCGTCATCCCCACCCGCTGGTACAGCGACAGCGCGCCCGTCTCCGAGTGCGTCCACAGCGTGCACGCCTGCCGCCCGTGCCGGTGGAACGCGTGGAAGGCCTCCTGCAGCAGCGTCCGGGCGATCCCCCGGTTGCGGTGGTCCCGCCGCACCGCGACCCGCTCGACGTAGCCCTCGCCGGTGTGCGGCAGGTCCAGCGACAGCACCGCGCCGACCATCTCGCCGCCCGCGAACGCCACCGGCGAGAGCGCGGGAGCGAAGGTGTCCCGCTCGACGGTGTGCAGCGCCCACTCCTCGTACGGCTTGCGCCGCTGCTGCCACTCGTCGAACGCGTCCTCGGTCAGCTGGTACGCGGCGCGCTCGTCCCCGGGCTGGAACGGCCGCACGGTGACCCCGTCCGGCGGGGCGGGCACCCCGTACGCGGCGGGCAGCGCGATCTCCAGCAGCCACTCGGTGACGAAGGGCTCGTACCCGCGCGAGCGCAGCAGCCCGGCGGCCGCCCGGTCGCCGTCCGGCAGGGTCTGCGAGAGCCGCTCGCCGCCCGCCTCCCGGGCCCGCGCCTCGGCCCAGTCGAGCAGCGCGGCGCCCAACCCCCCACCGCGGTGGGCCGGGTGGACGTCCACCTTGCTCCGGCGTCCGTGCACCCACGCGCGCCCGACGACCAGGCCCGCCGCGTCCTCGACCAGCAGGGTGTCGCGCGCCGGGTCCAGCCCGGGCAGTTCGAGGTCGGCGGCCACGGCGTCGACGCCGCCCTCGGGCGCGCTTTCGAGGCCGCCGGGCAGCTCCCGCGCCCGCGCGGTGATCAGCCGATGGATGGCCGGGGCATCGGACGCAGTCGCCGACCGCGTCCGGTACCGGGCCGGGAGGGAGGGCAGAGAGGGACGAGGCATGACGCGACTCTGCGCCACCGGGGTCCGCGCCGTCCACCGGATTGCCCGGGTCGGTCGCGCCGAACCGAGGGCGGTGGCCCACCGTAGGCGTCGTCACGGTCCGTTGCCGCACGCCGCGTTCCCCGCGTGGCGGCGTAAATTATAAGGAGGTAAACGAACAAGTGGAGGGATGAGACGATGGCTGCCAGGTCAACCCACGTCACTCTCCGGAATTTAGCCGGGACACTGAACCTCAGGCGTACGGACGTGTCACTCCCCGGTGGTGAATTCACCGTCCGGCCGCCGATCCTCATCGGGGACAGGGGGGAATGGGAATCCGAGTCGGACGGGGTCGGCACCGGGACCGAGGGGCGGGTCACCTACCAGATCGAGGACGTCGACGGCGTCCGCAAGGGCGAGGTCCGCTTCCACTGGGAAAACCCCTTCCTCGGCTCGAACTCCTACGACGAGAGCGTGGCGCCCGCTGCGACCAGCGCGGTCAGCGGCGGCTTCTCGGTGGTGCACATCGGCGGCAGCGGCAACAACGCGAACGTGGAGGTGCAACTGCTCGGCGGATTCTGCACGGCCAACCAGGACACCGGCGAGGTGTTCTGCGCCACGGGCGACCAGGTGGTGAGCGGCACCGAGCGGTTTGCCGCGATCTTCGAACAGTCCCAGGGCGCGTCGTTCCACGCGGTCCACAATCTGGCCGCCGACCAGTACCAGCAGATCTTCAACACCCTTGTCGGGCAGGGCTTCCGCCCGGTATGGGTGAGCGGGTACACCGTCGACGGCGGTGACCGCTACGCGGCGGTCTTCGAGCAGCGTGAGGGGCCGCCGTTCTCTGCTCATCACCGGTTGACGGCGGATCAGTACCAGCAGACGTTCGACGATCGGGTGGGGCAGGGTTTCCGGCCCGTCGACGTGTGTGGTTACACGTTTGATGGTGCTGATCATTATGCGGCGATTTTCGAGCAGCGTGAGGGGCCGCCGTTCTCTGCTCATCACCGGTTGACGGCGGACCAGTACCAGCAGACGTTCGACGACCGGGTGGCCCAGGGCTTCCGGCCCGTCGTGGTCAGCGGCTACTCGCTCTGACCGCCGCCGGCATCCGGGCCCGAAGGAGGCCGCGAACGGACGGCCGCGCCCGCCGGGACGGAGAGCCGACGGGGCGTGGAGCCTGCGCGAGAAGTCGAACCGGCCGACTTCTCGTGCAACGGCACCACCGCCGCCGCCACCAGCGGGAACGCCACCACGACCGCGTACGCCCAGCCGTACCCCGCCGCGCCGATCAGCGCGCCCACGGCCGGGGCGACGCACGCCGCGACCGCGTTCTGCACGGTGGTGTGCACCCCCAGCGCCCGGCCCGCCCAGGCCGGACCGGCGTACTCGGCCACGGCCGTGAACGACAGCCCGTTGGTGGACACCGTCACCACGCCCGCCGCCATCAACGCGGCCACCGCCACCGCCGAGCCGCTGAACGCGCCCGCCGCGAGCACCGCCAGCACTCCGGACGCCGTCCACGCCAGTCGGCGCATCGGCCCGACCCGGCTGCCCGCCACGTCCGACCAGCGCCCGGCCGCCAGCCGCGCGCCCGCCCCCGCCACCTGCACGCACGCCAGCAGCGGCCCGGCCGTCGACGGTGACCAGCCGCGTTCGTCCACCAGGAAGACCAGGGCGAACACCGACACCGTGAACTGCGGCACCACCAGCAGCGTCGCGGCCCCGTGCAGCCGCCACAGCACCGGTGTCCGGTAGGGGTTCCCGGCCTGCCCGCCCGCCTCACCGCCACCCGGCCGGGCCGGATCGCGCACCGCGACGGCCACCAGCAGCGCCGCCCCCACGCTGAGCCCGCCCAGCACCGCCAGCGCCGTGGCCCGTCCGTGCGCCGCGAGCGGCGGCAGCAGCAGCGCCGCCACCGCGACCCCCAGCGGCAGCGACGTCTGCCGCAGGCCCATCGCCAGCCCGCGCTCCCGCGCGGGGAACCAGCCCAGGATCAGCCGCCCGCTCGACGCGTGCGCCGAGGCCCCGGCCGCGCCCGCCAGCAGGAAGCACGCCCCGAGCCCGGCCGTCCCGCGCACCGCCGTCGCGGCCAGCAGCACCAGCCCGCCGAGCCCCAGCCCGGACGCCAGCACCCAGCGCTCGCCCCACCGGTCCGCCGCCGCCCCCCACGCGGTGAGCGTCAGCACCAGGCCGGCCGTCGGGCAGGCGGCCAGCAGTCCGGCCCCGCTCAGCGAGAGCCCCTCGTCGCGCAACGCCGGGATCAGGTAGGGCAGTCCGAACTGGAACGCGCACCCGGAGGTCATCGCGGACATCCCGACGGCGAGCACGAGCCAGCGCCGGCGGTCACCTCGTTCGTGGTCCATGCCCGGCAGCTCATCAGATCAAGGGGGGATGCGACGGAGGCGTCTGCCAGGCGGACGGCGAGCCGCAGACCCGGTCGGCGCTGGCGGATCCGGGCGGATCCGGGCTCCGGCCCAGGGGTGGTAGAGCTCCCCGATGCGGAGGATCCGGCCCTGCGCGTCGAGCACCGGGTCGTACTTGTTCCCGTAGCAGCCGTACGGGCGGGCCGGCTCCCGCTCGGCCAGGCAGTCCCCGGCGTGCTGGAGCAGGACGGGCAGCGGCACCGGCTTCGCGCCGAGGAGCAGGCGGGAAGGCGGGGTCATGGCTCAAGCCCCCCGAGGCGGCGCCGGACAGCAGCATCCGCGAACGCGCGGCGGAGGTCCGGCCGGTTCCCGTTCCCGCCCGGCGTGCGGGCCCGGCGGGAACGGGAGGTCGGGGCCCGGCGGCTACGCCGCCACGCGCCGGGTCGGGTCGTACGCCTCCCGCACGCGGGCCTGCGCCGCCTCTCCGGCACCCAGGTGGTCGAGGCCCAGCAGCGCCGCCCCCAGGACCGGCGGTGCGACGACGACACGCGGCTCCGCGAGCGGGGCGGCCGCGGCCAGCCGCGCCGTCAGGTTGTCGAGCAGCAGAGGCTGCCGGGAGGCGAGTACACCGCCGCCGAGCACCACCGGCGTCGGCTCGTCCAGCAGGTCCAGCCGTCCCAGGGCGACGACCGCCAGCCGGGCGATCTCGTCGGCCTGCCGGTCGACCAGCTCCAGCGCGACGGCGTCCCCCGTCGCGGCGACCGCGAACAGCACCCGGGCGATCTCGTGCAGCCGGGCCCACGGCAGGTGTCCGAGGTGGATGGCCTCGGCCACCGCGCCGGTGCTCGGCAGGCCGAAGTGTTCGGCGATGGCCCGGGCGAGGGCGGTGGGCCCGCCGCGGCCGTCCTCGGCGCGGACGGCGTGCCACATGCTGCTGACGGCGAGGCCGCTGCCGCCGCCCCAGTCGCCGGTGAGTTCGCCGAGGGCGGGGAAGCGGGCGGTGCGGCCGTCGGGGAGCAGGCCGACGCAGTTGATTCCGGCGCCGCAGACGACGGCGACGCCGCGCGGACCGTCGGTACCGGCCCGGAGGAGGCCGAAGGTGTCGTTGGCGACGGTGTTGGTGACGCCCCACGGGTGGGACTCCAGCGCGGTGCGCAGGGCCTCCTCCTCGACCGGGAGGTCGGCGTTGGCGAGACAGGCGCTGACGTGGGTGGTCAGGACGCCGCTGCGGAAGGAGAGTCCGGCCGCCGCGGCGGCTTCCTCGACCAGCGGGGCGAGGCCGGCGACCGCGGCCGCGCCGCCGACCTTCTGCGGGGCGAAGCCGCCGCCGCGGGCGGTGCCGTGGACGGTGCCGTCCGCGCCGATGAGGGCGACGTCGGTCTTGGAGTTGCCGGCGTCGATGGCGAGTACACCGGGCAGGAGTGGTTCGGGCTGGTGGGTCATGAGGTCCCCGCGGCTCGTACGTGGCCCGGCCGTTGTCCCCGGCCGGGGGTGGTCGGTCTCCTCGCGGTCCGGTCCGCCGGCGCCCGGGGGCGCGCGGCGGACCGGACGGAAGGGGCGGGTCAGGCCCAGGCGAGGTGCTCGCGGTTGTGGGCGAGCAGCCGGTCCGTGAGCTGGTCGGCGAGTTCGATCTGGCCGACCAGCGGGTGGGCGAGCAGGGCGTCGAAGACGCGGTCGCGGCCGCCGTGCAGCGCGGCGTCCAGGGCGAGGTGCTCGTACGCGGTGACGGCCGCGATCAGGCCGGCGTAGAGCGGTTCGACGGGACGCTGCGGCAGCGGGCGCACGCCGGCGGCGTCGACCTCGGCCGGGACCTCGATGACCGCGTCGTCGGGCAGGAAGGGCAGCACGCCGTCGTTGCGCGTGTTCACCACCTGCACGGACGTGCGGCCGTCCGTCCCCAGCAGGGCGGCGATGAGCTGCACCGCGGCCTCGGAGTAGAACGCGCCGCCGCGCTTGCCGAGCAGTTCGGGCTTGGTGTCGAGGGCGGGGTCGGCGTACATCTCCAGCAGCTGCCGCTCGATCTCGGCCACCTCGGCGGCCCGCGAGCCCTTGGCCTTCAGCTCCTCGACGACCACGTCGTGCTGGTAGAAGTACCGCAGGTAGTACGACGGGACGACGCCGAGCCGCTCGATGACGCGCTGCGGCAGGCGGAGGTCGTCGGCGATCTCCTTGCCGAAGCCGGAGAGCAGCTCCGGCAGCACCTCGCGGCCGCCGGCGGCGCCCGGCGCGTCGAGCAGGGTGACGCCGCGCTCCCAGGTGAGGTGGTTGAGGCCGACGTGGTCGAGCCGGATCAGCTCCGGGTCGACGCCGAGGTGTCCGGCGAACCGCCGCTGGAGGCCGATGGCGACGTTGCAGAGCCCGACCGCCTTGTGGCCGGCGGCCCGGAGGGCGCGGGTGACGATGCCGACGGGGTTGGTGAAGTCGACGATCCAGGCGTCGGGGTTGGTGCGGCGGACCTTCTCGGCGATGTCCAGCACCACCGGGACGGTGCGCAGCGCCTTGGCCAGGCCGCCCGCGCCGGTGGTCTCCTGGCCGACGCAGCCGCACTCCAGCGGCCAGGTCTCGTCCTGGTTGCGGGCGGCCTGTCCGCCGACCCGCAGCTGCAGCAGCACGGCGTCCGCGTCGGCGACACCCGCCTCGACGTCGGTCGTGGTCGACACGACGGCCGGGTGGCCCTGCCGGGCGAAGATCCGCCGGGCCAGCCCGCCGATCAGCTCCAGCCGGTCGGCGGCCGGGTCGATCAGGACGAGCTCGGCGATCGGCAGCGTGTCGCGCAGCCGGGCGAATCCGTCGATCAGCTCCGGGGTGTACGTCGAACCGCCGCCCACGATGGCCAGCTTGAGTGCGGACATCAGCCCTTGACCCCTGTCAGTGTCACGCCTTCGATGAAGGCCTTCTGTGCGAAGAAGAAGAGGATGATCACCGGCGCCATCACCAGCAGGGTGGCGGCCATGGTGAGGTTCCAGTTGGTGTGGTGGGCGCCCTTGAAGGACTCCAGGCCGTAGGAGAGGGTCCAGGCGCCGGGGTTGTTGCTCGCGTAGATCTGCGGGCCGAAGTAGTCGTTCCAGGCGTAGAAGAACTGGAAGAGGGCGACGGCGGCGATGGCCGGCCTGGCCATCGGCAGCACGACCTTCAGCAGGGTGCGCAGGTCGCCGCAGCCGTCGATCCGCGCCGCCTCGATGTACTCCTTGGGGATGGTCATCAGGAACTGGCGGAGCAGGAAGATCGAGAAGGCGTCGCCGAAGGCCATCGGGATGATCAGCGGCCAGAGCGTGCCGGTGAGGTGCATCTGCTTCGACCAGAACAGGTACATCGGGATGATGGTGACCTGCTGCGGCAGCATCATCATCGCGATGACCGCCATCAGCGCCAGATTGCGGCCCCGGAAGCGGAACTTGGCGAGCGCGTAGGCCACCGGGAGGCTGGAGACGACGGTCAGGACGGTGCCGAGGCCGGCGTAGAGCAGGGTGTTGCGCCACCAGGTGAGGAACCCGGGGGTGTCCCAGACCTTGGCGTAGTTGCCCCATTCCCAGGAGGTGGGCCAGTACTCGGTGGTGAGCGCCTGGTTGTCCGTCATCACCGAGGTGAGGAAGGCGAAGACGAACGGCAGCAGGAAGAACAGCGTGGCGGCGATGGCCAGCGAGTGGACGGCCACCCAGTTGAGCGCGGCCCGCCGGCGGGCGACCCGGGCGGCGGCGCCGCCGGACCCGCCGGAGGTGCCGGGCCGGCCGGCGGGGGCCTTGGTGAGCGTGGTGCTGAGAGTCATGATCGTGTCCTCACTGGTCCGCTAGTCGTCGCTCGCCATGAAGCCGGACTTGCGGCGCAGCAGGATCGAGGTGACGGCCATGGAGATGGCGAACAGCACCAGGGCGACGACGCAGGCCGCGCCGGTGTTGAAGCGCTGGAAGCCGAGGTTGTAGACCATCTGCGGCAGGGTCCAGGTGGATCCCTGCGGGTAGCCGGGTTCGAACTGCTGCCCGGAGTTGCCCGCGATGCCGCCGGCGACCTTCCCGGCGACGATCGCCTGCGTGTAGTACTGCATGGTCTGGATGACCCCGGTGACCACCGCGAACATGATGATCGGCGAGATGTTCGGCAGGGTGACGTACCGGAAGCGCTGGAACGGGCCGGCGCCGTCCAGTTCGGCGGCCTCGTACTGCTCCTTCGGGACGTCCAGCAGGGACGCCATGAAGATGACCATCAGGTCGCCGATGCCCCACATGGCGAGCATGGTGAGCGCGGGCTTGGACCAGGCCGGGTCGGCGAACCAGCCGGGCTGGGGGAGGCCGATCTCGCCGAGGAAGTGGTTGACCGGGCCGGTGCCGGGGTTGAGCAGGAAGGCGAAGGAGACGGTGGCGGCCACCGGCGGTGCCAGGTAGGGCAGGTAGAACGCGGTGCGGAAGAAGCCGACGCCGGTCTTGATCTTGGTGATGAGCAGCCCGATGCCGAGACCGAACGTCACCCGCAGCGCCACCATGACGACGACGAGCCAGAGCGTGTTGCGCAGGCCCTGCCAGAAGGACGGGTAGTCGTTGAAGACGTAGTCCCAGTTCTTCAGGCCGTTGAAGGTGGGGGCGGTGAAGCCGTTGTACTTCATGAAGGAGAAGTAGACGGTGGAGATCAGCGGGTACAGGAAGAAGACGCTGAAGCCGATCAGCCAGGGGGAGAGGAAGGCGAGGGTCCGGGCCGCCTCCCGGCGGCGCTTCCGGCGCAGCAGGTGCTGCGTGGAGGGCGCCGCCGGGCCGGCCGCTCCGGTCCCCTTGCGGGTGCCGAGCGCGAGTGACATGGGAGCTCCGTGGGGCCGCGGCTACTTGGCCTGGGCGATGGCGGCGTCGATCTCCTTGGCGGTGGCCGCGAGGCCGCCCGCGAGATCCTTCTGCTGGCCGGACTCGTAGGCGTAACCGAGGTTCTGCAGCGAGACGATGTAGGCGCCGCCGTTGACGCTGGCCGGCGTGGTGCCGGAGTTGGCGTTCTTGGCGATGTCCAGGAAGGTCTTGAAGTTCGGGTCGCTGATCAGCTTCGGCGAGTTGAGGGCGTCGAAGGTGCTCGGCACGTTGTGGATCGCGTTGGCGAAGCTGACCACGGCGTCGGTGTCGGTGGTCAGGTACTTGACCAGCTCCCAGGCGGCGGCCTGCTTCTTGCTGCTGCTGGCGATGCCGACGATGGTGCCGGTCTGGTAGCCGCGGCCCCAGGTGGAGGCCTGGTCGTCCGGCACCGGGAACGGCGCGGTGGCCCACTCGAAGTCGGGCTTGTTCTCGGCGAGCGAGGCGGTGCGCCACTCGCCGTCGATGGCCATCGCGACCTGGCCGGTGTGGAACGGGTTCTTGGCGCTGAACTCCTCGCCGAAGGTGGCGCGGTACTTGTCCAGCTTGTCGTAGCCGCCGAGCTTGTCGACCAGGCCCTTCTGCCAGTTCAGCATGGAGGCGATCTTGGGGTCGGTGGCGAGGTTCGACTTGCCGGGGCTGTCGAAGTAGGTCGGGCCGTACTGGCCGAGGAAGTGCTCGGTGGTGGACTCGTAGCCGTGGTAGAGCGGCATGAAGCCGAGCTGCTTGTAGCCGCCGCCGTCGGCGATGGTCAGCCTGGCGGCGACGTCGGCGAACTCGCTGAAGGTCTTCGGCGGGGCGGTGATGCCGGCGTTGGCGAAGGCGGTCTTGTTGTAGTAGAGGCCGAAGGCGTCGCCGAGCAGCGGCAGGGAGCACTGGTTGCCCTGGTACTGCGTGTAGTTGAGCATCGCGGCCGGGAAGGTCTTCGCGGCGTCGATCCGGTCCTTCTCCAGGAAGGGCTTGAGGTCGGCGAGGGCCTTGGTCGAGCAGAACATGCCGACGTTGTTGGTGGTGAAGGAGGAGACCACGTCCGGGGCGTCGTCGCCGCCGGCCCGGAGGGCCTGGTTGACCTTGTCGTCGGCGATGTTGCCGACGGTCTTGACGTGGATGTTCGGGTGGGCCTTCTCGAAGGCGGCGATGTTGTCGTTGATCGCCTTCACCTCGGAGTCCTGGCTCCAGCCGTGCCAGAAGGTGATGGTGACGTCCTTGCCGGAGGCCGAGTCGTCGTTGCCGCCGGCGTCGTTGGTGCCGGTGCAGGCGGTGGCGAGCAGGGCCAGGACGGCGCTGCCGGTGACGGCGGCCAGCGTGCGGCGGCTTCTGCGCGAGGTGGTGGGGTGCACTTCGAGGTCCTCCTGGGGTGCGCGGGCAGGCGTCATTGCCTCGGGTCCCGCGTTCGGGGAATGGGGGAGAGGTTTCAGGTGCGGTACGACGGGTGGGTGCGCTGGGAGCGTCAGTGGGTGGAGAAGACCGCCTCGCGGGCGGCGGCCAGCGCGCGTTGCAGCGCGCCGGTCAGGACAGGTGAACCGGGCAGGGCACTGATGCGGACCTCCGGCCGGGCGATCGAGATCCGGGCCAGCTCCTCCTCGACGAGTGCGCGCAGCCGTTCGCCGCCCGCACTCGGCACACCGCCGGAGACCACCACGAGCTGGGGGTCGACGACGGCGACGATCACGGCCAGCCCGACGGCGAGCCGTCCGGCCAGCGCGGTGAGGAACCCGTCGCCGGCGCCCGGGGTCGCCAGAGCCTTCGCGAGCGACTCCTCCGCGGTGGGCGCGCCGAGCCCGAACTCCCGGGCCAGGGCCCGGACGGCGGGGGCGCCGACCAGTTCCTGGAACCCGCCGGAGTTGCGGCGGCGCACGTTCTGCACGACCGGTGAGCCGGGCACCGGCATGTAGCCGACCTCCCCGGCGCCGCCGGTGAAGCCGCGGTGCAGCCGGCCGGCGATCACGATCGCGGCGCCGGTGCCCTCGCCGGCCCAGAGCAGGACGAAGTCCTCGAACCCGTGCGCGGCGCCGGAGGCCTGCTCGGCGACGGCGGCGAGGTTCACGTCGTTCTCGATCGACACCGGGGCGCCGATCGCCTCCGACAGCTCCTGCACCAGCCGCGGTGAGTGCCAGCCGGGCAGGTGGGAGGCGTAGCGGAGCTTTCCGGTGACCGGGTCGGGCGCGCCGCCGACGCCGATCGCCACGCTGTGCAGGCTGCCCTCGGCGAGTCCGGCGGCGCGGACGGTCTCGGCGGCCGCGGCGGCCACCCGGGTGACGGTTTCGGCGGCCGGCCAGCCCTTGGTCGGGGTGACGTGCTCGGCCAGCGTGGTGCCGGTGATGTCGGCGACGGCGACCCGCACGTGGCTGTTGGTGACGTCCAGCCCGGCGACGTAGCCGGCCGCCGGATTCACCTGGTACAGCTGCGCGTTGGGGCCCGGCCCGCCCGCGGTGGTGCCGACCGGGAGGACCAGCCCGGCCGCCTCCAGGCGGGCCAGCAGCTGGGAGGCGGTGGGCTTGGAGAGCCCGGTCAGGGTGCCGATCTGGGTGCGGGAGAGCGGGCCGTTCTCCAGGAGCAGTTCGAGGGCGGCGCGGTCGTTGATGGCCCGCAGCAGGCTGGGGGTGCCGGCGAGGGGGGCCTTGGCGGTCGTCTTGGTCACGCGAAGATCCTCCTCTTCCTGCAGGTGGTGGCGGCCTCCGGGTGGGTGCCGGCATCCTCCGGGCGGCCCCGGAGCGAACTGTTAGGAAACTTTCCAGTCGCTTGAGACAGGACCGTACGGTCCCCGTCAGGAGGGTGTCAATGGTCGTTGCGAGGGTGGATGCCGACTCGTTACCGGGCAGCGCGAAGCCCCGCCTCCCGGGGTGTCCGGGAGGCGGGGCTTTGGTCCGTTTTCGGGTCGCTCCCGCGGCCGTCAGGGCGACTTGGCCCCGGCGTCGTCGGCGGGCTTGACCGGTGCCGGTATCGGCGCCGTCGCCAGGTAGCGCGGCGAGGTCGGGTCGGCCAGCGCGGACGGCGGGGCGGCGTCGGTGGGCGGCGTCGCCGAGGTCGTCGCCACGACCATCGCGGCCGTCCCGGCGGCCGCGCCCGCGGCGCCGGCGGCCGGAGCGACCTCCTCCTTGACCTTGATCCCGGACTGGTCGAACGCGGCCTTCAGCCGCTGCCGCAGCGCCCGCGCCACCGTCAGCGACTTGCCCGGCGCCGTCCGGGCCTCGACCCGCAGCACCACCGAGTCCGCGGCGACCGACTCCACGCCCAGGATCGACACCGGCGCCCAGATCAGCTCGTCGAACGGCGCCTCCTTGGCGAGCGTCTCCGCCGTCTCCTGGATCAGCGCCTCGACCCGGACCAGGTCCTCCTTGTAGCCGACCTGGACGTCCACCGAGGCGGTCGACCAGCCCTGGCTCATGTTGGCGATCCGCTTCACCTCGCCGTTGCGGATGTACCAGATCTCGCCGCCCGCCCCGCGCAGCTTGGTGACCCGCAGGCCGACCTCCAGCACCGTCCCGGTGGCCACCCCGGTGTCGATCTCGTCGCCGACGCCGTACTGGTCCTCCATGATCATGAAGACCCCGGAGAGGAAGTCGGTGACCAGGTTGCGGGCGCCGAAACCGATCGCCACACCGGCCACACCGGCGCTCGCCAGCAGCGGCGCCAGGTTCACCCCGAGCGCCGCGAGCACCATCAGCGCGGCCGTGCCCAGGATGGTGAACGACGCCACGCTGCGCAGCACCGAGCCGATCGCCTCCGAGCGCTGCTGGCGCCGCTCGGGGTTGACCACCCCGGTGTTGGCCAGCAGTCCGCCGAGCCGGGTGGGCTCGTCGTCGTCCTCGTTCGGCCTGGTCATCCGCGTTATCAGCTGGGTGATCAGCTTGCGCACCACGGCCCGCAGCACCAGCGCCAGCACGATGATGAAGACGATCCGCACCCCGCCGGCCAGCCAGTCCTGCCAGTGCGAGTCGAACCAGCCGGCCGCCTGTTTGGTGGTGTCGCTGACCTCCTGCGCGCTGGTCGGGATTCTGAGGTCGAGCTGTGGCAGTGCGGGGGCCGTCGGGCTCGGGGCCGGGACCGGGGAGGTGGCCGAACCCGGCGCGGCCGGGAGTGTCGTCGTGGACGTGAGCGTCGTGGACGCGTCGGCGAGGAGGCCGGCGGCTCCGGACCTGAACACGTGCGGGACCTTCCTGCAGGGGGCGTTGCACAGCCCGCCGCCGCGGAAGCATGCCCCTGGCCTGCGGACCGTCCGCCTTAGCCTATCGGCCGTCGAACCGCCCTCCGGACACGCCGGGCCCGGCGGGAGGAGCTGCCACCGGGCGCGCGGAAACCGACCGGACGCCCCGTCAACGACCCGGCGAGCCCCCGGTCCGCCCCTGGTCCGCCCCCTGCGCCGCCCCCCGACCGGCCCCGCGCCGCCCGCCGCCCCGGCTGCTCCGACCGGCCGAGCCGCCCCCGCGCGGGCGCCCGGGTGCAACCCGTCCGTCGCCAGGGCATACCGGGTATGACGGAAAGCACACCCGGAGTTCATACCGGGTCCGTTACACAGGAGTGGTGGCGCCGTACAAAGGCGTAAGGCGACACTGGGGGAGATCACGCACCCGTTGCGTGGTCCAACCGCTCGTCCCGGCGCGAGCCACGCGCCGCAGGCGTCCAAGGAGGCATCCGTGCCGCATGTCCTGGTCCTCAACGCGTCCTACGAGCCACTCGGCGTCGTATCGATGCGCCGCGCACTCATCCTGGTCCTCAACCACAAGGCGGTCAGCCTGGAGGACTCGGGAGTCACTCTGCACAGCGCCACCAGCGCCCTTCCGGCGCCGTCCGTCGTCCGCCTGACCCGTTTCGTCCGGGTCCCTTTCTGCGGGCCCGTCCCGCTCACCCGCCGGGCGCTGTTCGCCCGCGACCACGGCCGTTGCGTCTACTGCGGGGCCGCCGCCACCAGCGTCGACCACGTCATCCCGCGCAGCCGGGGAGGCCAGCACCGGTGGGACAACGTGGTGGCCGCCTGCCGCCGCTGCAACCACACCAAGGCCGACCGCCACCTCACCGAACTCGGCTGGCGGATGAAGCGCCCGCCGGCCCCGCCCAGCGGCCTGGCCTGGCGCATCATCGGCACCGGGATCAGGGACCCGCGCTGGCGTCCCTACCTGGAACCGTACGGCGGCGGCGACCAGCTGCGCGCCCCGCAGTGGGGCGAGTACGAGCACCACGACCATAGTGAGGCCGGGCACACGGTGCCGCTCGGCCGGGCGCACGCCGCCCACACCGCCCCCGTCCGCCGCGGTGAGCAGCCGGAACCGCTCTCCGCCTGACCCCGTTCCACAAGGGCTTGCCCGTCATACCTTCGGTACGCCTCATGGGCCGCCGCGCACCCCGCACCGGGGAGCGCGGCGGCCCGCCGTCTGCGCGGGGTGCGCCCGCCCGGCACGGGGCCGGTGCGGCCCTACGGCTTCGCGGGCGGCGTGGCGGGCGTGGCCGGCGGCGTGGCCGGGGAGGTGGCGGGCGGCGTGGCCGGGGTGGCCGGGGTGGCCGGCTGGGCGGGCTGCCCGGCCGGCGGGGCAGCCGCCGTGACGCCGTACAGCTCGACGCCCCAGAGCGAGTAGCCGTACTTGGTGGCCCGGGCGACGCCCTGCACCCGCAGGAACTTCGCCCCCGGCGCGTCGAAGCGCACCGTCTCGTTGCCGCCCTTGCCGTCGTCCACCGTCGCCACGGTGGTCCAGGTCTTGCCGTCCGCCGAGGCCTGGACCTTGTACGCGGAGGCGTACGCGGCCTGCCAGTGCAGCACCGCCGAGCCCAGGTGGGCGGCCTGCGGCAGCTCCAGCTGCACCCAGGCGTCGTCCTTGGCCGGCGAGGACCAGCGGGTCTTCGGGTCGCCGTCCGCCACCGCCGACGCGGGGAAGTTCGACGTCTCGTCGGCCGACGAGCTCGCCTGCGCGGTGGTCGCCAGGTCCGGCCCGCCGGTCGGCGGCACCACGTGCACCTGGAGCACCTGCCGGACGGTCGTCGTCCCGGCCACGAACACCACCGGCACCTGGTACGTCCCGGACGGCGTCTCCGCAGTGGCGCTGACCATCAGCGGCACGCCCACCCGGCCGCCGCGCGGCACGTTCACCCCGGACGCCGGGGCCACGGTCAGGCCCTTGGCGACGGCGGGCACCTCGGCACGCAGCTCGCCGGAGACCCCCTCGGGGCGGCCCGCCTCGACCATCGCCCGCGCCTGCGCCGGTGCGGGCGCGCCGGTGACCACGTCCAGCGCCGCGTCGGCCAGGCTGAGCCGGGCCACCGGGACGTCCGCGTACCAGGGGATCACCTGGTTGACCACGGGCGGTTCCCCGCCCGGCTTCCAGGCCATCCGGAACGCGTCCGCGCTCAGGCCGCCGGCCGACAGCTCGTTGTAGCCGGGCTGGACGGTGCCGATCTCCGCCCAGGTGCCGTCCGCGCGGCGCACCGCGACGGTGGCGGAGGCCCGCACGTTCGGGTCGGTGAGGATGGTCAGCCGGTCCAGCGGCCGGGCCGCACCCAGCTCGACGGTGAGCGGCTCGTCCGTGGCGGTCGGCGCGGTGGCCGCCCGGTAGGCGGTGTCCGGGTTGCCGTCCAGCACGGCGGCGGCCGAGGCGCCGGGAAGCGCCTCCGGACCGCCGGTGACGCTGGCCGGGGCCTCGTCCGGCGCGGTCACGGTGAACTCGCGCACCGCCACCGCGGTCTTCTGCGCGGCGGTGGCGCGCAGCCGCACCCCGCGGACCACCGTGCCGGCGGGCAGCTGGGCGGTGACGCTCTTCTGGTTCTTCACCTGCGCCAGCTGCTTCCAGCCGCCCTCGCCGGTGGTGTACTCCAGCACGCCGTCGCGGATGTAGTCGTCCAGCGCGCTCCCGCCGTCGGGGCCGCTGCCCCAGGAGCCCATCAGCACGGTGACGCTGCCGACCGGACGGCCGCCGCCAAGGTCGAGGCCGACCGAGTCGCCCGGCTGCGGCGGCGCCGAGCTCCAGTAGAAGGTGTCGGCCACGCCGTCGGCCATCAGGGCCGGCAGGTGGTCGTGCGCGGTGCCCAGCGTGCTGGTCGCGGTGATCCCGCCGCCGACCACGCCCGCCCAGTTGTCGGCGGCCCGGACGGCGCGCTCCAGGAACGGGCCGAGCACGCCCGCGCCGACCGTCGCCGGGCTCTGGCCGAGCTGCTCGCGCAGCTTGTTCAGCTCCACCCGGGCCTTCCAGGCGGCCGCGCCGTCGCCGCCGCGCTGCGCCAGCAGCATGTCCAGCGCGGCCTGGCCGGCCAGCCCGTAGTCGCGCAGCGGGGCCAGCCAGGGGCCGGCCTCGGCGGCCAGCGGGGCGGTGGCCGGGGTCGCCGCCAGGGTCTGCTGCGCGCCCGCCATCGCGGTGAAGGCGTCCCGCAGCGGGCCCGCCGCCTCTATCAGCTTGGCGAGGTCCGGCGCGGCACCGGCGTTGGGCTCGGCGGTCGCCCAGAACCGGTCCAGCAGCGGGGCCAGGTAGCCGGACTCCTGCTTGGACAGCGGCGAGGACGAGCTGTTGCCGGCCAGCGCCGTGACGGCCGACAGCGCGGCCCCGGCCGGGGTGGTCGCGGCGCCGGTCGGGCCGGCCAGCGAACGCAGCGCGGCCTGCCAGGACTCCTCCGGCTTGTACGCCGCCGGGTTCCAGGCGAAGTCCCCCGCGGTGGACAGCGCGACCCGGGAGGCGACCGGCTGCTGCATCGCGCCGGTCAGCATGACGGCCGACCTGGTGGCGACCTCCGCGTCCCGCCCGGTGTAGGCGCCGAGGTAGAGCCGGTCCGGGTTGGCGTCGTTGACCGGGTAGTTGTCCATGGTGACCAGCGGCCGCCCGTACAGGGTTCCGGTGTCGGCGGCCTGAGCGCCCGTGATCTTCTCCGGGATCACCCCGACCCCGCTCCAGGCCACCTGCACGCCCTGCGGCAGCGCCGCCGCCAGCGCCTTGCGGTACGGCGTGGCGCCCTGCTGGTGGTACTCGGTCGGCACCACGGAGAGCGGGGCCAGCCCGGGGTTCCTCGCGATCAGCCGGTCGTTCACCCTGGTGATCAGTTCGGCCTGCGCCTTGGCGGCGGCGGCCGGCCCGGTGCCGTACTTGGACCGGTCCTCGCTGCAGTGCCACTCGTCGTAGGAGACGTCCAGGAACTGGAGCTGGAACGCGGTGAAGCCGAGCTTGCGCAGCCCGTCCAGCTTGGCGACCAGCGCGTCGGCATCCTTGGCCGAGCTGTAGCAGAGCGACTGACCCGGGTCGATCGCGTACCCGAGGGTGACGTGGTTCTGCCGGGCCCGGGCGGCCAGCGCCTTCAGCTCCTCGGCCCGCGCCTGCGGGTAGCCGTCGCGCCAGCGGGAGAGCCGGTACGCGTCGTCGCCCGGCGCGTACAGGTAGAAGTTCTGCTTCGACCGGCCGAGGAAGTCCAGCTGGTCCAGCCGCTGCTGCTGGCTCCACGGCGTCCCGTAGAACGCCTCCGCCGTCCCGCGCACCGGCGCGCCCGAGGGCCAGTCGCGCAGCGTGATCCCCGGCAGCCCGAGACCGGCCGCGCCCGCCGCCTGCCCCTGCCCGGCCGGCACCGCCGCCAGCAGCTGGCGCAGCGACTGCGCCGCGTAGAACGTGCCCGCCGCGTCCGTCCCGGCCAGCACCACCGCGCCGTACGTCCCGCCGCCCTGCGCCGGCAGCTGGCCCGCGGACAGCACGTACCCGCCGGCCGGCATCCCGGAGGTGGACGGTGCGGTGCCGTCCTTGCCGCCCGCCGCCGCGGTCAGCTCCCGCAGCACCCGGTCCGCCTCGCCGTCCGCGCCCTCGGAGGGCCCGCCGACGTACACCACCAGCGACCCGGCGGCCGGCGTCCCGCCGTCGGGCTGCGGCGTCACCGTCGTCGCCCCGGCCACGCCCAGCACCTCGCGGACGGTGTCCACCGCCCCGCCGTCCGCCTTCGGCGCGGTCACCAGCGTGACGGCGGCCGGCACCACGACCGGCTTGCCGGCCACGCTCTGCTCCTGCGGCCGCGGGAACACCTGAGGGTTGCTCACGCTCCCCAGCGGCGTCTGCGCCGCCGTGCTCACCACGTCCGGCCCCGGGCTGTACGCGTACGCCACCGGCCCGCTGACCAGCAGCCCGCCGACCACGGCCGCCGCCGACAGCGTCGCCGCCACCTGCAGCGTCCGCCGGCTCGGCGCCCCGGGCCGGGAGGCCAGCGCCCGCTCCGCCCGCACCGACGCCAGCAGCGGCGGCGTCCCCTTCAGGTCCGCGATCAGCCGGTCCGCCGTCCTGGGCGCCAGCTGACGGCACGTCCGCGCCGTGGCCCGCCTCGCCGCCAGTGCGGCCGGGTGGTACAACACCTCGCGCAGCGCCGGGCTCTGGTCCAGCTGCTGCCGCAACCGCCGTCCTGCGGCGACGGACACTCGGGCTTGCACAGGAGCCTCCTCGCCAGGCATCGACCACATCGCGCCAAAGCCCACCAGTTGACCCAGCCGGTGTCAACGCCGTCGACGGCTATGCCTGGTTTGTGGCGTTTGTGATCTCGTAGGCCCGGCCGGGCCGGCTCCGACTCCGGCACGGGCCCGGCGGCACCCCCCGGTGCGACACGTTGCCCCCGCGCCGTGTCGCGCCGGGTGACCGGGTCGTCACGCGGGTAGGACTGTGGCTGTTCTGACCGGGCTTTGCCGAGCATCGCAGGAGCCGCGAGTGGCCGCTTATCTCGACCGTGACGGAGCCGACGGCCTGGAGGTGCCGGCGCAGGACGCGCCCCCTCCGCCGCCCGAGCTGGTGGCGTTGGCGCAGGCGTACGGGGTGGACACCCGGTACGGCCCCGGGGGCGTGCCGGTGGGGGCGCGGACACTGGTCGCGGTGCTGGCCGCGCTGGGGGTGGAGGCGAGGACGCCGGAGGCGGCGCGGGAGGCGCTGGAGCGTCACCGGGCCGGGCAGCGCACGCGGTTGCTGCCGCCGACCGTGGTGGTGCGGGCCGGGCGGCGGACGGCGCTGGACGTGCCGGCCGACGTGCGGCTGAGCGTCGAGCTGGAGGACGGCGGGGCCTGGGAGCTGCCGCGCGGGCACTCGCACTGGCTGCCGGCGGACCTGCCGCTCGGCCGGCACACGCTGAGGGCGCAGACGGCGGGGGAGGAGCAGCGCGTCCACCTGATCGTGGCGCCGGAGCGGCTGCCGCAGCTGCCGGGCCGCAGCTGGGGCTTCCTCGCCCAGCTGTACTCCGTCCTCTCCGACCGCTCCTGGGGCATGGGCGACCTCGGCGACCTCGCCGAGCTCACCCAGTGGGCCGGAGGCCTCGGCGCCGGGTTCGTGCAGATCAACCCACTGCACGCGGGCCTTCCCGCGACCCCCTCCGACCCGTCCCCCTACCGCCCCTCGTCCCGCCGCTTCGCCGACCCCGTCCACCTGCGGGTCGAGGCGGTGCCCGAGTACGCCTACCTGACGGGCGAGCAGCGCGCCGAGGCCGAGGAGCTGGGCCGCCGCGCCGCCCGGCTGCGCACCGAGGTGCTGGGCCACGACGGCCTGATCGACCGGGACGCGGTCTGGGCGCTCAAGCGCCGCGCCCTGGAGCTGCTGCACGAGGTCCCGCGCGGCGCCGGCCGGGAGGCCGCTTACCAGGCGTACCGGGCCCGGGAGGGCGGGTGGCTGGAGCGGTACGCCCTCTGGAACGCCCTCGCCGAGGTGCACGGCGCCGACCGGCACGCCTGGCCGAAGGGCCTGCGCCACCCGGAGAGCCCCCACGTCACGCTGGCCGCCGAGGGGCACGCGGAGGCGGTGGAGTTCCACCGCTGGCTGGCCTGGCAGGTCGACCAGCAGCTCGCCCACGCCCAGCAGGCCGCCCGCACCGCCGGCATGCCGGTCGGCCTGATCCACGACCTCGCCGTCGGCGTCCACCCGGACGGTGCCGACGCCTGGGCGCTCCAGGACTTCCTCGCCGCCGGCATCTCGACCGGGGCCCCGCCGGACGCCTTCAACGCCCACGGCCAGGACTGGGGCCTGCCGCCCTGGCGCCCGGACGCGCTCGCCGCGGCCGGCTACGCCCCGTTCGCGGAGCTGCTCCGCTCGGCGGCCCGGCACGCGGGCGCGATCCGGATCGACCACGTGATGGGCCTGTTCCGGCTCTGGTGGGTGCCGGAGGGCCACGCGCCGACCGAGGGCGCGTACGTCCGCTACGACGCCGAGGCGATGCTCGGCGTGCTGGCCCTGGAGGCGCACCGGGCGGGGACGGCGGTGATCGGCGAGGACCTGGGCACCGTGGAGCCGGGGGTCCGGGAGGAGCTGGCGGCGCGCGGCATCCTCGGCACGTCGGTGCTCTGGTTCGAGCGGGACTGGCAGTCGAAGGGCGAGGTCCTCGCACCGGAGCGCTGGCGGCCGGGCAGCCTGGCCACCCTGACCACCCATGACCTGCCGAGCACGGCGGCCCGGCTGTCCGGCGAGCACGTCGAGCTGCGCCACCGGCTGGGGCTGCTGGCCCGCACGCTCGGAGAGGAGCAGGCGGAGGCGGCGGCCGAGCTGGCCGACTGGCGGGCCGAGCTGGCCCGGCTGGGCCTGCTGGCCGAGGGCGAGCCGCTCTCCGCACAGGCGCTGTACCGGTTCCTGCGGGCCACCCCGGCGGAGCTGGTCGGCGTCTGGCTGCCGGACCTGGTGGGCGATCCGCGCCCGCAGAACCTGCCCGGGACCTGGGACCAGTACCCGAACTGGCGGCTGCCGGTCGCCGACGGCGCCGGGACACCGGTCACGCTGGACGCGATCGCCGCGGACGGGGCGGCCCGCGCGCTCGCCGGGGTCCTGGCGAGGGGCCCTGGTGAGGGGTCCCGAAAGGCCGACCCCGCCGAGCGCCGCGACGTAAGAGGCGGGTAAGTTGGGGAACGTGGACAAGAGGAACGCTTTGCGAGCCGGCGCGGTCACCGCAACGGTCACGCTGATGATGCTGCTGTCGTCGCCCGCCATGGCCCTCACCCGGGACGACGGCGACGACCCGGGAACCGGCCTGAGTGTCGCCCAGATCCTCGGCCTGTACGTGCTGATCCCGATCGGGTCCTTCGTGATCATCGCGGCCCTGGCCGGGATGCCGTGGGGCAGCAAGGCCAAGAAGAAGTAGCGCGGGCCTTCCACCCCAGCCCCGTACGACGCCCGAGGGGGCGCCGGACACCACGTCCGGCGCCCCCTCGGGCGTTCCTGCACGTTCCGGGGCCGGGAGCCCGCAGGCCCCCGGCCCCGGAGGGCGTCAGTGCCCGAGCGCCCGGGCGCCCGCCGCCCGGTCGGCCACCTGGGCCTTCAGCGCACGCTCGATCCCGGCGCGCGCCTCGACGACCTGCCGCCGCAGCGCCGGCGCCGGGTCGGCCGAGGCCAGCCAGGCGTCGGTGGCGTCCAGCGTGGCCTGCTCGACCTGGAGCGCCGGGTACAGGCCGACGATGATCTGCTGCGAGATCTCGTGGCTGCGGGTCTCCCAGATGCCCTTGACCGCCGCGAAGTACTTCGCGGTGAACGGCGCCAGCAGCTCACGCTGGTCGGCCTGCTGGAAGCCGACGATCACGGCCTCCTGGACGTAGTTGGTGAGCTTGTCCGACTCCACCACGGAGGCCCAGGCCTCCGCCTTGGCCTCGGCGGTCGGCCGGGACGCGCGGCAGGTGGCGGCGTGCTCCTGGCCGGCCGCGGTGTTGTCGCGCTCCAGCTCGGCCACGACGGCGGCCTCGTCGGCACGCCCGGTGGCGGAGAGCCGGCCGAGCAGGGTCCAGCGCAGCTCGGTGTCGACGGCCAGGCCCTTCAGCTCGACCGAACCGTCCAGCAGGCCGGCCAGCAGGCCGAGCTGACCCTCGGTGCGGGCGACGGAGGCCAGCGCGCGGGCCCAGGCCAGCTGGTGGTCGCTGCCGGGCTCGGCGGCGCGCAGCTGCGCCTCGGCGGCCTCGGCCCAGCGGGCCAGGCCCTGCTCGCGCCAGGCCGGGTCGGCGTAGGCGTCGAGGGCGAGCTTGACCTGGCGGTGCACCGACTGGACGACGCCGATGTCGGACTCCCGGCCGAGGCCGGAGACGGCGAGCGACAGGTAGTCGCGGGCGGCCAGCTCGCCGTCGCGGGTCATGTCCCAGGCGGAGGCCCAGCACAGCGCGCGCGGCAGCGAGTCGGCGAAGCCGCCGAGGTGCTCGGTGACGACGGCCAGCGAGTCCTCGTCCAGGCGGACCTTGGCGTAGGAGAGGTCGTCGTCGTTGAGCAGGATGACGGCCGGGCGGTGCCGGCCGACCAGCTCGGGCACCTCGGTGCGCGGGCCGTCGACGTCCAGCTCGATCCGGTCGGTGCGGACCAGCGAGCCGTCGACCAGCTCGTACAGGCCGATGGCGATCCGGTGCGGGCGGAGCACCGCCTCGCCCTTGGCGCCGGCCGGCAGCGCGGGGGCCTCCTGGAGGACGGCGAAGGACTCGATCTCGCCGTCGCTGTTGAGGGTGAGCGCGGGGCGCAGCACGTTGATGCCGGCCGTCTCCAGCCAGGCCTTGGACCAGGCCTTGAGATCGCGTCCGCTGGACTTCTCCAGGGCGCCGAGCAGGTCGCCGAGGCGGGTGTTGCCCCAGGCGTGCTGCTTGAAGTAGGCCCGCACGCCCTGGAAGAAGGCGTCCTGGCCGACGTACGCCACCAGCTGCTTGAGCACCGAGGCGCCCTTGGCGTAGGTGATGCCGTCGAAGTTGACCTGGACGTCCTCCAGGTCGTTGATCTCGGCCATGATCGGGTGGGTGGACGGCAGCTGGTCCTGCCGGTACGCCCAGGTCTTCATCTGGTTGGCGAAGGTGGTCCACGAGTGCGGCCACTTCGAGCCGGGCGCCTCGGCCTGGCAGACGGCCTCGGCGAAGGTGGCGAACGACTCGTTCAGCCAGAGGTCGTTCCACCACTCCATGGTGACGAGGTCGCCGAACCACATGTGGGCCAGCTCGTGCAGGATGGTCGCGGCCCGCGACTCGTACGCGGCGTCGGTCACCTTGGAGCGGAACACGTACTGGTCGCGCAGGGTGACGGCACCCGCGTTCTCCATCGCGCCGGCGTTGAACTCCGGGACGAAGAGCTGGTCGTACTTGGCGAACGGGTACGGGTAGTCGAACTTCTCCTGGAAGTAGTCGAAACCCTGCTTGGTGACCTCGAAGATCGCCTCGGCGTCCAGGAACTCGCGCAGCGAGGGGCGGCAGTAGACGCCCAGCGGCACCTTCTGGTCGCCGTTCTCGTAGGCGTCGAAGACACCGACGTACGGGCCCGCGACGAGCGCGGTGATGTAGCTGGAGATCCGGCCGGTGGGCTCGAACCTCCAGACCTGGGTGTCCCCCTCGCCCTCCGGGGACGGGGTGGGGGAGTTGGAGACGACGACCCAGCCCTTGGGCGCGGTCACGGTGAAGGTGAACGCGGCCTTGAGGTCGGGCTGCTCGAAGGAGGCGAAGACCCGGCGGGCGTCCGGCACCTCGAACTGGGTGTACAGGTAGGTCTCGCCGTCCACCGGGTCGACGAACCGGTGCAGGCCCTCGCCGGTGTTGGTGTAGGCGCAGTCGGCGACGACCCGCAGCTCGTTCTCGGCCGCCAGGTTCGGCAGCGCGATCCGGCTGTCGGCGAAGTTGGCGTTGTCGAGCCGCTCGCCGTTGAGCGTGATCTCCTCGACGCTCGGGGCGACCAGGTCGATGAAGGTGGCCGCGCCGGGGGTGCGGGCGGTGAACCGGACCACTGTGGTGGACCGGAAGGTGCCTCCCTCGCGGGCCGAGCCGAGGTCGAGCTCGATGTCGTACGCGTCCACGCGCAGGAGGTCGGCCCGGGTGCGGGCCTCCTCACGCGTCAGGTTGGTGCCGGGCACTCGCAGGACTCCTTCGTCAGGCTTGATGCCTCGCATCCTCCCATGTCCCGACGCCCGGGCCGGGGGAAAAAGCGCGGGCGGGGCGGGACGGGCCGGTCGGCCCGCTCCGCCCCGCCCGGTCGTGCCGACGGGTGGTCAGCCCCTCAAGGCCGACGCGTCACTTCTTGACGTACTTGATCACCGGGTTCTCCGAGCTGGAGCTGCGGGCGAAGCCGAACAGCGAGCCGTCGGACTGCACCACGTACTCGGTGGAGCTGGCGTAGACGGAGTCGGCGGCCTTGTTCTGGGTGAGGTTGCCGAGCTCGCTCGCCGAACCGTCGGCCGGCGAGAGCGTCACCAGCTTGGAGTCCTTGTTGTAGCCCATGTCCAGCACGGCGCGGACCTTGCCGTCCTTGTCGGTGCCGGAGACCAGGCGGATGCCGTCGGTGGCGCCGCCGGTGGCCGACCAGAGCCGCTTGCCGCTGGTCAGGTCGTAGGCGTTGACGGCCGGCTTGGTGGGGTTGGTCTGGACGTACAGCGTCGTCCCGCTCACCACGCTCTGGGTGAACGCGTCGGCCTGGCCGGAGAGGCGCAGGCTGTCGGCGCCCGGCTCCTTGACCGACATCGGGTTCATCGGCTTGTTGCTCTTGTCGAACGGCAGGATGTAGTCGCCGTTCGGGCCGTTGGTGACCAGCAGGACGAGCGGCTGGTCCGAGACGACCTTGTCGACCCGCTCGATGCTGCCGGTCAGGGGGATCGGCGCGGAGCTGGTGGTCTTGCCGGTGTCCGCGTCGACCAGCACCAGCTGCGACTTGGTGGTGGTGTTGAGGCCGTAGCAGCGGTCGCTGACGGCGATCTGGGCGCCGGCCGCCTTGCCGTAGACGCTGCAGTCCTTCTCGCGCGGCTGGAACTGCCAGGCCGGCGAGCCGTCGCTGATGTTCACCGCGCCGACCATGTTGGCGCCGATGCCGATGACCTTCTCGGTGACGGTCAGGGTGGGCGAGGACATCCGGTCCTGGCTGACCTTGGCCGTCCAGAGCAGCTTGCCGGTGCTGACGTCGACCGCGCCGACGGTGGAGCAGTCGCTGTCACCGGTGTTGAGCGCGACCGCGGCGATGTGCTTGGAGTTCACCCCGTACGAGGCGGCGCAGAACTCCTTGCTGCCGGCCGGCGGGGCGATCGTCCACAGCTCCTTGCCGTCGGCCGAGTTGAGGCCGCGGATGCCGGAGCTGTCGGCGCGCACGATGGTCTTGTCGGCGCCCCAGATGCCGAGCATCTGCGAGCCGCTCGCCGCGTTGGCCGGCTTGGCGGCGGTCCAGGCGAGGTTGTAGGCGCCGGCCTTGCCGCCACCGGTCGTGCCGCCGGTGGTGGGGTCGGTGGTGGTACCGCCGGAGGTGCCGCCGGTGACACCGCCCGCGGTGCTGCTGGTGCCGCCGTTGTCGGCGGTGGGGGTCTTCGGGTCGTCGGGGTTGTCGGTGAACAGCACGATCAGGCCGGCGACGATGGCGATCGCCAGCACGCCGCCGATGATGCCGCCCCAGAGCATCACCGGGTTGCGCTGCTTGGGCGCCGTCGGCACCGGCGCGCCCGGGTAGCTGTACCCGGCCTGCTGCTGCTGGTAGGCGTAGCCGCCGTCGGCGGCCGGCGGGGCGGTGTAGCCGTACTGCTGTCCGGCGCCGGTGCCGCCGAACGAGGGCTGGCCCGGGGCCGGGTCGTACGGGCCGACCGGCGCGCCCGCCGGGGGCTGGGGCGTGCCCTGCGCGGGGAAGGCAGCGGCGGTGGGCGCGTAGGCGTAGTCACTGCCCGGTGCCGGCGGCTGGGCCGGGGGCTGGCCGGGAGGCGCGGCCGGCGCGGCCGGTGCGGCCTGGCCGGGGATCGGTGCCCCGTCGAGCTGTGTCATCTGGTCCGCCACGGCGGCCGGGTCCGGTGCTCCGCCGGGCGTGCGCCCCAGCGAGACTCCCCGGTTGTCCTGGTGTCCGCCGCCGGACGAGTCGCCTGCCCCCGGCGTAGGGTGATCCCCTGCCATCTGATTCCCCGTCATGTCTGAAAGCGTCCCCCGGCCGGGTCACGTCCGAGGCCGGTGGGACGGGTGAGATTGGGCACCATCGTACGGGTGGCCCGTTTTGGCCCTGCTTCAGGAGCCCCGAACCCCGCGCGCCGCGCCCCTGAGCTGCCGCGTGTCCCGCCGCCCCCGTTCCGCCCGCGCCCCGGCGTGTCGCCGCCGGGCCCCCTCCGGGCGCAGCCCGGCCCGGCCCGTCGCACTCCCGGCCGCCCCCGCGCCGCCGCGGACCGCACCCCTTCCGACGCCCCCGCGCCGCCGCGGACCGCACCCCTTCCGACGCCCCCGCGCCGCCTCCCCGTCACCCGCTGTTCCGCCCGCGTCGCCGGTCGCCGCACCCCCGACCCCCTTCAGGGCCTACGCTTCAGGAGTTGGAGGGAGCGCCCGGCGGAGGGGTTCCCTCGCCCTTGGGAGGGTGGATCATGTCGACGGACACACCGGGCTCGCAGTCCTCGCTGCACCGGGCGAACCTGGAGCGCGTGCTCCGGGCGGTACGGATGGCCGGCTCGCTGACCCAGGCCGAGATCGCCCGCGGCACCGGGCTCTCCGCGGCCACCGTGTCCAACATCGTCCGGGAGCTCAAGGAGAGCGGCACCGTCGTGGTCGCCGACACCTCCTCCGGCGGCCGCCGTGCCCGCAGCGTCTCGCTCAGCGGTGACGCCGGCATCGTGGTGGGCATCGATTTCGGCCACACCCACCTCCGGGTCGCCGTCGGCAACCTCGCGCACCGGGTGCTCGCCGAGGAGAGCGCGCCGATCGACGTGGACGTCTCCGCGGCCCAGGGCTTCGACCGCGCCGAGGCGCTGGTCGAGCGGCTCCTGGCCCAGGCCGGCTTCCGCCCGGACAAGGTGATCGGGGTGGGCCTGGGCGTCCCCGGCCCGATCGACGTGGAGACCGGCGCGCTCGGCTCCACCGCGATCCTGCCCGGCTGGACGGGCATCGCCCCCGGCCGCGAGCTGGCCGCCCGTCTCGGCATGCCGGTGCACGTGGACAACGACGCGAACCTGGGCGCGCTGG
The DNA here is from genome assembly GCF_017813315.1 of Kitasatospora sp. RG8. Lineage (NCBI taxonomy): Bacteria > Bacillati > Actinomycetota > Actinomycetes > Kitasatosporales > Streptomycetaceae > Kitasatospora > Kitasatospora sp. RG8. Next base: position 109,690 of record NZ_JAGIYX010000005.1, read on the forward strand.
GCGAGCTGGTCTGGGGCGCGGGCCGCGGCCTGAGCGACCTCGCCTACATCAAGGTGGCCAGCGGCGTCGGCGCCGGCCTGGTGGTCAACGGCCAGATCTACCGAGGCCCGGGCGGCACCGCCGGTGAGATCGGGCACATCACCCTGGACGAGGCGGGCCCGGTCTGCCGCTGCGGCAACAGGGGCTGCCTGGAGACCTTCGTCGGCTCCCGCTACCTGCTGGGCCTGCTCTCCACCACCCTCGGCCCGGACCTCACGCTGCCCCGGCTGGTCGAGCTGGCGCACCAGGGCGACCTGGGCTGCCGCCGGGTCATCGCCGACGCGGGCCGGCAGATCGGCACCGGGGTCGCCACCCTCTGCAACCTGCTCAACCCCCGCCGGGTGATCCTCGGCGGCGACCTCGCCGACGCCGGCGAGCTGGTGCTGGCCCCGATCCGCGACTCGGTGGCCCGCTACGCCATCCCGAGCGCGGCCCGCCAGCTGTCGGTGGTGCCGGGCACACTGGGCGGCCGGGCCGAGGTGCTGGGCGCGCTGGCGCTGGTGATGAGCGAGATGGACGACTCCAGCGCGCTGGGCCGGTCCGTACAGGCGTCCGTCGCCCGACCGTGAGTGCCCGGCCAGAGGGACGTCCGAGGCCGTCGGCGCACCCGTACCGGCGGTTACCGGCCGATGGTGGCGGGCACCCCGCTCGGCGTCCGGTAGGCGGACATTAGACTCGACCGGTCGGCACCGACCGAGACAGTCGGACCGCGCCGGCACACCGGGCAGCGACGCCCGTCGGACCGCCCGCGGTCCGCGACTTTGAACGAGGAGGAACGGGTGGCCCTGCTGACCCGCATTCGGGGACCGCGCGATCTCGACAAGCTCACTCCCGGACAGCTGGCCACCCTGGCCGAGGAGATCCGGACCTTCCTGGTGACGGAGGTCTCCAAGACGGGCGGCCACCTCGGCCCGAACCTCGGCGTCGTGGAGCTGACCGTCGCGCTGCACCGGGTGTTCGACTCGCCGCGCGACCGCATCATCTTCGACACCGGCCACCAGAGCTACGTGCACAAGCTGCTCACCGGCCGCCAGGACTTCTCCCGGCTGAAGATGAAGGGCGGCCTCTCCGGCTACCCGTCCCGGGCCGAGTCCGAGCACGACGTGATCGAGAACTCGCACGCCTCCACCGTGCTCTCGTACGCGGACGGCCTGGCCAAGGCCAACCGGATCCAGGGCAAGAACGACCCGGTCGTGGCCGTGATCGGCGACGGCGCGCTCACCGGCGGCATGGCCTGGGAGGCGCTCAACAACATCGCCGACGCCAAGGACCTGCCGGTCGTCATCGTCGTCAACGACAACGAGCGCTCCTACTCGCCGACCATCGGCGGCCTGGCCAACCACCTCGCGACGCTGCGCACCACCCAGGGCTACGAGCGCTTCCTGTCCTGGGGCAAGGACGCGCTGCAGCGCACCCCGGTGGTCGGCCAGCAGCTGTTCGAGACCCTGCACGGTGCCAAGAAGGGCCTCAAGGACTTCATCGCCCCGCAGGGCATGTTCGAGGACCTCGGCCTCAAGTACATCGGCCCGATCGACGGCCACGACCTCACCGCGCTGGAGTCGGCCTTCACCAAGGCGCGCGGCTTCGGCGGGCCGGTGATCGTGCACTGCCTGACCGAGAAGGGCCGCGGCTACCACGCCGCCGAGAACAACGAGGAGGACCGCTTCCACGCGGTCGGCGTGATCCACCCGGACACCGGCCTGCCGGTCAAGAGCTCGGGCAAGGACTGGACGTCCGTCTTCGGCGAGGAGATGGTCGCGCTCGGCCACGAGCGCGAGGACATCGTCGCCATCACCGCCGCGATGCTCCACCCCGTCGGCCTGGCCCCGTTCGCGAAGGCCTTCCCCGACCGCATCTTCGACGTCGGCATCGCCGAGCAGCACGCCGTCACCAGCGCGGCCGGCCTGGCCACCAACGGGCTGCACCCGGTCTTCGCGGTCTACGCCACCTTCCTGAACCGCGCGTTCGACCAGGTCCTGATGGACGTCGCCCTCCACAGGCTCGGGGTCACGTTCGTCCTGGACCGGGCCGGTGTCACCGGCACCGACGGCGCCTCGCACAACGGCATGTGGGACATGTCGATCCTCCAGGTCATCCCCGGCCTGCGGCTGGCCGCCCCGCGCGACGCCGACCAGGTGCGCGCCCAGCTGCGCGAGGCCGTCGAGGTCAAGGACGCCCCCACGGTGGTCCGCTACTCCAAGGGCACGGTCGGCCCCGCCGTCGCCGCGGTGGGCCGGATCGGCGGCATGGACGTGCTGCGGGAGGCCCCCGAGGCCGCGGAGCAGGCCGACGGCCGCCGCGCCGACGTGCTGATCGTCTCGGTCGGTGCGATGGCCCCCACCAGCCTGGAGGTGGCCGACCTGCTGGCCGCCCAGGGCATCACCGCCACCGTGGTGGACCCGCGCTGGGTCAAGCCGGTGGACGAGGCCCTGCCGGGCCTGGCCGCCGAGCACCGGGCGGTCGTCACGATCGAGGACAACGGCCGGGTCGGCGGCGTCGGCGCCGCGGTCGCGCAGGCGCTGCGCGACGCCGAGGTGGACGTCCCGCTGCGCGACTTCGGCATCCCGCAGGAGTTCCTGGACCACGCCTCGCGGGGCGAGATCCTCGCCGAGATCGGCCTCAACGCCCCGGACATCGCCCGCCAGGTGACCGCGCTGGTCGCCCGGCTCGCCAAGCTGGACGTGGCCACCGTCGAGGCCTGAGACCGGCCCCGGCACCCCCGGCCCGCCCCGCGGCGCCCGTTTGCGACAAGTCCGCAACAGTTCGCCCGGGGCAGGCTGATAATCGCAAGGAAAGGCGGGACCGGCGCTGCCCGCGCCGATCCCGCCCGGTAGGTTGTCATCCGTGCCGACCCCCACCCGATCCCGCCTCGCCGGGCTAGCCGAGCGCCTGCCCGACCACGTCCGTACTGGATATTGGACGAGGCTGGTGCCGGTGCTGGCCCTGGTGGCGCTCGCCACCCACATCCCCTCGTTCGTCCGGCCGGTCTGGAGCCCCGACGAGGGCTTCCTGGCCACCCAGGCCCGGATGCTGGCCGACGGGGGCGTGCTCTACGACACCGTGGTCGACCGCAAGCCGCCGCTGCTGCCCTGGCTCTACCAGGCCTGCTTCGCCGTCTTCGGCTCGGCCTCGCTCTGGCCGCTGCGCACCCTGGCGGTCGTCGCGCACCTGGGCACCGCCGTCCTGCTGGCCTCGATCGCCCGCGGCCGCTGGGGCAACCGGGCGGGCGCCGGTGCGGGCCTGCTGTACCTGCTGGTCTCCATCGGGCTCTCCCCGGAGGACACCCAGGCGGCCACCTTCGAGGTCTTCATGCTGCCCGCCATGGTGGCGGCCTTCCGGTACGCCGAGCGGCGCCGCTGGCTGGCCGCCGGGATCGCGGTGGCACTCTGCTCGCTGACCAAGCAGACCGGCGGCGCGGTGCTGCTGCCGGTGCTCTGGATGCTGTTCCAGGACGCCCGCCGGCGCGGCGTCCGGTGGCCGCCGGCCCTGTTCAAGATCGGCTTCGGGTTCACCCTGCCGATAGCGCTGGTCGCGGTGATCCTCACCAAGCCCAAGGGCTTCCTGTTCTGGGTGGTCACCGGCAGCGGCGACTACGCCTCGTTCGGCGGTGCCTGGCTGCAGATGACCGGCCGGGCGCTCGGCAACTCGGCGATCCTGGCCGGGGCCGGCCTGGGCTTCCTGCTGCCGGTCGGCCGACGGCTCTGGCTGAAGTACCGCCACCGCCCGCTCCCGGTCGCCGGGGAGGAGCACGGTTCCACCGCCGACCTCTGGGTCTGGCTGCTCTCCTCGGTGGTCGCGGTCAGCGTCGGCTTCCACTTCTTCGGCCACTACTACCTCCAGCTGATCCCCCCGCTGGTACTGCTCGGCACCGGCGCGGTGGCCACCTCGGCGGTCCGCTGGAAGCCCGTCCTGGTGTACACGACGGCCGCCGCCACCGTGTTCTGGGCGCTGGCGCTGGCCTGGCCCGGCGAGCGGCTCAACCAGACCACCGAGGTCGCCACCGCGGTCGCCGCGCAGACCACGCCGAAGGACACCGTGCTGGTCTGGGGCATGCACCCGGAGCTGTACTGGCTGGCCGACCGCAAGCCGGCCACCCGCTACCTGACGGCCGGGTTCCTGACCAACTACAGCGGCGGCAAGGACAGCAGCCCCAACGTCGGCGAGAAGTACAGCGTCAGCGACGCCTGGCAGACCTTCGACAAGGAGCTGCTCGCCAACGGCCTCCCGGAGGTCGTGGTGGACGACTCGGGCCTGGCTCCGTACCAGCCGACCCAGATCCCGCGGATCGAGAACCTGCTGGACACCCACTACGAGATGGTCGGCGTCTTCGCTGACACCGTGGTCTACCGCCTCAAGCGCTGAGGCCCGCCGACCGGGCCCGGCCCCGGCCGGACGGCCAGCACCGGCTGCACGGCCCGCCCGCGGACACGCAGGAGCCCCGGTGACCTCCACGGTCACCGGGGCTCCTGCGTCACTGCCTAGGCGGGCACGGAGGCCACGCCCGGGGCGAGGAAGCGCTTGCCGTTCACCCGCTCCGAGACGCCCTCACGGTCCAGGTACGGGGTGATCCCGCCCAGGTGGAAGGGCCAGCCGGCGCCGGTGATCATGCAGAGGTCGATGTCCTGCGCCTCGCCGACGACACCCTCCTCCAGCATCAGGCCGATCTCCTGCGCGACGGCCTCCAGGGAGCGGTTGAGCACCTGCTCCTCGGTCAGCACGGTGTCGCCGAACGCGAGCAGCTCCAGCACCTCGGGGTCGAGGACCTGCTTGCCGTCCACCCAGGTGTAGAAGCCGCGCTTGCCGGCCTTGACCACCTTGCCGAGGTTCTCCGAGACGGCGAACCGCTCGGGGAAGGCCCCGTGCAGGGTCTCCGAGACGTGCAGCGCGATGGCCGGGCCGACCAGCTCCAGCAGCATGATCGGGGACATCGGCAGGCCGAGCGGCTCGACGCCCTTCTCGACCGTGGCGATCGGGGTGCCCTCGTCGATGATGGTCTGGATCTCGCCCATGAAGCGGGTCAGGATCCGGTTCACCACGAACGCCGGGGCGTCCTTGCACAGCACCGCGGTCTTCTTCAGCTTCTTCGAGACGCCGAAGGCGGTGGCCAGCGAGGCGTCGTCGGTCTGCTCGCCGCGGACGATCTCCAGCAGCGGCAGGATCGCGACCGGGTTGAAGAAGTGGAAGCCGACGACCCGCTCGGGGTGCTTCAGCTTGGAGGCCATCTCGGTGACCGACAGGGAGGAGGTGTTGGTCGCCAGCACACAGGTCGGCGAGACCACGTTCTCCAGGTCGGCGAAGACGGTCTGCTTGACGCCCATCTCCTCGAACACGGCCTCGATCACGAAGTCCGCGTCGCCGAAGCCGGCCGCCTTGTCGAGCGAGCCGGTGACCAGGCCCTTGAGGCGGTTGGCCTTGTCGTTGCCGATCCGGCCCTTGGCGAGCAGCTTGTCGATCTCGGCGTGGACGTAGCCGACGCCCTTGTCGATGCGCTCCTGGTCGATGTCGGTGAGGACCACCGGCACCTCCAGACGGCGGGCGAACAGCAGCGCCAGCTGCGAGGCCATCAGGCCGGCGCCGACGACGCCGACCTTGGTGACCGGGCGGGCCAGCGACTTGTCCGGGGCACCGAACGGGCGCTTGGCCCGGCGCTGCACCAGGTTGAAGGCGTAGATGCCGCTGCGCAGCTCGCCGCTCATGATGAGGTCGGCCAGGGCCGCGTCCTCGGCGTCGAAGCCGGCCTGGAGGTCCTGGTCCTTGACCTGCTGGATGATGTCCAGCGCCTTGTAGGCGGCCGGCGCGGCGCCGTGCACCTTGGCGTCGGCGACCAGGCGGCCCCAGGCGACGGCGTCGTCCCAGGCCTTGCCGCGGTCGATCTCCTCGCGCTCGACGACGACGTCGCCCTTGAGCACCTTGGCGGCCCAGAGCAGCGACTGCTCCAGGAAGTCGGCCGGCTCGAAGATCGCGTCGGCGATGCCGAGCTCGAAGACGTCCTTGCCCTTGAGCTGCTTGTTCTGGCTCATCGAGTTCTCGATGATGACCTTGATCGCCTTCGAGGGGCCGATCAGGTTCGGCAGGATGGTGCAGCCGCCCCAGCCGGGGACGAGGCCCAGGAAGACCTCGGGCAGCGAGAACGCCGGAACGCCCGCGCTGACGGTGCGGTAGGTGGCGTGCAGGCCGACCTCGACGCCGCCGCCCATCGCCGCGCCGTTGTAGAAGGCGAAGGAGGGGACGGGCAGCGCGGCGATCCGCTTGAAGACGTCGTGACCGCCCTTGCCGATGGCGAGCGCGTCGGCGTGCTCCTTGAGGATCTCGACGCCCTTGAGGTCGGCGCCGACCGCGAAGATGAACGGCTTGCCGGTGATCGCGACACCGACGATCTTGCCCTCGGCGGCCTCGGCCTCGACCTGGTCCAGCGCGACGGACAGCTTCAGCAGCGAGCCCGGGCCGAAGGTGGTCGGCTTGGTGTGGTCGAAGCCGTTGTCCAGGGTGATCAGGGCCAGCTTGCCGGCCTGGAGCGGCAGGTCCAGGTGGCGCACGTGCGCGGTCGTGACGACCTCGCCCGGGAACAGGGCGGCGCCGTGCTGGAGCAGTTCAGTCGTGGTGCTCATGGTCACTTACCACCCTCGAAGTGGGGGTTCTCCCAGATGATGGTGCCGCCCATGCCGAAGCCGATGCACATCGTGGTGAGGCCGTAGCGGACGTCCGGGCGCTGCTCGAAGCGGCGGGCCAGCTGGTTCATCAGGCGCACGCCGGAGGAGGCCAGCGGGTGGCCGAAGGCGATCGCGCCGCCGAACGGGTTGACCCGCTCGTCGTCGTCCGCGATGCCGTAGTGGTCCAGGAAGGCCAGCACCTGGACGGCGAAGGCCTCGTTGACCTCGAAGGCCTGGATGTCGTCGATCGTGAGACCGGCCTTGGCGAGCGCCTTCTCGGTGGCCGGCACCGGGCCGATGCCCATGACCTCGGGCTCGACGCCCGCGAAGGCGTAGGAGACCATGCGCATCTTGACCGGGAGGCCGAGCTCCTCGGCGACGTCCTCGGCGGCCAGCAGCGACGCGGTGGCGCCGTCGTTCAGGCCGGCCGAGTTGCCCGCGGTGATGTTGCCGTGCGGGCGGAACGGGGTCTTGAGGCCCGCCAGGTTCTCCATCGTGGTGCCCGGGCGCAGCGGCTCGTCCACGGTGGCCAGGCCCCAGCCGGTCTCGCCGACCTCGGGGTTGGTGTTGCGGATCGAGATCGGCACCAGGTCCGGCTGGATGTCGCCGTTGGCGTACGCCTTGGCGGCCTTCTCCTGCGAGCGCACGGCGTAGGCGTCGCAGCGCTCCTTGGTGATGTGCGGGAACCGGTCGTGCAGGTTCTCCGCGGTCATGCCCATGAACAGGGCGGACTCGTCGACGAGCTTCTCGGAGACGAAGCGCGGGTTCGGGTCGACGCCCTCGCCCATCGGGTGGCGGCCCATGTGCTCGACGCCGCCGGCCACGGCGATGTCGTACGCGCCGAAGGCGATGCCGCTGGCGGTCGCGGTGACGGCGGTCAGCGCGCCGGCGCACATGCGGTCGATCGAGTAGCCCGGGACGGACTTCGGCAGCCCGGCCAGCAGGGCGGCGGTGCGGCCGATCGTCAGACCCTGGTCGCCGATCTGCGTGGTGGCCGCGACGGCGACCTCGTCGATCCGCTCGACGGGCAGGTTGGGGTTACGGCGCACGAGCTCCCGGATGCACTTGACGACGAGGTCGTCGGCGCGCGTCTCGTGGTAGATGCCCTTCGGGCCGGCCTTGCCGAACGGGGTGCGGACGCCATCGACGAAGACGACGTCCCTCGCGGTACGAGGCACGGGGGCTCTCCTCCCAGGGACCAACAGATTGAGGTGGGCAGGCTGCCGCCGTCCGTCGCAGAGAGGACGTGAGCGGCGCCGCTTCCCCGCCATGCTACCCGCCGGTAACCAACCTGCCCAGGCCCGGCGGCCCGATCACCGCGTGTGTCCCGCGACACGTCCCCCGTCCGGGTACGACGAAGGGGACGCCGACGTCGGACGGCGTCCCCTTTCGTGTCGTGCCTCCCGGTCTCCCGGCGGCACCGCGTCAGTCCTGCTCCACCGCGGCCTTGGCGAAGGCGGCGGCGACCACCGGTGCGACCAGGTCGACCTGCCACTGCCGGGCGCCGAGCCGGCGCAGCGCGGCGGCCACGTTCTCGGCGCTCGCCTCGGCCGGCGGCTCCCAGGAGACCCGGCGGACGAGGTCCGGGGTGATCAGGTTCTCGGCCGGCAGGTTCCGCGCCTCCGCCAGCTCGCTCACCGCGGCCCGCGCCCCGGAGAGCCGGGCGGCCGCGACCGGGTCCTTCTCGGCCCAGGCGCGCGGCGGCGGCGGGCCGTCGTGCGGCGCGGAGGCCGGCGGCAACTGGTTCTCCGGGACCTCCCGGCCGCGCTGCACGGCCGCCAGCCACTGCTCCAGCTGGCGGCGGTGGACGCGCGGCCCGAAGCCCTGGACGGCCTGCAGGGCGGCGACGTTGAGCGGCATGGCGAGCGCGGCGTTGACGATCGCGGCGTCCGGCAGCACCCGGCCCGGCGAGACGTCCCGCTCCTGCGCCAGCCGGTCCCGGGTGAGCCAGAGTTCGCGCACCACGGCGAGCTGGCGGCGACGGCGGACCTTGTGCAGCTGCGAGGTGCGGCGCCAGGGGTCGGTGCGCGGCGCCGGGCGGGGCGCGGCGACGATCGCGGCGAACTCCTCCAGCGCCCAGCCGAGCTTGCCCTGGGCGTCCAGCTCCTGTTCGAGTGCGTCGCGCAGCTCGACCAGCACCTCGACGTCCAGGGCGGCGTAGCGCAGCCACGGCTCGGGCAGCGGACGGGTGGACCAGTCGACCGCCGAGTGCTCCTTGGCCAGGCTCAGCCCGAGCACGCTCTCGGTCATCGGCCCGAGGCCGACCCGGGCGAAGCCGGCGATCCGGCCGGCCAGCTCGGTGTCGAAGAGGCGCTGGGGGCGCATGCCGACCTCGGCCAGGCAGGGCAGGTCCTGGGTGGCCGCGTGGACCACCCATTCGGTGTCCGCGAGGGCCGCGCCCAGCCCGCTGAGGTCGGGGCAGGCGATCGGGTCGATCAGCGCGGTACCGGCGCCCGCGCGGCGGAGCTGGATGAGGTACGCCCGCTGGCCGTAGCGGTAGCCGGAGGCCCGCTCGGCATCGACGGCGACCGGCCCGGTACCCGCGGCGAAGGCGGCGACGACGGCGGCCAGCGCCCGCTCGTCCGCCACGACTGGCGGGATCCCCTCCTTCGGTTCGAGGAGCGGGACCGGGGCTGCTTCTTCTGGGATGGCTGCTACGGCGTCGGTCACTCACCAAGGGTACGACGGACCTCGCTACCGGGAGTGTTGTCGGACTGGTCAGACCGGGTCGGTGAATATGACAGCGCCGTCACCCGGCCGCCTCCCGGGGGCCGTGCCGCTCGGGAGGTGACGGCCCGCTCACCGTGACGACTGTGCGCAAGCCGCTGCGGCGGCCCAGGAGGAACGTTCCTCCTGGGCCGCCGCAGCGGCCCCACGACGGGTCAGTGAATGATGCCGGTGCGCAGCGCGACCGCGACCATGCCGGCCCGGTCGCCGGTGCCCAGCTTGCGGGCGATGCGGGCGAGGTGGCTCTTCACGGTGAGCGCGGAGAGGCCCATCGCGACGCCGATCGCCTTGTTGGACTGGCCCTCGGCGACCAGGCGCAGCACCTCGACCTCGCGGCCGGAGAGCTCCCGGTACGCGGCCTGCTGGGCTCCGGGTGCGCCAGGAGCTCCGGGCGCACCCGGAGCACCGGCCGCACCCGGCACGCCCGGCATGCCGGGGCGGCGCATCCGGCCGGCCAGGCCGCCGGCACCGATCGGCAGTCCGGGGCGGCCGGGCATGGCGACGTTGGTCCGGGTTCCGGTGACCACGTAGCCCTTGACGCCGCCGGCCAGCGCGCTGCGGACCGCGCCGATGTCGTCGGCGGCCGAGAGGGCCAGGCCGTTTGGCCAGCCCGCGGCGCGGGTCTCGGCCAGGATGGTCAGCCCGGAGCCGTCCGGGAGGTGGACGTCGGCGACGCAGATGTCGCGCGGGGTGGAGACCCGGGGGCGGGCCTCGGCGATCGAGGACACCTCGATCACGTCACGGACGCCGAGCGCCCAGAGGTGCCGGGTGACGGTGTTTCGGACACGGGGATCGGCGATGACCACCATGGCGGTGGGCTTGGTCGGGCGGTAGGCGACCACGTTTGCGGGGTGCTCAAGAAGGACCGACACCAGGCCTCCTGCGGGGAGTGGCGGACGGAACCCCGATGGGGGCGGTCGGAGTGTTCCGCGTTTGGAAAGGGTCACAGTCTGCTTCGGCAGCAACCGTGCCCGGCTTTAGCGAAAGATCACGATCTAGTGAGTAACAATACGGACAAATCGCGCAGACGACTGATGCGACATGCCTCGAATTCGCACAAAAATCGATCAGATTCATCGCAGATCGGTCGGTTTTGACCGGGCATTGACGCAGAGCGGGTCTGAAGTCACACTCCGTCAGCCCTGGGGGTGGCGTCGGACGTGCCGGGGCCGACCGGCCCGGACGCCACTCGTCAGTGCGAACGCGGGCGCCGGCGGGCGGGCATCGGGACCACCCCGCCGAGTGACGGGGCGTCGGGCGCCTGCTGCTGCGCCGGGGCGGCCGGCGGCAGGCCGGCGCTGATGCAGAGCAGGTCCCCCCAGGCCGCGAGGTGCCGTTCGAAGCGGCCGTCGGCCGGCGTCCAGGACGCCCGGATCTCGATCTCGGTGGACGACGGGCGGTCCGCCAGCGCGCCGAAGTACTGCGAGGCGCACCTGGTCACCGTCCCGGACGGTTCCGCGTACCCGGCGCCGTGCGCCTGCAGGGCGTCCAGCAGCCAGGCCCAGCCGACCTCGGAGAGCATCGGGTCGCCGGCCATCTCCGGCTCCAGCTCCGCCCGGGTCATGGTCACCACGCGGAAGTCGCCGTTCCAGGCCTCCTGCCCGGCCGGGTCGTACAGCAGCACCAGCCGGCCGTCGGCCAGCTCCTCGCCGTCCACCTCCACCGAGGCGGTCAGCGCGAAGGCGTGCGGGGCGAGCCGGCGCGGCGCCGGGGCGGAGGAGAGTTCGAGCTCGGGGCGCAGCCGCGCCTCCGTCAGCGCCTCGACCGCGGCCCGGAACTCGCTCGGCGCCGCCTCCCGATTCGTTCCGCCACCTGTTCCGCCACCCTGTGCGGGGTGCCCGCCGACCGCTGCCATGACCCGAAGACTAGGTCGAAAACCCGGGTAATCGCCGTAACTTCCGCCTGTGCGGCGTGCCGGGACCGGCAAACCGGGCAGATCTTGGAGGAACCGACGAGCCTGCCCGGGGAGTCCGGTCCGGAGCGCGTGCGAAGATTTGAACCGTGAGCGAGACAACGGCAGACACCGCGGCAGCCCCCCAGGCCGGCGCCGCCCCCGGTCAGCAGTCCCCCGCGCGCCGCGGCGCCGCGCACGACTCCGCGTTCCTGCGGGCGTGCCGGCACGAGCCGGTGCCGCACACCCCGGTGTGGTTCATGCGCCAGGCGGGCCGCTCGCTGCCCGAGTACCTGAAGGTCCGCGAGGGCATCCCCATGCTGGAGTCCTGCATGCGGCCCGAGCTGGTCAAGGAGATCACCCTCCAGCCGGTGCGCCGGCACAAGGTGGACGCGGCGATCTTCTTCAGCGACATCGTGGTGCCGCTCAAGGCCATCGGCATCGACGTCGACATCAAGCCCGGCATCGGCCCCGTGATCGCCGACCCGATCCGCACCGCCGAGGACCTCCAGCGGCTCCGCCCGCTGGAGCCCGACGACGTCCCCTACATCACCGAGGCGGTCGGCCTGCTCGTCGACGAGCTCGGCTCCACCCCGTTGATCGGCTTCGCCGGCGCCCCCTACACGCTCGCCAGCTACCTGGTCGAGGGCGGCCCGTCCAAGAACCACGAGAACACCAAGGCCATGATGTACGGGCAGCCCGAGCTGTGGGCCGCCCTGGTCGACCGGCTCGCCGACATCACCTCGGCCTTCCTCAAGGTGCAGATCGAGGCCGGCGCCTCCGCCGTCCAGCTGTTCGACTCCTGGGTCGGCTCGCTCGCCCCGGACGACTACCGCCGCTCCGTGATGCCGGCCAGCACCAAGGTGTTCGACGCCGTCGCCGGCTACGGCGTGCCGCGGATCCACTTCGGCGTCGGCACCGGCGAGCTGCTCGGCCTGATGGGCCAGGCGGGCGCCGACATCGTCGGCGTCGACTGGCGGGTGCCGCTGAACGTCGCCGCCGAGCGGGTCGGCCCGGGCAAGGGGCTCCAGGGCAACCTCGACCCGGCCGTGCTCTTCGCGCCCACCAAGGCCGTCGAGACCAAGGCCCGCGAGGTGCTCCACGCCGCCCAGGCGCTCGGCACCAGCGGCCACATCTTCAACCTCGGCCACGGCGTGCTGCCCAGCATGGACCCGGACGCGCTCAGCCGGCTGGTCGCGTTCGTCCACGAGGCCAGCGCGCGCTGACCCCGGCGCCGTCCGCCACGGGCGGCGGACGTCACGGCCACGGGCCGCACGGCGGCGGGCCCCCTTCCGCGGGAGGGGGCCCGCCGCCGTGCGGCCGCTCAGTCCTCCTGCGGTTCCCGTTCCTCCTCCGGTTCCGGCCGGTGCGGCAGGTGGGCCGGGACCGGCGGCACCACGGGGGCCGGCCCGGGCGACCGGCGCCGGCGGACCAGCCAGAACACCAGCGCGGCCGGGCCCAGCACCAGCAGGAACGGCGTCACCGCGGCGATCGCCACGGCGACCGCCCGGACGATCGTGACCAGCGCGTTCCAGCCGCCGCCCAGCGCCGAGCCGACCGACGCCCAGAACCCCTCGTCCTTCCCCTTGTCCGGCGCCCCGGCGGGGACGGGACCGGCCTCGCGCCGCACGTCGAGGGTGACGGTGGAGAGGGAGGTCCGGGCCGACAGCTCCTTCAGCTGCTTCTGCAGCGACTCCAGGTCCGCCTCGCGGCGGCTCAATTCGCCCTCCAGACTGGTGATCTCGCCCAGCGTCTTCGCCTGGGCCATCAGCGCCCGCACCCGGTCCACGCTCGCCTGCTGGGTCTGCACCCGGCTCGACACGTCCGCCACCTGCTGGGTCAGGTCGTCCGCCTGGCTCCTGCGCGACAGCACCTCGCCGAGCGCGGAGAGCTGCTCCAGGGTCTGCTGGAAGGTCGCGGACGGCACCTTGACGGTGATCTGGCCGCTCTGCCCGGCGGCGTCCTCGCCCCCGCCGCTCACCGTCTCGGCGCTGACGTAGCCGCCGGCGGAGGCCGCCAGCCCGCGTGCCTTCGTGAGCGCCGCGGCGACGTCCTTCGTCCGCACCGACAGCTGCGCCGTGTACGCGATCAGCCGGGTGTCGGCGACCGTCACGGAGCCCGGCTGCCCCGCCCCGCCGGTGGCCGGCGACCCGGGCTTCGCGGTGGCCGAAGGCGGTGCGGGCGCGGCCCCGCCCACTGCGGGCGCGCCTGCCGCGGCCCCGTCCGCCGCCGGGGCTGGCGCGTCCTGCTTGGCCACTGCCGCCGCACCGTCCTCGCCCCGCCCGGAGCCGGCGCCGCACCCCCCGGCCAACACCGCGGCCGCGAGCGCCGCGGCCGCCACCCCCGCTCGGTACCCCGCCCCGCGCCGTCCTCGCACCACGATCGAGCCCTCCCCAAGTCCCTTGTCCGGCGCCGCGATCCGGGCGTCCGGACCATTGGACGGAGAAGACGGCCGGCCGGACCCGCCCGGGAGATCGCAAGTCGGTCACGGCTCGGCGGCGGCCCGGACAAGGCGCTACCCGGCCTGCCCCGCCGTCACCACGACACCCGCCCGCCGCAGCAGCGCCGCCGTCACCCCGTCGCCGGCCCGCAGCGTCCCGCCGAAGCTCCCGTCGTAGACCTGCCCGCACCCGCACGACGGACTGCGCGCCATCAGCAACGCCCGCCGCGCCCCGGCCGCCTCGGCGGCGGCCAACGCCTGCCGCGCCCCGTCCAGGAACGCCTCCGTGCAGTCCGCCCCCGTCGCGTCCACCACCCGGGCCCGTCCGTCCAGCACGTCCGCGCCGTCGCCGCCGACGATCTCCGCCGCGGGCCGCGGCGTCGCCAGCCCGCCGGCAACCTCCGGACAGACCACCACCGCCCGCCCGTCCTCGACCAGCCCGACCGCCGCCTCCGACGTCCTCGCCCGTCCGTCGTACCGGCACGGCACCCCGGCCAGGCACGCGCTCACCAGGACGGGCTCCGCCGCGTCGAGCTGCCGCCGCCGCACCCGGACCTCGGGCCCGTGGCCGCGCTCGGGCAGGACGGCGACGGTGACCACCTCGTCGTCCTCGCCGACGGCGGGGGAGCCGAGGACCCGGCAGGGGACGCCGACCGCCGCCGGGTACGGGAAGCCGGCGTCGAACTGCTCCTCGGACAGGGTGCCGGTCCCGAACATCACGATCTTGTCGACCACCGCCCACTGCCGCCCGTCCACGTCCGTGAACCGGACCTCCACGATGTACGGCCAGTCGCTGTCGTCAACGCAGCGGACCGCCTCACCCTGCAGATACATCCGAGCCCCTTCGCCGGTCGCCCCAGACGCTACCTTGGGCCCATGAGCGAGCTGCCGGGCTGGATGTACCCGCCCCGGGACGAGGGGTGGATCGCCGAGGACCTCGACCACCTGCCGCAGGCGCCGCGGCACACCGAACTGATCGACGGAGCACTGGTCTTCCGGCTGCCCCCGCAGCGTTGGTGGCACGGTGAGCTCGTCACCGACCTGGTCGTCGCGTTGCGGGCCCAGATCCCGCCGGGCAGTCGTGCGGGACGGGAGATGACGATCAAGCTGGACCGGCGGAACCGGCCGGAGCCCGACGTGCTCGTCACCACCGCCGAGTACGACCCCGAGCGAACTCAGTTCACGCCCGACGAGGTCTCGCTCGTCGTCGAGGTGGTCTCCCCGGAGTCCGCGCACCGCGACCGCACCGTCAAGGTGCGCAAGTACGCCGAGGCCGGCATCCCGCACTACTGGGTGATCGAGGACGAGGACGGGCGGCCGGTCGTGCACGCCTACGAGCTCGACGCCGCCACCTCGTCCTACGCCCCCGCCGGGATCTTCCGGGGGCGGCTGCAGCGGCCCGTGCCGTTCCCCGTGGACATCGACCTCGACGCGCTCGTGCCGGCGGCGAAGCGCCCGGGCGGGCGGACTGAGGCGGGGATGTAAGGACCTGCGAGACTGCGGACATGGCGCAAGCACAGGTCGTGGTGATCGGTGGCGGTATCGCGGGGCTGGCCGCTGCCGCGTTTCTCAGCGGGGCGGCAGGCGGGCCCGCGCGGGCCCGGGTGACGCTGTTGGAGGCGTCCGAGCGGCTCGGCGGGAAGCTGTCGGGCGGCGAGGTCGGCGGGGTCCCGGTGGACCTCGGGGCCGAGTCGATGCTGGCCCGGCGGCCGGAGGCGGTCGAGCTGGCGCGGGCGGTCGGGCTGGGCGCGGAGCTGGAGCCGCCGACCACCGCCAAGGCCGCGATCTGGACGCGCGGCGCCCTGCGGCCGCTGCCGGGCGGGCAGGTGATGGGCGTCCCCGGTGACCTGGAGGCGCTCGCGAAGTCCGGGGTGCTGACCGCCGAGGGGCTGGAACGGGCCCGGCACGAAGGCACCGGCGAGGGTGTCGCGGACGACGTCGCGATCGGGCGCTACGTCGCCGACCGGCTCGGCCGCGAGGTGGTGGACCGGCTGGTCGAGCCGCTGCTGGGCGGCGTCTACGCCGGGCACGCGGACGAGATCTCGCTGCGCGCCGCCGTGCCGCAGCTGCTGGCGATCGCCCGTGGCGGCGGCTCGCTGGTCGAGGGCGTGCACGAGCTGGCCACCCGGCCGCAGACCGTCTCGACCCCCGTCTTCCAGGGCCTGCGCGGCGGTATCGGCACCCTGCCCGTGGCGGTCGCCGCGGCCTGTGCCGACGCCGGCGTCGAGCTGCGGACCCGGACCGCCGTGGCGGAGCTGCGGCGCACCGCCGACGGCTGGCGAGTGGTGACCGGCGACGGCGCGACGCTGCACGCGGACGCCGTGGTGCTGGCCGTGCCCGCGCCCGCCGCCGCCCGGCTGCTGCGCACAGACGCGCCGGGGGCGGCCGCCGAGCTCGACGGCGTCGAGTACGCGGGGATGGCGCTGGTCACCCTGGCGTTCCGGCGGGCCGACCTGCCGGAGCCGCCGGCCGGCAGCGGATTCCTGGTGCCGCCGGTGGACGGCCGCCGGATCAAGGCGTCCACCTTCTCCTCCAACAAGTGGGGCTGGTTGGAGCGTTCGGCCCCGGACACCTTCATGCTGCGGACCTCGCTGGGGCGGTTGCACGAGGAGCAGGCGTTGGACCTGTCGGACGAGGAGCTGGTGGCGCAGTCGCTGGCCGACCTGGGCGAGGCGATCGGCCTGACCGCCCGGCCGTACGACACCGCCGTCACCCGCTGGCGGGCCGGCCTGCCGCAGTACCCGGTCGGCCACCTCGACCGGGTGGCGCGGATCCGGGCGGCGGCCGGCCGGGTGGGCGGGCTGGCGCTCTGCGGGGCCGCGTACGACGGGGTGGGCATCCCGGCGTGCATCGCGAGCGCGCGGACGGCCGTCGACGCGCTCGACAAAGTGTTGACCCCGCTGACCGGGGAGAACGTCACGGAGAGGACAATGGGCGCATGACTGAGACCGTTGAGCAGCAGCCGGAGCAGCAGCCCGAGAAGAAGAAGGCGCGCGACCTGAACCAGGTCATCCGCTACACCATGTGGTCGGTGTTCAAGCTCAAGGGCGCGCTGCCCGAGGACCGCACCGCGCTGGCCGCCGAGGTGGACGAGCTGTTCGCCCAGCTCGCCGCGAAGGACGTCACGGTGCGCGGCACCTACGACGTGTCCGGTCTGCGGGCGGACGCCGACATCCTGGTCTGGTGGCACGCGGAGGACTCGGACGACCTCCAGGAGGCGTACAACCGCTTCCGCCGCACCGCTCTGGGCCGTGAGCTGGAGCCCGTCTGGTCGAACATGGCGCTGCACCGCCCGGCCGAGTTCAACAAGTCGCACATCCCGGCGTTCCTCGCCGACGAGCGCCCGCGCGACTACGTCTGCGTCTACCCGTTCGTCCGCTCCTACGAGTGGTACCTGCTGCCGGACGCCGAGCGGCGCGCGATGCTCGCCGAGCACGGCCAGATGGCGCGCGGCTACCCGGACGTGCGGGCCAACACGGTGGCCTCGTTCGCGCTCGGCGACTACGAGTGGCTGCTCGCCTTCGAGGCGGACGAGCTGCACCGGATCGTCGACCTGATGCGCGACCTGCGCCCGTCCCGCGCCCGGCTGCACGTCCGCGAGGAGGTGCCGTTCTTCACCGGCCGCCGCAAGCCGGTGAGCGAGCTGCTGGCCGGCCTGGTCTGAGCCCGGCCGAGCGAGGGCCGGTTCCCCCGGGAAGGGGGAGCCGGCCCTCGGCGCTTCCGGTGACCCGGCGAGTCCCGTGACCCCGGCGTGTCCGGTGACCCCCCGGCGTTTGCGGCGGTCCTCAGGGGCGCTCGCCCGCGAACTCGCGCAGGACCGCGGTGTAGTGGGTGCCGAGGTCGATCCGGGTGATCCGGTCCAGCCGGAACTTCACCGGCTCGTCGTACCAGCGCGCCTCGGTGTCGACCCGGTGCAGGCGCAGCGACTTCGGGCGCACGCCGGTCACGGCGCCGACCCAGCAGACGTCCGGTGCGCTCTCCTCGGTGTGCAGCGCGATGAGCCCGTACGCCCGGCTCGCCGCCTCGGCCAGGCCCGGCAGGTCGTCCAGCGGCAGGTCGCCGGCCGGCGGGCGGACCGGCCAGTCGCCGCGCCGGCGCAGCGCGCGGACGGTCAGCCCGTCCTCGTCGCCGATCCGGCGGACCTTGCGCAGGTCGGCGGTGCGGACGGCCGTCCAGCCGTCGAGGCGGTGGTCGGTGCAGTTGGCGAGCAGGGTCCAGACCGGGCCGGTGCCGACGACGAAGCCCTCCAGGCGGTCGGCGCCCGGCAGCGAGCGGCGCAGCCGGACCAGCCCGCCGTCCCGTACGGCCAGGTCGAGGGCGGGGACGGGCGAGGCGGGGCCCGGGGTTCGCTTCATGCCGCGAGTCTGCCGGGGGAGGCCGGGCGGCGCACCGGGTTTCCGGTCAGTGCCGGTGGCGCAGGGCCGCGCGCAGGCGCGGGTCCGGGACGGCGGCGGGGCCGATCATGGCGACGGCGGTGAGCAGTTCGCGCTCGTCGTCGTCGCCGAGGCCGTGCTGGCGGGGCGGACGGACCTCGCGCAGGACCTCCTGGCCGACGGGGGAGGCCCAGCGGGTGTACGGGTAGACGTCGACCCGGGCCATCAGCAGGGTGCCCGCGGTGAGGACCAGGGGCAGCGAGAACCAGGCGAGCGGCGCCAGCGCGTCACCGTCCGAGAGGCCGCCGACGGCCACGGCGCCGGCCATCAGGGCCAGCGAGAGCAGCAGCGCGTGCCGGACCTGCCGGATCACCAGGACGGTGCTCTGCTGGACCGGTGCCGGGGTGGCCAGGCCGGTCAGGGCGAGCCGGCCGCCGATCTCCAGCACGGTCGGGTGGGCGGCCATCGCCCGGCGCAGGTCGTCGGTGCGGCACTGGCCGTCCGGGCCGACGGTGGTGATGACGGCCCGCTCCAGCCGGCTGCGGCCCCTCGGGTCGACCACGGTGGTCCAGCCGGTGTGGGCGAGGTGCAGCCGGCCCCGGGAGGCCATCAGGACGAGTGCCAGTTCGACCACCCGGTCCGGTCCGCCCGCCAGGTACGCCGTCTCGTACAGGCCGATCCCGACCGCCTCGGGCGGTCGGGGGCCCTCCTGGTCGGCGAGCGCGTCGGCGGTGGCGGCCATCCGGACCAGCCGGATGCAGGAGAGCACCGCGGCGGCGCAGGCCGGGATCAGGAAGAGCAACCACATGGGCTTGTTGTAGACCCGCCTTCACTCCGGGCGGAACGGATTCCCGGACCGCGATACCGAACTGTGACTCGGGAGGCCGGTGGGAGTTCGAGGCCGGACCCTACGAGCTGCAGGAGCTGCCTCCGCCGCAGCTGGAACCGCAGCTGGAGGAGGACGAGGAGCCGCAGCTGCTGGAGCTGGAGCCGCAACCGGACGAAGAGGACGAGCCACAGCTGCCGGAGGAGGAGCCGCAGCCCGAACCGGAGGAGGAGCCACAGCCCGAACCGGAGGAGCCGGAGTCGGACGAGGCGCCGCACCAGGTGGCCGGGTTGGAGGAGGAGCCGGAGGAGGACGACGCCGTGGAGGAGGCCATGCCGGCGGCCACCCTGGCGGCCTCCTCCTCGGCCGCCGCGGCGGCGAGCATCGCCTCCTGGAGCTCCGCGTCCTCCAGCCCGGACGCGGCCAGCCCGCCGAGCGCGATCGCGCCGAGCAGCGCGGCGCCGGTCGCCAGGGGTGTCACGGCGTCGGCTGGCGTCCACGGCTTGCCGGTGTCCATCAGGGCGAGCTGGCGGCGTCCGGCGGGCGTGATCCGGCCCTTGAGCGGCCAGGAGACGATCACTGACGCCAGTCCGACGATCAGCAGGACCGCCGGGATCCAGAGCGCCGGGCGGTCCGCTTCGCCGTTGTCCAGGACGTAGGCGAGGACGGTGCTCAGCACCACGACCAGCAGGGCCAGCCAGAGCGGTCGGCGCGCCACCTTGGCCCGGCGCAGCAGGACGGGGTTGCGCAGCAGCCCGCGGTGGGCGAGCCCGTCGCCCAGCTTCTGGACGGCGGCCGAGCGCATCACCGCGCGCCGCAGCGGGGCCAGCTCGCGCTGCCCGGTCGGGCCGAGCGCCTCGATGATCGCCTCTTCGACGGAGTCGTACGGCCGGCCGCCGGTCAGCGTGACCAGGCCGTCCCGGTTGACGACGACCCGGCCCGACTGGTGCATCCGGACGAACGCGGTGTCGAAGACCCGGCCGGGCCCGCCGGAGAGGAAGGCGGTGTCGAGCAGCGGCAGCCCGCGCCCGGGCAGGCCCTTGGCCTGCGGGACCCTCTGGGCCGCCTGCTTGGTCTGCGGTGCGTAGAGCGCGGCGGCGACCAGCAGGACGGCTGGTACGAGGAAGTACGTGTTGTGCCACATGGGCGGATTCCCCCGGATGGTGAACGAAGCGGAGAGCGGGTCAGTGGTGCCGGCGGGCGGGCAGCAGCGCCCGGCGCAGGCGGGTGAGCGGGCCGGGCACCGGCTCCGGGGCGGGGCCGCGGAGCCACAGCTCCAGGGCCCGCCGCTGTTCCGGGCCGAGCCCCTCCCCGGGGCCGTAGGCCGAGGTGTTGGCCAGCGCCCACGCGGCGAAGGCGCGGGCGTCGGCGCGGTACCCGCCGGTCTGCGGGTGGCGGCGCGCGAAGGCGAGGAACAGCGGCCCGTACTGCGGCCCGAGCAGCCGGGGCAGCTCCGGGGCCACCTTGGCCGCGGTGTCCCTGCGCTTGTGGGCCAGGCCCAGTGCCTGGGCGTGGACCTGGGCCTCGTCGAAGCCCGGCGGGACCGGCCCGCCCGCCACCAGGGCGGCCAGCAGGGCCTCCTGGCGCTCGGCCAGTCGGGCGCGGGCGGCGGCGAGCTCGCTGTCCTCCGGTGTCGTCACGGTCGCCGGGCCCCTTCCAGCACGCGCCGGACGGCGTCCAGTTCGGCGGCCAGCTCCCCGGGCGGCGGGAAGTTCGCGTCCCGCTCCAGCAGGACGCCGGGCGGCGCGACCCGCGCGCACAGCTCGGCCAGCACCTCCAGCACCGGCTCGGTGACGGGGTGCGCGTGCGTGTCGTGCCAGACGCCGTCGACCAGCCGCCCGCCCGCCACGTGGACGTAGGCGAGCGCCTCCAGCGGCAGGCGGTCCAGCTCGGCGGCCGGGTCCACGCCGAGGTTGACCCGGTTGGTGTGCAGGTTGGCGACGTCGATCAGCAGCCGGACACCGGTCCGCTCGACCAGCTCGGCGAGGAACTGCCCCTCGGTCAGCTCGTCGTCCGGCCAGGCCAGCTGGGCGGCGATGTTCTCCAGTGCCAGCGGCACCGGCAGCTGGTCCTGCGCGATCCGGACGTTCTCGGCGATCACCGCGAGAGCGTCGCGCGAGCGCGGTACCGGCAGCAGGTGCCCGGCCTCCAGGCCGCCGGCCCGGACGAACGCCAGGTGCTCGGTGACCAGTGGCGAGCCGAGCGCGTCGGCGGTCTCGGCGAGCCTGGCGAGGCGGGCCGGGTCGGGCCGGTCGGCGCCGCCCAGGCCGAGCGAGACGCCGTGCGGGACCACGGTGACGCCGCGCTCCCGCAGGATCCGCAGCGACTCCGGCAGGTGGCCGGCGCAGACGTTCTCCGCGACCACCTCGACCCAGTCCAGGCCCGGCTGGCGCTCGACCACGATGTCGATCTCGCTGCGCCAGCCGAGGCCGACGCCGAGCGTGCCGACCTGCGCGGAGGTGGCCGCGGAGGTGGCCGTGGCGGTGGCCGTGGCGGCGGTGACCCGGTCGGGTGTGGTGCCCTTGACGGGCGCTTTCACGGCAGGGGAGGTCATCGGTGCGCCCCCTTCGGAGGGCTGGGTGGGAAGCCGTCGGCCGGCGCGGGCGTCGTCGCCAGGGCGGGACCGGGCTGTGTTGCTGAGGGTGTCCCCGGACGCGGCGACTGCCAAGCCTCACCCGGTCATCTCAGAGCATTATTTGAGCTTGCCGGCCCGGTGGTGACCGACCCCGACCCCCTCCCCGCCACGGAACCGCAGGTGGGGGCGGTAAATCGGAGGCGGGCCGGGGCCGCGGCGGGCTACCGTGGCGCACCTATGACGACTCTGACGATCCGTAACTTCCGCCCGGCCGACGCCGGGGCCGTGGCCGCCGCCCACAGCGCGGGGCGCGAGCACCTGGTGCTCACCCCCGAGGTGTTCGTCTGGATGGACGCCAACCTCCCGGCCGGGCAGCACCACCGCACCCTGGTGGCCGAGCTCGACGGCCGGGTGGTCGGCGCACTGCGCTGCGGCCTGGTCACCGGCACGACGACCCGGGGCGTCGGCTACGCCAACGGCAGCATCCTGCCGGCGTACCGGCGGCGGGGTGCGTTCACGGCGCTGCTGGCCGAGGCCGAGGCGTACCTGGCCGGGCTCGGCGTCGCCGAGGTGCACAGCTGGGTGGACGAGGAGCCGGGCGCGCTGGAGTTCGCCGCGAACCGCGGCTTCACCGCCGGCCGGACGGCCCACTTCGCCCGCCGCGACCTGTCGCTGCCGCTCCCGGCCGCCCCCGACCTGCCGGCCGGTGTCGAGCTGCGCCCCGCGAGCGAGTGGGTGGAGGACCCGTACCCGATCTTCGTCATCGAGGCGGACGCGATCCGCGACGAGCCGGGCGAGGTCGCGATGGACGCCGCCGACTACGAGGAGTTCCTCCACGGCGACTGGGCCCGCCCGGACCTCGACCGCGAGCTGACGACGGTCGCCGTCCTGGACGGCGAGCCGGTCGCGTTCAGCGCGGTGCAGACGGACGGCGCGGACCGCTACTGGTCGGCGTTCTCGGCCTGCCGGCGGGACTTCCGGGGGCGGGGCCTGACCAAGCTCGCCAAGCTGGAGTCGCTGCGCCGGGCGCAGGCGGCGGGCTACCGGCGGGCGTACACCAGCAACGACGCGACCAACGCGCCGATGCTCGCCATCAACGAGTGGCTCGGGTACGAGCGCTGCGCGAGCGAGCGGAAGTTCGTCAAGCGGCTGGACGGATGACGGGCGGGCCGGGGGAGGCCTGCCCCGCAGGCCGTCCGTGGCGAGGCACGGGTCTTCACCCGAAGGGCTGAAGTGGGCGCATTGCCGACGGCGGGCGCCGGGTTGACGGCAGTGCCGGGAGTTCCCGGTGTTCTACGGGGCATCACCTCTCGGCAGACAGTTCGTGCCCGAGTCTTCCGTGCGGGGGATGCTATGGAGATCCTGCTTCAGGTCCTGGTCGGGTTCGTTCCGGCGGTCATCGGTTTTCTCGCCGCCCGCTCGCTCGCCCGCGCCCGGCTCTTTCTGCAGTACGGCTTCCTCCGCGCGCTGCTCGCGCCGTACAGCCGGGTGCAGATCATCACCCCCGGCATCGAGGTGGCGGAGTTCGCCTTCGCCAAGGACGGCCGCCGGCTGACCAGCCGGGGCCCGAGGAACGTCCTCTTCATGCCGATGGCCGAGGCGCGGGCGATAGCCCAACTCATCGACCTGCTGCGGAAGGTCAACCGGAAGGCGACGATAGAGCTGGTCGCGGCCGGCTCGCAGGACCCGAGGATGCCGACCTTCTCGATCGGCGGCCCGAGCGTCAACCGGTACTCGGCGAGCGTGCTCGGCGCGGCGTTCCCGGACTTCTGCATCGAGTACCCGGAGGCGGCCCGCGCCCGCTGGGGCGGGATGACCTTCGAGGCGCAGTACAACGCGGCGGACGAACTGATCCGGGATCACGGCTTCGTCTTCGTGACCCGTACCTCCCGGCAGGCGCCCTGCATCGTGGTCTGCGGGGTCTTCGCCTTCGGTTCGGCGATGGCGGTGGAGGCGCTGGCGGCCACCGGTCGGAAGTCGCCGCTGGCGGCGCTGTTCCGCAGCGGGGAGAAAGGATTCGCCGCCGTCGAGGGCCGGGTCATCGGCCTCGACACGGTGGACGTCACGGTGGAGGTCTGCCGGATCCTGCCCGCCGTCTGAGCAGCGGGCGGGCGCCGGGCACCGTGGATCCGGGGCCGGGCACCGTGGATCCGCGGCTCTGAGGCAGCCCGGGAGCAGGAAGTCGGCCGGTCCGACCTCCCGCGTTCACCGGTCCGTCCGTCCCCGTGCATTGAGACGAAATGGGCCGGACCGTGCCGGTGCGAAGTAGGACAGGTCAGGATGGTCCGGGACAGGAAATGGCTTGAATCACAAGCCTTTTACTCCCCTACCTGTCACATCATCGGCATAATCGCGCACATGACGATCAGCCGTGCGAACGTGAGCGCGATAGCCGAGGACCTGTACGTGTGGCTTCCGCCCAAGCGCGGCTGGGGGCTGGCCAACTGCGGGCTGCTGGCCTCGCCGGGGACCGCGCTCTGGATCGACACGCCCTACGACCCCTCCCTCGCCGCCGAGTTCCTCGCCGAGAGCCGGCAACGGCTGGCCGACGGCGTCACCGTCGACCGGATCGTCGTCACCCACGCCAACGGCGACCACCTCTGGGGCGCGGGCGTGCTCCCGGACGCCGAGGTGATCGCCACGCGCGAGGCGCTCGGCCACATCCACTGGGAGCCGAGCCCGAAGCAGCAGCACGCGCTCGTCACGGGCAGTGACCCGGCCTCGCTGCTCGGCGGCTACCTCCAGCGCCACTTCGGCCAGTTCGACTGGTCCGAGACCGAGCCCGTCCACCCGCAGACCGTCTTCAGCGGCGAGCTGGAGCTCCGGGTGGGGGAGTACCCCGTCCAGATCACCGCACTGCCGTCCGCGCACACCGGCGGCGACCTGATCGTCCACCTGCCGCACCAGCGCGCGGTGTTCACCGGCGACGTGATCTTCGGCTCGACGCCCGAGCAGCCCGGCGACCACCCCTCGCACTGGGCCGGCCCGCTGGAGAACGTCATCGGCGCCTGCGAGCAGGCCCTGGCCACCGGAGCCGAGATCTTCGTCCCCGGCCACGGCCCGGTGCTGGACCGCTCCGGCGTCCGGGACCACATCGCCTACCTCGGCTATGTCCGCGAGCGCGCGCACGCCCTGCACGAGGCCGGGACACCGGCGCTGGACGCCGCCCGGCGGATCATCGCCGAGCAGCGCCACCCCGAACTCGGCCTGCCCGAGCGGCTGGTGCTCACCGTCGCCGCCGAGTACCGGCACCTGGACGGCAGCGAGGTGCCGAACGTGCTGGAGGCCATGAGCCAGGTCGCCCTGGTGGCCAGGGAGCTGGACGAGGAGGCCGGCCGCCCGTCGCGGCCCCGGTCCGGGCAGGACGCCCCCGCGTCGGCCTGACCCGGCGCCCGCGCCCGCACCGGCGCACCCCCACCCCCTTCGATCGAGGACGTCCGAGGTTCGATGATGCAGATCGCGCTGCTCGCCCTGGCAGTGCTCGCAGCCGCCGCGCTCGCGGCGGCCGGTGTCCTGGCCCGCTTACGGACCCGCGCACTCGTCCGGGCCGTCGCCGCCGAGACGGCCGCCGCCCACGGCGAGGAACGGGCCCGCGCCGCCGACGGCCGGCTGGCCCGGGGCGAGCAGCAGCTCCGCGAGGCGCAGGCGCTCACCCGCCGGGCCACCGAGGAGGCGCAGCGCACCGAGACCCGGGCGCTGGCCGCGGAGGGCAGGGCCCGCGAGGCCGCCCAACGCACCGCCGAGGCGGAGCACCGTGCGGCCGAGGCCGAGCTGCACGCCCGCGCGGCCGAGGACCGCACCGCCGCGGCCGTCCGCCGGGCCGCCGAGGCCGACGAGCAGGTCCGCGCCCTGCTGGCCGAGATCGGCCACCTCGCCGCCGAGCGGGTGAGCGCCACCTCGCTGCGGCTCCTCCACCCCAGCGCTCCCGCCAACGGCCCGCTGGACCCGCAGGCCGTCGGCCCCGAGGCCGTGCGGCTGCTCCAGGCCGTCCTTGACGCCGCCGCCACCGCCGTCACCGACGAGCGCGAACGGGTCGACGCCGCCGCCCGCGCCGCGATGCGCGGTGCCACCTCCAAGATCCAGACGCTGCTCTACCAGATCCAGAGCCTGGTCCAGCAGCTCCAGCACGACAACGACGACCCCCGGCTGCTGGAGCTCGACTTCCGCAACGAGGTCGCGCTGCGCCGGATCCAGACCATCGCGGTGCTCTGCGAGGCCTGGCCCGGCCTGGCCCGGACCGACTCGCCGCTGGCCGAGGTGGTGCTCGGCGCGCTCTCCCGGGTGCCCGGCTACGCCCGGATCAAGGTCGCCAACCACCTGCGGGAGAACCGGCTGGCCGTGGTGGCCCGGGCGGCGGAGCCGCTCGCCATCGCCATCGCCGAGCTGCTCGCCAACGCCACCGCGTACTCGCACCCGGAGACCGACATCCCGGTCACCGTCCAGCAGGGCGGCCGTGGCGCGCTGGTGATCATCGACGACAGCGGCATCGGCATGGAGGAGGACCAGCTGGGCCGCGCCCGCCGTCTGCTGGCCGGTCCGCCCGAGGTGCTGCTCACCGAGCTGGGCAACCCTCCCAAGACCGGCTTCGCGGTGGCCGGCAAGCTGGCCCGGCAGTACGGCTTCGCCTGCCACATCGAGATCTCGCCCTACGGCGGCATGCGGACCATCGTGCGGATCCCGGCCGGGCTGCTGACCGTGGTGGACGCGGAGCAGCCGCTCTCGGTGCTCACCCCGCTGCCGCTGCGCGCCGGGGCGGGGCCGGCGCCCGCGCCGACCGTGCAGGTGGTGCCGGCGTCGTACGACGAGTCCGACGATCGGAACGGGCACGACGGGCCGGACGGGCACCACCTGCCGACCCGGCACGCCGCGCCGGCCATGCACGTCGTGCCGCCGGTGCACGAGGTGACGCCGGGGCCCGCCGCGCCGTCCGACGGCAGCGGCCTGCCCACCAGGCGCAGGCGCCAGCCGCTCGCCCAGCAGCCGGCCGGCGGCGCCGCCCGGGCCACCGCCGCCCAGGCCCTCGCGGGCGCGTCGACGGATGCCCCGACGGGTGCGCCGGACGACACGCTCACCGGCCTGGCCGGGCGGACCCCCGAGGAGGCCGCCGCCCGCTGGCAGGCGCTGCAACAGGGCACCGGCTCCGGCCGGGCCGCCGTCGCCCGGGCGGAGTCAGCGGAGGTCGGCCAACGGGCCGCCGAGGCCCTCCCGGCCGCCGTACGCCCGGCTCTCGACGGCCCCGACACGACGACCCCGGCCGCCGCCGGCACCGCCGACCGCAGCGGCCCCGACCGCACCGGCCCCGACCACATGGGCCCCGAGGCCGCCGGCCCGGGCCCGACCGGCCACCGCCCCGCCCAGCCCTCCGAAGGAGCAGAGCAGTGAGCAGCACGTCCAGCCTGACCGCCACCGACGAGATCTCGTGGGTGCTGACGCCGTTACTGGAGCTGCCGGGTGTCCTGCACGCGGTCATCGCGACCGGCGACGGCCTCGTCGAGGGGGCCTCGGACGGCCTCGGCCGCGCCTCCGCCGAGCGGGTCGCCGCGATGACGGCCACCGTGCACGCCGCGGCCCGCGCGTTCACCACCGCGTTCACCGACACCGAGCAGCCCCGGCTGGCGCAGACCGTGGTCGAGTCGGACCTGGGCTTCGCCATCGTCGTCCCGGCCGGTGAGAACACCTCGCTGGCGGTGTTCACCACCCCGGAGGCCCAACTCGGCAACGTGGCCTACCAGATGCAGGTCCAGGTCGCCGCTCTGGGCCACGCCCTGGCGAGCCCGGCCAGGCGGCAGGACGTCAGCGCCCGGTCATGACCGCCGTACCCCGCAGGAGGATGGTCCCTGCCTACCTGGCCACCGGCGGCCGGGCCCGCCCCGGCACGGAGGGCTTCGAACGGCTCACCGTGCTGCACGCCACGGGCGCCGAACCGCCGCAGGCGTTGCAGGACCTGGAGGGCGAGCACCGGCGCCTCTGGGAGCTGTTGCAGCCCGGCGCGCTGACCGTGGTGGAGGCCGCCGCCCACCTGCGGCTCCCGGTCAGCGCCACCGTCTTCCTCGCGGCCGACCTGGTCGAGGCGGGCTGTCTCCGGGCCCGCGCCCCGATCCCCCGCGCACAGCAGACCGACCGCTCCATCGTCGAGAGGCTCCTCGTTGGACTCCGCACTCTCCGGTAGCCCCGCCGGCAGCCGGCCGGGCGGCCAGGCCCAGGCTCCGGCTCCGGCCCAGGCTCCGGCTCCGGGCCTGGCTCCGGCTCCGGGCCTGGCTCCGGCTCCGGGCCTGGCTCCGGCTCCGGGCCAGGTTCCGGCTCCGGGCCAGGCCCAGGGCCGGGTGGGTTACCTGCCCGACCGGGACCAGACACTGATGAAGCTGGTCGTCGCCGGCCCGTTCGGGGTCGGCAAGACGACGCTCATCCGCACCCTCTCGGAGATCCCGACCCTCCACACGGAGGAGGCGATGACCGAGACCGGGGCCCCCGTCGACGACACCGCGCTCCTGCCGGGCAAGGCCACCACCACGGTCGCGGTCGACTTCGGCCGCCTGACCCTGCCCGGCCAGGTGGTGCTCTACATGTTCGGCACCCCCGGCCAGCGCCGCTTCTTCCCGCTCTGGCAGGACATCGCCCGCGGCGCCGTCGGCGCCCTGGTGCTGGCGGACACCCGCCGGCTGGCCGACTCCTTCGAGATCATGGACATGGTCGAGGAGCAGGGCCTGCCGTACGCGGTCGCCGTCAACTGCTTCCCGGACGCGCCCGGCCACGCGGCCGAGGTGCTCCGGGCGCACCTGGACCTCCACCCCGCCACCCCGCTGGTGCTCTGCGACGCCCGCGACCGCGGCGCCAGCCTGGACGCGCTGATCGCGCTGGCCGAGCACGTCCTGCACGGCCTGCCCGCAGCACCCGACGCCGCCCCGGAGCAGCCGTGACCAGCACCGACACCACCGGCACCACCGGCACCACCGGCACCACCGACACCACCGGCACCACCGGCACCGACACCACCGGCGCCACCCGCACCACCGGCTCCGGCACCCCCGCCACCGGAGCGGACGACGGGCCGATCGCGTTGCACGGCCCGGAGTTCGCCGCCGCCCCGAAACTCGTCTACGACCGGTTGCGCCGCTACGGCCCCGTCGCCCCGGTGGAGCTCGCCCCCGGGGTCGAGGCCCTGCTGGTCACCGACTACCAGGCCGCCCTGGACCTGCTGCGCGACACCGACACCTTCTCCAAGGACCCGCGGGCCTGGCCGGAGACCGTCCCGTCGGACTCGCCGCTGCAGCCGATGCTCGGCTTCCGCCCCACCGCCTTCTTCACCGACGGCGCCGAGCACGCCCGCTACCGCCAGGTGATCACCGACGGGCTCGCCCTGCTGGAACCGCACCTGCTCCAGCGCCGGATCGCCGAGGTCGCCCACCAGCTGATCGACGCCTTCGCGGCCACCGGCTCGGCCGACCTGATCGCCCAGTACGCGCGCCGGCTGCCGGCGTTCGTCTTCAACACCTGGTACGGCGTGCCGGAGGAGCACAGCGCCCGGCTGGTGGCCGGCATCGCGGACATGGTGGAGTCCACGGAGCAGTCGGTCGTCGCCTACACGGACCTCGTCGCGGTGGTGACCGAGATGGTCGCCGAGCGCCGCACACGGCCCCAGCGCGACCTGACCTCCTCGTTCCTCACCCACCCGGCCCGGCTGGACGACGACGAGGTGGTCCGGCAGATCACCCTCACCATGATCGCGGGGCACGAGCCGACCGCCAACCTGATCGGCAACGCGCTGCTGCGGCTGCTCACCGACGCCCGCTACGCCGGCTCGCTGTTCGGCGGCGCGATGACCGCGCACCAGGCGATCGACGAGGCGCTCTGGCACGAGCCGCCGATGGCCAACCTCTCCGCCCACTACCCGCGCTACGACGTCACCTTCCACGGCCGCGAGATCCCGGCCGGTTCGCTGGTGCTCGTCTCCTACGCGGCCGCCAACTCCCAGGCCGCGCCGTCCACCGACGGCCCCGGGCTGGGCAGCGGCCAGTCCGCCCACCTGGCCTGGTCGGCCGGCCCGCACGCGTGCCCGGCCCGCGACCCCGCGCTGCTGATCGCGATCACCGCCATCGAGCAGCTCACCAGCCGCCTCAGCGACCTCGAACTCGCGACGCCCGCCGGCAACCTGTTCTGGCGCCCGGGCCCCTTCCACCGGGCCCTGGTGCACCTGCCGGTCCGCTTCCAGCCCGTCCCGGGGTAGCCGGCGGGCGGCGGGGACGACCGCGGACAGCACGCAGGCCCGGGAACCGGACGGCGGTTCCCGGGCCTGCGGCACGCGGGGTCAGCCCTCGTCGGCCGGCTTCAGCGTCAGCGAGATGCTGTTGATGCAGTACCGCTGGTCGGTCGGCGTGCCGTAGCCCTCGCCCTCGAAGACGTGCCCGAGGTGCCCGCCGCACCTCGCGCACCGCACCTCGACCCGGCGCATGCCGAGCGTGGTGTCCTCGATGTACTGGACGCGGTCCCCGGCGAGCGGCGCGTAGTAGGACGGCCAGCCGCAGTGGCTGTCGAACTTGGTCTCCGAGCTGAACAGCTCGGCGCCGCAGGCGCGGCAGCCGTAGACGCCGACCGTCTTGGTGTCGGTGTACTCGCCGGTGAACGGGCGCTCGGTGCCGGCTTCGCGGAGGACGTGGTACTCCTCCGGCGAGAGCTGGGCGCGCCACTCGGCGTCGGTCTTCTCGATCTCGTAGCTCATCACACGCTCCCGGTCGACAGGTCCTCAGACGTTGGTGGCGACGTTCGCGAGGCGCCCCAGGCCCTGCCCCAATTCTTCCAGGATGGCCGGCCCGAGGTTGGTGACGTCGCCCGCGCCCATGGTGAGCAGCAGGTCGCCCGGGCGGGCCAGGCCGGCCAGCAGGGCGGGGGCGGCGTCGAAGGCGTGCTCGGGCGTGACGTCGGCGCCGGCCCGCCTGGCCGCGTCGATGATCAGCTCGCTGGTGACACCGGGGATCGGGTCCTCGCGGGCCGGGTAGATGTCGAGGACGACGGAGGCGTCGGCGAGGGCGAGCGCCTGGCCCATCTCCTCGGCGAGCTGCTGGGTGCGGCTGAACAGGTGCGGCTGGAAGACCACCAGCACCCGGCCCGCGCCCTCCAGGCCCTCGCGGATCGCCTCCAGGTCGGCGGCCATCTCGGTCGGGTGGTGGGCGTAGGAGTCGATCACCTGGACGCCGCCCGCCTCGCCCTTGAGCTGGAGCCGGCGCCGCACGCCGGTGTAGGCGCCGAGCGCCTTGGCGAGGTCGGCGGCCGGGACGCCGAGCGCGACGCCGGCGGCCAGCGCCGAGACCGCGTTGTGCGCGTAGTGCCGGCCGGGCACCGAGACGGTGAAGGACAGCTCGGCGCCGTCCAGCAGGACGGTGACCTCGCTGGTCATGCCGCGGGCGGCCACCGACAGGACGCGGACGTCGGCGTCCTCGGCGGCGCCGACGGTGACCACGTTCAGGCCGTCACGGCCGGCCACCCGCGAGGCCAGCTCGCGCGCACCCGCGTGGTCGGCGGAGACGACCAGGGTGCCGCCGGGGGTGATCCGGCCGACGAAGGTCTCGAAGGACTCGTAGATCTCGTCGATCGAGGCGTAGTTGGCGTGGTGGTCGAGCTCCACGTTGAGCACGATCGCGACCTCGGGCGCGTACTTGTGGAAGCTGCGGTCGCTCTCGTCGGCCTCGGCGACGAAGATCTCGCCGGTGCCGTGGTGGGCGTTGGAGCCGGGTGCGTCGAGGTCGCCGCCGATCGCGTACGAGGGGTCGAGGCCCAGCTCGCCGAGGGCGACGGCCAGCATGCTGGTGGTCGTGGTCTTGCCGTGGGTGCCGGCCACCGCCAGCGCCCGGCGGCCGCCCATCAGCGCGGCCAGCGCGTCGGAGCGGTGGACGACCGGGACGCCGCGCTCGCGGGCGGCGGCCAGCTCCGGGTTGTCGGCGCGGATCGCGCTGGAGACGACGACGCTGCTGACGCCCTCCGGCAGGTTCTCGGCGGCGTGGCCGATGTGCACGTCGGCGCCGAGCGCGCGCAGCGCCAGGACGGTCTCGGACTCCTTGGAGTCACTGCCGGAGACGCTGGCGCCGCGGACCGCGAGGATCTTCGCCAGGCCGGACATCCCGGCGCCGCCGATACCGATGAAGTGCGGGGCGTGCAGGTCGTGCGCGGCGTCGTTCAAGGCGGGGCTCCGTACGGGCGGGGGCAGGACAGGGGGACAGCTGGGGTCGGACGTGCGAATCGTCCTCGCGGACGGGCCGCAAGGACGATTCTGCACCACCGGCGGGTCGGCTCAGGAGTCGCTGGCGAACAGCCGCAGCACCGGGACGCCCACCTTGTGCCGGGCCTGGGAGGCCCAGTCGCGGTGGAAGAACTCCTCCACGAAGTGGGGCGAGGTGAGCACGACCACCTCGTCGGCCTCGTGCTCCTCGACCGCCGTGCGCAGCCGGTCCAGCGGCTTCTCCTCGACCAGCTCGCCGACCGCCTCGGCCCCGGCCGCGCGCAGGTGGCGCAGGCTGTGCTCCAGCGACTCGCTGGCCACCGTCGGCCCGCTCTCGGACTCGTCGTGCTCGTGCACCACCTTGTCGAGGTGTCCGAGCGCGACGTCGTCCAGGGCCCGCAGCAGCTCGTCCTGCTTGCCGCGCGGCTGCATCAGGACGACGAAGGACACCTTCTCGTCGCTGTGGAGCGTGGTGACCAGCTCCACATCGTCGTCGGAGAGCGCCTTTTCGATCATCAGTACCGTCTTGAACACGTGAGTCCCTTCCAGTGGCCGGCCCCCGGGCCCCGGCATCGCATCCCATACTGCCCGGCGGAAGCTTTCCGCACGCTGCCCACCCGTCACACGGGCCACGCGGACGAAGGCTCCCGACCGGGATCGGGATCACATTCCGGGGATCACGGGGTCGGCGAGGCCGAGTGCGGGTGAAGACGCAGGTAGCGGGTGAAGAGGAATCCTTTCTGCTCGATCAATGAGACCAGCCGCATCCGCTGCACGTCAGGCATTTGCGCATCGTGGATGATGCGCGGCGCGTCGCCGGCCGTGATCAACGGCGCCAGCGACAGACACAGCTCGTCCAGCAGGTCCTGGGCCGCCAGCTGTCCCAGCAGCCGCGGGCCGCCCTCGCTCAGCAACCTCGTCCAGCCCCGTGCGGCCAGCGCCGCGACCGCTGCCCGCAGGTCCACCGAGCCGCGGCCGGCCTGCACCACGTCGGCCACCTCGGCCACCGCGCGCAGGCCCTCCGCCGGGGCGTCCTCGGTGGTGATCACCACCGTCCGCACCAGCGGCTCGGTGAACAGCGGCGCCGCCAGGTTCAGCCCCAGCGAGCGGCTGACCACCGCGATGGCCGGAGCCGGGGCCTGCCCGGCCGCCCGGCGCGCCTGCGCGAACTCGGCCCGCGCCCGCCCGGGGCGGTAACCCTCGGCGCGGACCGTCTCGGCACCCACCAGCACCACGTCCGACAGCGCCCGCAGCACCCCGAAGATCCGCTTGTCGGCGTCCCCGGAGAGCCCCTCGGAGAGCCCGTCCAGCTTCGCCCCGCCGTCCAGGCCGGACACCATGTTGGCGCGCAGCCACGGCCGGCCGTGATTCACCTGGTCGGGGTACGCGTAGACGGCGGCCAGCGACTCCAGCGAGGCCGGATCGGCGAAAGACTGGGCGAGCGGGCTGATCAACTGTTGCATACCGCCAGTCTTCCACCGGCCTCCACCGGTGGCCCCGCCCTGAGGCGTGCACGACCAGGCGTACCCTCTACTACCGTGCCCGCAGCAGCCCCACACCCCGACGCCGCGACCGAGGCCGGGTCGATAACCCCCGCCCCCGTCGCGCTCACCGACCGGCGCCCCGTCGTTCCCGCCGAGCGCCTGGTCGCCGAGATGGTCCCCCCGCCCCGCTTCTCCGACGTGAGCTTCGGGACGTACATCCCCGACGCGACGCAGCCCAGCCAGTACGAGGCCGTGCAGGTGCTGGAGCAGTTCGCCGGCACGCTCAACAGCGTCAACGGCGCGGCCCCGAGGCGCAGCTGGTTCCGCCGCAGCGCCCCCGCGCCCAGCGGCCCGGCCGGCGTCTACCTGGACGGCGGCTACGGCGTCGGCAAGACCCACCTGCTCGCCTCGCTCTGGCACGCCGCGCCCGGCCCCAAGGCCTTCGGCACCTTCGTCGAGCTGACCAACCTGGTCGGCGCGCTCGGCTTCCAGCAGGCCGTGCAGACCCTCTCCGGCCACCGGCTGCTCTGCATCGACGAGTTCGAGCTGGACGACCCGGGCGACACCGTCCTCGTCTCCACCCTGCTCGGCCGCCTGGTCGAGAACGGCGTCAAGCTCTGCGCCACCTCCAACACGCTGCCCGAGAAGCTCGGCGAGGGCCGGTTCGCCGCCGCCGACTTCCTGCGCGAGATCCAGGGCCTCTCCGCGCACTTCCGCCCGATGCGGATCGACGGCCAGGACTACCGCCACCGCGGCCTCCCGGACGCCCCGCCGCCGTACGCCGACGCACACGTGGACGCCGTCGCCGCCCGCACCCCGGGCGCCTCGCTGGACGACTTCGGCGCGCTGCTGGACCACCTCTCCGCCGTCCACCCCAGCCGCTACGGCGCCCTGCTGGACGACGTGCAGGCGGTCTGCCTGCGGGGCGTGCGGCAGGTCGACGACCAGTCCACCGCGCTGCGCCTGGTCGTCCTCGCGGACCGGATGTACGACCGCGAGCTGCCGATCACCGCCTCCGGCATCCCCTTCGACCAGGTCTTCCCGGAGGAGATGCTCCGCGGCGGCTACCGCAAGAAGTACCTGCGCGCGGTCTCCCGCCTGGTCGCCCTCGCCCGCGACAGCGCGAAGGGCTGACGCGGGGGCCGGGCCCGCGGCCCCCGCGCGGGATCACGCGTTGGCGCCCGTGTTGTCAGTGGTGGGTCGTACGGTGGACTCGTGCGACCCATCACGAGCATTGAGCGGTCAGAGGCGCCCTTCGAGGTCGTCAGCCCCTTCCAGCCCAACGGCGACCAGCCGGCGGCCATCGCCGAGCTGGAGCGCCGGATCCGCGCGGGGGAGAAGGACGTCGTCCTGCTCGGTGCCACCGGTACCGGCAAGTCGGCCACCACGGCGTGGATGATCGAGAAGCTCCAGCGCCCCACCCTGGTGATGGCGCCGAACAAGACGCTGGCGGCCCAGCTGGCCAACGAGTTCCGCGAGCTGCTGCCGAACAACGCGGTCGAGTACTTCGTCTCGTACTACGACTACTACCAGCCCGAGGCGTACGTCCCGCAGACGGACACCTACATCGAGAAGGACTCCTCGATCAACGAGGAGGTCGAGCGGCTGCGCCACTCCGCGACCAACTCGCTGCTCACCCGCCGGGACGTGGTGGTGGTCGCCTCCGTCTCCTGCATCTACGGCCTCGGCACCCCGCAGGAGTACGTCGACCGGATGGTGCGGCTCAAGGTCGGCGAGGAGATCGACCGCGACGTCCTGCTCCGCCGCTTCGTCGACATCCAGTACACCCGCAACGACCTCGCCTTCACCCGCGGCACCTTCCGGGTCCGCGGCGACACCATCGAGATCTTCCCGGTCTACGAGGAGCTGGCCGTCCGGATCGAGATGTTCGGCGACGAGATCGAGGCGCTGTACACCCTGCACCCGCTCACCGGCGAGATCATCAGCCAGGACGACTCCGTGCACGTCTTCCCGGCCTCCCACTACGTGGCCGGCCCGGAGCGCATGGAGCGCGCGGTCAACGACATCGAGCGGGAGCTGGAGCAGACGCTCGCCAGGATGGAGAAGCAGGGCAAGTTGCTGGAGGCCCAGCGGCTGCGGATGCGCACCACCTACGACATCGAGATGCTCCGCCAGATCGGCACCTGCTCCGGCGTGGAGAACTACTCGATGCACTTCGACGGCCGCGAGCCCGGCTCCCCGCCGAACACGCTGCTCGACTACTTCCCGGAGGACTTCCTCCTGGTCATCGACGAGTCGCACGTCACCGTCCCGCAGATCGGTGCGATGTACGAGGGCGACGCCTCGCGCAAGCGCACCCTGGTCGAGCACGGCTTCCGGCTGCCCTCCGCGATGGACAACCGCCCGCTCAAGTGGGAGGAGTTCCTGGAGCGGGTCGACCAGACCGTGTACCTCTCGGCCACCCCGGGCCCGTACGAGCTGTCGCGCGGCGACGGCCAGGTCGAGCAGATCATCCGCCCGACCGGCCTGATCGACCCCGAGGTGATCGTCAAGCCGACCGAGGGCCAGATCGACGACCTGGTGCACGAGGTCCGCAAGCGGGTCGAGCGGGACGAGCGCGTCCTGGTCACCACGCTCACCAAGAAGATGGCCGAGGACCTCACCGACTACATGCTCGGCCTGGACATCCGGGTCCGGTACCTGCACAGCGACGTCGACACGCTGCGCCGGGTCGAGCTGCTGCGCGAGCTGCGGGCCGGCCGGTACGACGTGCTGGTCGGCATCAACCTGCTCCGCGAGGGCCTCGACCTGCCCGAGGTCTCCCTGGTGGCGATCCTGGACGCGGACAAGGAGGGCTTCCTGCGCTCCGGCACCTCGCTGATCCAGACCATCGGCCGCGCCGCCCGCAACGTCTCCGGCGAGGTCCACATGTACGCGGACCGGATCACCCCCTCGATGGAGAAGGCGATCGAGGAGACCAACCGCCGCCGGGACGTCCAGCAGGCCTACAACAAGAAGCACGGCATCGACCCGCAGCCGCTGCGCAAGAAGATCGGCGACATCCTGGACACCCTCGCCCGCGAGGACGTGGACACCGACGAGCTGCTCTCCACCGGGTACCGGGGTTCGGCCGCCAAGGGCAAGGCCCCGGTGCCGGCGCTCGGCGCGGACCGCAAGCCGGCCAAGTCCATGCCGGCCGCCGAGCTCGCCGACCTGATCCAGTCGATGACGGACCGGATGCACGCGGCCGCGACGGACCTCCAGTTCGAGGTCGCGGCCCGGCTGCGCGACGAGGTCAAGGAGCTGAAGAAGGAGCTGCGGCAGATGCGCGAGGCCGGCATCGCCTGACGCCTCCGGGCGTACCGCCGCGGGGCTTGGCCGGTTCTGACACCGGTCAAGCCCCGGGGTGTCTCAGCCTTGCCACAAACGGGTAGACGCTGACCGGTGCGCCCGACCGCAGGCCATAGGCTTGTCTGCGGTGCCGTCCGGGGACGAGGGCGGTCGCACCAGGGGGCCTCAGCCGGGGGACGGCAACGGGGTGTTCCACCGTGGAGCCGGCGCGGAGACCGACCGCGCGGCTGGGCAGAGAGGACAACGCCGTGTCGGTGAACCTTGCCAAGGGGCAGCAGGTCAGCCTGCAGAAGGGTTCGGGCGAATCGCTGACCATCGTCCGGATGGGGCTGGGGTGGAAGGCGGCGCCCAAGCGGGGCCTCTTCGGCAGCCGCACCCGGCAGATCGACCTGGACGCCTCGGCGCTGCTGTACGCCGAGCAGACCCCGTCCGACGTGGTCTTCTTCCAGCACCTGGAGAGCAACGACGGGTCCGTCCGGCACACCGGCGACAACCTGGTCGGCGGCACCGGTGCGGGCGGGGACGACGAGTCGATCCTGGTCGACCTGGTGCACGTGCCGGCGCACATCACCCAGGTGGTGTTCACGGTCAGCTCCTACACCGGGCAGACCTTCGCCGAGGTGCAGAACGCGTACTGCCGGCTGGTGGACGAGTCCACCGGTCTGGAGCTGGCCCGGTACGAGCTGGCCGGCGGCGGCCCGCACACCGGGCAGATCATGGCCAAGGTGTTCCGCGAGCCGTCCGGCGGCTGGGGCATGCAGGCGATCGGCGCGCCCGCGCGGGGCCGGACCTTCCAGGACCTGCTGCCGGCCATCGAGCCGTTCCTCTAGGCGCCGGGCGAAGCACCCGGGGAGGGCCTGCGCGAGGTACCCCGCGGAGGCGCCTCGCGCAGGCCCCCCGGGCGCCCGGGAAGGGGGGGAGTGCGGGGCGGTTCTTTACCTTCTTTACCTTTCTTTGGACTTCCTGTTACTCTCGAGGGCAGCGGAGGGGAGTATTCCCCCGCAGTCGTCCCGTCATCACGGGCGCCCTCGCGAGCGGCGCCCCGGGGCACTGGTCCGCGGGCGCGCCAGAGCGGGTCCGACGGGCGGAAGAGACCTCCGGCAAGTGACGATGACTGTCTCGCCTACCTGCCGGAGGAGCAGTAAGTGGACGTTTCCGTAAGCATGTGGGTCGGCACGATCGGTGTGTTGCTGGCGCTGATCGTGGCCGATTTCTTCATCGGCGGACGCAAGCCGCACGAGGTGTCGATCAAGGAAGCCGGGATCTGGACCGCGGTCTGGGTCGTGCTGGCCGTGGTCTTCGGCGGTTTCCTCTGGTGGCACTCCGGCGCGCAGCCGGCCGGCGAGTTCTTCGCCGGTTACATCACCGAGAAGTCGCTCAGTGTCGACAACCTGTTCGTGTTCATTCTGATCATGGGCAAGTTCGCGGTTCCGCGGATCTACCAGCAGCGCGTGCTGATGTTCGGCGTGATCATCGCGCTGGTGCTGCGGGCGGTCTTCATCGCGGGCGGCGCGGCGCTGGTGGCGCAGTTCTCCTGGGTGTTCTTCATCTTCGGCGCCTTCCTGATCTGGACGGCGTGGAAGCTGATCAAGGAGGCCCGGGCCGACGAGGAGGACGAGGAGTTCGAGGAGAACCGTCTGCTCAAGTCCATCGAGCAGCGCTTCCCGTCGACGGACAAGTACCACGGCACCAAGCTGTTCATCCGGGAGAACGGCCGCCGGCTGATGACCCCGATGCTGATCGTCATGCTGGCGATCGGCACCACGGACGTCCTCTTCGCGCTGGACTCCATCCCGGCGATCTTCGGCCTCACCCAGGACCCGTACATCGTCTTCACCGCCAACGCCTTCGCCCTGATGGGTCTGCGCCAGCTGTACTTCCTGATCGGCGGCCTGCTGAAGAAGCTGGTCCACCTCTCGTACGGCCTGTCGGTGATCCTCGGCTTCATCGGCGTGAAGCTGGTCCTGCACGCCGCCCACGAGGCCGGCGCGAACGTGCCGGAGATCGGCATCCCGCTCTCCCTGGGCGTCATCGTCGTCGTCCTGGCCGTCACCACGGTGACCAGCCTGATGGCCTCGAAGAAGCAGGAGCGGGAAGCGGTGGAGTCGGAGAAGATCGACGCCTGACCCCCTCTCGTACGACGGCGGGCCCGCGACCTGGCAGAGGTCGCGGGCCCGCCGTCGTTCCCGGTGGCCGGGGCGGTCACCAGCCGCGCTCGCGCCACTCCTGGAGGTGCGGGCGCTCGGCGCCGAGGGTGGTGTCGTTGCCGTGGCCGGGGTAGACCCAGGCCTCGTCCGGCAGGACGTCGAAGATCTTCGCGTTGACGTCCCGGTAGAGGCTCTCGAAGGCCGCCGCGTCGCCCCACGTGTTGCCCACGCCGCCCGGGAAGAGGCAGTCGCCGGTGAAGACGTGCGGGTGGCCCTGCGGGTCGTCGTAGACCAGCACGATCGCGCCGGGGGTGTGGCCGACCAGGTGCCGGGCGGTCAGCTCCACCTGGCCGACCCGGAGGGTGTCGCCGTCCGCGAGCCGCAGCTCGGTGGGGACGTCGATGCCCTCGGCGTCGTGCTCGCCGGCGGCCGTGCGGGCGCCGGTGGTGGCGACCACCTCGGCGAGCGCCGCCCAGTGGTCGTGGTGGCGGTGCGTGGTCACCACGGTGGCCAGCTCGTCGCCGACGGTCTCCAGCAGCACCGGCGCGTCGGCGGCGGCGTCGATCAGCAGCTGCTCGTCGGTGGCCCGGCAGCGCAGCAGGTAGGCGTTGTTGTCGTACGGCCCGACGGCCACCTTGGTGATGATCAGATGGGCCAGCTCGCGCACGCCCGGCGGTCCGCCGACCTTGACCGCTCCGTGGTACGTCATCCGTCCGCTCCTCGTCAGGTCGCTACAGGGGTCAGGATCATCCTCGCGCCGTCAGCCCAGCGGGGGAAGCGGGGGCAGCGCGGCGCGGCCGTCGGCGAGCTGGACACCGCCCCGGTGGACCTGGAGCCCGTCGCCGTCCGAGCGGCCGGAGAGCCAGGCGAGCAGTGCGCGGACCGGGCCCTCGACGACCAGCCCCGGCCCGCCCGAGCCGATCGCGCCGCGGTCCTCGGTGTCGTCGGCGACCAGCTCGACGGCCGGCAGGGCGGCGTCTGCCAGCCTGGCGGCGATCCTGCGGAACTCGGCCACCGCGAAGGCCTCCGGCCAGTGCGCGGGGGTGTAGCCGGCGTCCAGGTCGACGTGGTGGTACTCGACCTCGGCGAGGCGCTTCCACGGGATGTCGCAGGCCGGGAAGACGTAGCCGGTGCGGTGCCGGACGTCGGCGGTCCACGCCTCGCCGGGCAGCAGCGCGGCGGCCTCGGCGAAGCGCCGGTCGCTCGCCTCCAGGTCGGCGAGCTGGACGTCCACCGGGCGGGGCGCGCCGTCCTCGATCTCCTGGTCGCGGGCCTCGTTGCTCGCGTACTGCGGGATGTCGGTGCCGGTGCGGGCGCCGTTCAGCAGGTTGACCAGGGAGTCGGCGTTGCGGGCGAGGTGGGCCAGGACGTGGCCCCTGGTCCAGCCGGGGAGTGCGGACGGCTCGGCGACGGCCTCGGGCTTCAGCTCGGAGACGGTGTGCAGCAGGTGCCGGGTGCTCTCCCCGACCAGGGCGAGCCGGTCGGCTGCGAGGGCGGCGGCGGTCTGCGGGTCGGTCATCGGGTGGGCCTTCTCTTCGGAGGCGGTGCGTTGCCCCGGTGGGGCTCCGCTCGTTGACCAGCTGACGCTACCTCCGAACCCGGGCCCTGAGCAGGGCCTTTTCGGACCGGGTACGGACGGCCCCGAGGTCGCCGTCACTCGTTCGGGTGGACCTGGCTGGACAAGCTCGATAATCGAACGCGTGAGCTAGTAGGCTGGCTGCCGCATCCTGGAAGAAGAACACCTCACTTTCACCAGCCATCTCGCCCCGGAGAAAGGCGCCAGAAGCAGTGGCCGACCGGCTCATCGTCCGCGGTGCTCGCGAGCACAACCTCAAGAACGTCTCGCTCGACCTGCCCCGCGACTCCCTCATCGTCTTCACGGGCCTCTCCGGGTCCGGAAAGTCCTCGCTGGCCTTCGACACGATCTTCGCCGAGGGGCAGCGCCGGTACGTCGAGTCGCTGTCCTCCTACGCCCGCCAGTTCCTGGGGCAGATGGACAAGCCCGACGTCGACTTCATCGAGGGCCTCTCCCCGGCCGTCTCGATCGACCAGAAGTCCACCAACCGCAACCCGCGCTCGACCGTCGGCACCATCACCGAGGTGTACGACTACCTGCGCCTGCTGTTCGCCCGGATCGGCAAGCCGCACTGCCCGCACTGCGGCCGCCCGATCGCCAAGCAGTCCCCGCAGGCCGTCGTGGACAAGGTGCTGGAGCTCACCGAGGGCACCCGGTTCCAGGTGCTCAGCCCCGTGGTGCGCGAGCGCAAGGGCGAGTTCGTCGACCTCTTCGCCGACCTCCAGTCCAAGGGCTACGCCCGCGCCCGGGTGGACGGCGAGACGGTCCAGCTCGCCGAGCCGCCCAAGCTCAAGAAGCAGGAGAAGCACACCGTCGAGGTGGTCATCGACCGCCTGACCGTCAAGGAGAGCGCCAAGCGCCGCCTGACCGACTCGGTGGAGACGGCCCTGCGGCTGAGCGGCGGCATGGTGGTGCTCGACTTCGTCGACCTCCCGGAGGACGACCCCGAGCGCGAGCGGATGTACTCCGAGCACCTCTACTGCCCGTACGACGACGTGTCGTTCGAGGAGCTGGAGCCGCGCTCGTTCTCCTTCAACTCGCCGTTCGGCGCCTGCCCGGACTGCTCGGGCCTGGGCAACCGGATGGAGGTGGACCCGGAGCTGGTCGTCCCCGACGACGAGAAGTCGCTGGACGAGGGCGCCATCCACCCGTGGTCGGGCGGCCACACCAAGGAGTACTTCCAGCGGCTGATCGACGCCCTCGCCGGCGAGCTGGGCTTCCGCACCGACATCCCCTGGGCCGGGCTGCCGGCCCGCGCCAAGAAGGCGCTGCTGTACGGGCACAAGCACCAGGTCGAGGTCCGCTACCGCAACCGCTACGGGCGGGACCGCTCGTACACCACGGGCTTCGAGGGCGCCGTCCCGTTCATCCAGCGCCGGCACACCGAGGCGGAGAGCGACTCCAGCCGGGAGCGCTTCGAGGGTTACATGCGCGAGGTGCCCTGCCCGACGTGCGAGGGCACCCGGCTCAAGCCGGTCGTGCTCGCCGTCACCGTCGAGGGCCGGTCGATCGCGGACGTCTCGGCGATGTCGATCAGTGACTGCTCGGACTTCCTCGGCGCGATGAAGCTCAACGCGCGGGACAAGCAGATCGCCGAGCGCGTCCTCAAGGAGGTCAACGAGCGGCTGCGCTTCCTGGTCGACGTCGGCCTGGACTACCTCTCGCTCAACCGCGCGGCCGGCACCCTCTCCGGCGGCGAGGCCCAGCGGATCCGGCTCGCCACCCAGATCGGCTCCGGCCTGGTCGGCGTGCTCTACGTGCTGGACGAGCCCTCCATCGGCCTGCACCAGCGCGACAACCACCGCCTGATCGAGACGCTCGTCCGGCTGCGGGACATCGGCAACACCCTGATCGTCGTCGAGCACGACGAGGACACCATCAAGATGGCCGACTGGGTGGTCGACATCGGCCCCGGCGCCGGCGAGCACGGCGGCAAGGTCGTGCACTCCGGCTCGCTGAAGCAGCTGCTCGGCAACAAGGAGTCGCTGACCGGCCAGTACCTCTCCGGCAAGCGGTCCATCCCGATCCCGGCCGCCCGCCGCGACCGGGACCGGAAGCGCCAGCTGACCGTCCACGGCGCCCGCGAGCACAACCTCAAGGACGTCACGGTCGGCTTCCCGCTCGGGACGTTCACCGCGATCACCGGCGTCTCCGGCTCCGGCAAGTCGACGCTGGTCAACGACATCCTCTACACCCACCTCGCCCGGGAGCTGAACGGCGCCCGCAGCGTGCCCGGCCGGCACACCCGGATCACCGGCACCGACCTGGTGGACAAGGTGGTGCACGTCGACCAGTCGCCGATCGGCCGCACCCCGCGCTCCAACCCGGCCACCTACACCGGCGTGTTCGACCACGTCCGGCGGCTCTTCGCGGAGACGCAGGAGGCCAAGGTGCGCGGCTACCTGCCGGGCCGCTTCTCGTTCAAC
Source organism: Kitasatospora sp. RG8 (assembly GCF_017813315.1). NCBI lineage: Bacteria > Bacillati > Actinomycetota > Actinomycetes > Kitasatosporales > Streptomycetaceae > Kitasatospora > Kitasatospora sp. RG8. The sequence goes on from NZ_JAGIYX010000005.1 coordinate 152,366, forward strand.
GTCAAGGGCGGCCGCTGCGAGAACTGCTCCGGCGACGGCACCATCAAGATCGAGATGAACTTCCTGCCCGACGTCTACGTGCCGTGCGAGGTCTGCCACGGCGCCCGGTACAACCGGGAGACGCTGGAGGTCCACTACAAGGGCAAGTCCATCGCCGAGGTGCTGGACATGCCGATCGAGGAGGCCCTGCACTTCTTCGAGGCCGTCCCCGCGATCGCCCGCCACCTGAAGACGCTCAACGACGTCGGCCTCGGCTACGTCCGGCTCGGCCAGTCCGCGCCGACGCTCTCCGGCGGCGAGGCGCAGCGCGTCAAGCTCGCCTCCGAGCTGCAGAAGCGCTCCACCGGCCGGACGGTCTACGTCCTGGACGAGCCCACCACCGGCCTGCACTTCGAGGACATCAGCAAGCTGATCAAGGTGCTCTCCGGTCTGGTGGAGAAGGGCAACACGGTGATCGTCATCGAGCACAACCTCGATGTGATCAAGACCGCCGACTGGATCGTCGACATGGGCCCCGAGGGTGGTTCCGGCGGCGGCACGGTGGTCGCCGAGGGCACCCCGGAGCAGATCGCCGCCGTCCCGGAGAGCCACACCGGCAAGTTCCTGCGGGACATCCTCCCGGGCGAGTTCGCCGACGCCCCGGTGGCGGTCAAGGCCCCGCGCAAGCGGGCCGCCGCGAAGAAGTAGCCCCGCCGGCCCTACCGTGCGGCACCGCTCACCGGCCGCCCCCACCCGTGGGGGCGGCCGGTAAGGGCCGCATAGAATTCCCGGCGACCCCAGCAGCCGAGCCCGCCGCCAGACCAGGAGCGCACCCATGTCCGAGGCACCCGAGAGCCCGCAGGCCGAGAGCCCCGCCACCTCCCGCCGCACCCTGCTCTGTGGGGCCGCGGCCGTGCTCGCCGCCGGCGGCGGCACGCTGGCGGTCGCCGGCTGCTCCTCGTCCTCCTCCGGCTCCTCCGGCACCCCTGCCGCCAAGACCCCGGTGGACGTCGGCCCGGCCTCCGCGGTGCCGGTCGGCGGTGGCACCGTCTACCGCGACAAGAAGATCGTGGTGACCCAGCCGGCCGAGGGCCAGTACAAGGCCTTCAGCGCCAAGTGCACCCACGCCGGCTGCATCGTCGACCAGGTCAAGAACCAGAAGATCCAATGCCCCTGCCACGGCAGCATGTTCGGCATCACCGACGGCGCCGTGCTCGACGGTCCCGCCCCCACCCCGCTTCCCGAGTACACGGTGGCGGTCGAGGGCGGGAACCTCAAGGTGACCCCGAGCTGAAGCAGTTGATCTCCGCCCAGTCGATCTCCCCTCCGCACGCCCGGCCCGACTCGGTACGGTGGACCCATGGCTGACCCGTCCACCTACCGCCCGGCCCCGGGCGCCATCCCGGTCTCGCCGGGCGTCTACAAGTTCCGCGACGCCCACGGTCGGGTCATCTACGTCGGCAAGGCCAAGAGCCTGCGCCCCCGGCTGTCGTCCTACTTCCAGGACCTCGCCGGGCTGCACCCGCGCACCGCGACGATGGTCACCACCGCGGCCTCGGTGGAGTGGACGGTGGTCGCCACCGAGGTCGAGGCGCTCCAGCTGGAGTACTCCTGGATCAAGGAGTTCGACCCCCGCTTCAACGTCAAGTACCGCGACGACAAGAGCTATCCGGAGCTGGCGGTCACCCTCAACGAGGAGTACCCGCGGGTCCAGGTGATGCGCGGGGCGCACAAGAAGGGCGTGCGCTACTTCGGCCCGTACGGGCACGCCTGGGCGATCCGCGAGACGGTCGACCTGCTGCTGCGCGTCTTCCCCGTCCGGACCTGCTCCAACGGCGTCTTCAAGCGCGCCCGCCAGGTCGGCCGGCCCTGCCTGCTCGGCTACATCGGCAAGTGCGCCGCGCCCTGCGTCGGCAAGGTCTCGGCCGACGAACACCGGGCGCTGGCCGAGGACTTCTGCGACTTCATGGCCGGCCGCACCGGCAACTACCTGCGCCGGCTGGAAGAGCAGATGCAGGAGGCCGCCGCGGAGATGGAGTACGAGAAGGCGGCCCGGCTGCGGGACGACATCGGGGCGCTCAAGCGCGCGATGGAGAAGAACGCCATCGTGCTCGCCGACGCCACCGACGCCGACCTGCTCGCCGTCGCCGAGGACGAACTGGAGGCCGCCGTCCAGATCTTCCACGTCCGCGGCGGCCGGGTCCGCGGCCAGCGCGGCTGGGTCACCGACAAGGTCGAGGACGTGGACACCGCGGGCCTGGTCGAGCACGCGCTCCAGCAGCTCTACGGCGGTGCCGGCGGGGACGAACGGAGCGAGGCCGTCCCGCGCGAGGTGCTGGTCCCCGCGCTGCCCGAACCGGTCGGCCCCGTGAAGGAGTGGCTGAGCGGCCTCCGCGGCGCCCAGGTGGACCTGCGCGTCCCGCAGCGCGGCGACAAGAAGGACCTCATGGCCACCGTGCAGCGCAACGCCCAGCAGGCGCTGGCACTGCACAAGACCAAGCGCGCCTCCGACCTCACCACCCGTAGCCGGGCCCTCCAGGAGATCGCCGACGCGCTGGAGCTGGACTCCGTCCCGCTGCGCATCGAGTGCTTCGACATCTCGCACCTCCAGGGCGAGGACGTGGTCGCCTCGATGGTGGTCTTCGAGGACGGCCTGGCCCGCAAGAGCGAGTACCGGCGCTTCCAGATCAAGGGCTTCGAGGGCCAGGACGACGTCCGCTCGATGCACGAGGTGATCACCCGCCGGTTCCGCCGCTACCTCCAGGAGCGCGAGCAGACGGGGGAATGGGCCGTCCCCGAGGCCGACGACCCGGTCGCCGCCACCGCGGACGCGGCCGGCCAGGAGGCCCCCGACGGCCAGGAGGCGCCCGCCGGGCCGGTCGACCCGGAGACGGGCCGCCCCCGCCGCTTCGCCTACCCGCCGCAGCTGTTGGTCGTCGACGGCGGCCAGCCGCAGGTCGCCGCCGCCAGGCGCGCCCTGGACGAGCTGGGCATCGACGACGTCGCCCTCTGCGGCCTGGCCAAGCGCCTGGAGGAGGTCTGGCTGCCCGGCGAGGACGACCCGGTGGTCCTGCCCCGCAGCAGCGAGGGCCTCTACCTGCTCCAGCGGGTCCGCGACGAGGCGCACCGCTTCGCCATCACCTACCAGCGCGCCAAGCGTTCCAGGCGACTCACCGCCGGGGAACTGGACTCCGTCCCCGGCCTCGGCGAGACTCGCCGCCAGGCGCTGCTGAAGCACTTCGGCTCGCTGAAGCGGCTCCGCGCGGCCACCGTCGACGAGCTCTGCGCCGTCCCCGGCATCGGACGCCGGACGGCGGAGACTGTTGCGGCAGCGTTGTCCTCCCGTACACCCGCGGCACCGGCTGTGAACACCGCCACCGGCGAGATCATCGATGACAGCGCCGACGTGGCCGGCCCGGCGGCCGGCGCGGCGCCCCAGGCAGCAACGTCCCAGGAGACGCCATGACGGCCGACGCCGCCCGTCAGCCGGCGCGCCCCGAGCCCACTCGTCCGAGTGAGCCGGGGAAGCGTGCCCGCGCGACGCGCGTTCTCCTCAGCAGAACCACCGAGAGCGGGGAACCGAAGTGACGATGTCAGACGCGGGAGAGAACGCCCCGGAGCTGGTGATCATCTCCGGCATGTCCGGAGCGGGTCGCTCCACCGCGGCCAAGTGCCTGGAGGACCTGGGCTGGTTCGTGGTGGACAACCTGCCGCCGGCCCTCATCCCGACCATGGTCGACCTCGGCGCCCGCTCCCAGGGCAACGTGGCCCGGATCGGCGTCGTGGTGGACGTCCGCGGCCGGCAGTTCTTCGACGACCTGCTCACCTCGCTGGACGAGCTGGAGAAGCGCGGCGTCCGGCTGAGCGTCGTCTTCCTGGACTCCTCCGACGACGCCCTGGTCCGCCGCTTCGAGAGCGTGCGCCGCCCGCACCCGCTCCAGGCCGACGGCCGGATCGTCGACGGCATCGCCCGGGAGCGCGACCTGCTGCGCGACCTGCGCGGCGAGGCCGACCTGGTGATCGACACCTCCAACCTCAACGTGCACCAGCTGCGCGCCAAGCTGGACGCCCAGTTCGCCGACCACGACGAACCCGAGCTGCGCGCCACGGTGATGTCCTTCGGCTTCAAGTACGGCCTGCCGGTCGACGCCGACCTCGTGGTGGACTGCCGCTTCCTGCCCAACCCGCACTGGGTCCCCGAGCTGCGCGCCCGTACCGGCACCGACGCCGACGTCGCCGACTACGTGTTCCAGCAGCCCGGGGCCAACGAGTTCCTCAACGGCTACGCCGAGCTGCTGCGCATCATCACCGAGGGGTACCGCCGCGAGGGGAAGCGCTACATGACGCTTGCCGTAGGCTGCACCGGTGGCAAGCACCGCAGCGTCGCGATGTCCGAGCGCCTGACGAAGCGTCTCATCGCGGACGGAGTGGAAACCGTGCTCGTCCACCGTGACATGGGACGGGAGTAGCCGCCGCGCCCCTGCCGGGCCGCCGGCGGAGGCCCGGCGGCGGGCAAGAGGAACGCGAGGTAGGTGTGACGGGATACGTGCCCGGGCGGCAGCTCCAGAACAAGACCGCCGACCGGACGGGGGTCCCGCCGCGCGCCGCGGTGCCCGGCAGGCCGCGGACCGGGCAGGCCCGGACCAACCCGGCCCGCCCGGGCCCGGCGCGCACCAGTCAGGCGCCCCGGTCCAACCAGGCCCCCCGGATCACCGCCCTCGGCGGCGGCCAGGGCCTCTCCGCCTCGCTCTCCGCCCTGCGCCGGCTCACCACCGACCTCACCGCCGTGGTCACGGTGGCCGACGACGGCGGATCCAGCGGCCGGCTGCGCGAGGAGCTCGGGGTGCTGCCGCCGGGCGACCTCCGCAAGGCGCTGGCCGCGCTCTGCGGCGACGACGACTGGGGCCGCACCTGGTCCGAGGTGATCCAGCAGCGCTTCACCGGCACCGGCGAACTGGGCGGCCACGCCGTCGGCAACCTGCTGATCGTCGCGCTCTGGGAGAAGCTCGGGGACCCGGTCGCCGCCCTGGACTGGGTGGGCCGGCTGCTGAACGTCCAGGGCCGGGTGCTGCCGATGTCGGCGGTCCCGCTGGACATCGAGGCGATAGTCCGCGGGCACGACCCGGCCCGCCCCGGAGAGGTCTCCGCGGTGCGCGGCCAGGCCAGTGTCGCCGCGACGCCCGGCACCGTGGAGTCGGTCCGGCTGCTGCCGGACGAGCCCCCGGCCGCCCCGGAGGCCGTCACCGCCGTCCGCGAGGCGGACTGGGTGGTCCTCGGCCCCGGTTCCTGGTTCACCAGCGTGCTGCCCCACCTGCTGGTGCCCGAGCTGGCCAAGGCGCTCACCGAGACCCGGGCCCGTCGCCTGCTCACCCTGAACCTCGCCCCCCAGCCCGGCGAGACGGAGGGCTTCACCCCGCAGCGTCACCTGGAGGTCATCGCCGACCACGCACCCACCCTCGCGGTGGATGCGATCCTGGTGGACGAGCGCGCCGTCACCGGCGGCGCCTTCGGGCAGGCGGACCTGGCCGGCCTGGAGAAGGCCGCCGAGCGGATGGGCGCGGCCCTGGTGCTCGGGCGGGTGGCCCGTACCGACGGGACGCCGCGACACGACCCGGAGCTCTTGGCCGCCGCGTACGACCGGATTTTCCGGACACATGGAAGGATCGGGCCATGGCGATGACTCCAGCGGTGAAGGACGAAATCAGCCGGCTCCCGGTCACCCGGGCCTGCTGCCGCAAGGCGGAGGTCTCGGCGATCCTGCGTTTCGCGGGCGGGCTGCACATCGTGAGCGGCCGCATCGTGATCGAGGCGGAGCTGGACACCGGCGCGGCGGCGCGCCGTCTGCGCAAGGACCTGCTGGAGATCTTCGGACACTCCTCGGACCTGGTCGTGATGGCGCCCGGCGGTCTGCGCCGCGGCAGCCGCTACGTGGTCCGGGTGGTCAAGGACGGCGAGCTGCTGGCGCGCCAGACCGGACTGGTGGACGGCCGCGGGCGGCCGATCCGGGGCCTGCCGCCGGCCGTGGTCTCCGGCGCCACCTGTGACGCCGAGGCGGCCTGGCGCGGGGCGTTCCTCGCGCACGGCTCGCTCACCGAGCCCGGCCGCTCCTCCTCGCTGGAGATCACCTGCCCCGGCTCCGAGGCCGCCCTCGCCCTGGTCGGCGCCGCCCGCCGGCTCGGCATCCCGGCCAAGGCCCGCGAGGTGCGCGGCGTGGACCGGGTGGTGATCCGCGACGGCGACGCCATCGGCGCGCTGCTGACCCGGCTCGGCGCCCACGAGTCGGTGCTCGCCTGGGAGGAGCGCCGGATGCGGCGCGAGGTGCGGGCCACCGCCAACCGCCTGGCCAACTTCGACGACGCCAACCTGCGCCGCTCGGCCCGCGCCGCGGTGGCGGCCGGTGCCCGGGTGCAGCGCGCGCTGGAGATCCTCGGCGACGAGGTGCCCGAGCACCTGGCCGCCGCCGGCCAGCTGCGGATGCAGCACAAGCAGGCCTCGCTGGAGGAGCTGGGCGCGCTGGCCGACCCGCCGCTGACCAAGGACGCGGTGGCCGGCCGGATCCGCCGGCTGCTGGCGATGGCCGACAAGCGGGCCTCCGAGCTCGGCCTGCCGAGCACCGAGGCCAATCTGACCGACGAGATGGCGCTCAACTAGGGGGCCTTGACAGCGATCGCGGACCGTGGTGGAGAACGGCCGGTACCCGGAATCCCGGGTACCGGCCGTTCCGTGTCCGAACCGCCGACGGCGGAGCCCCCGGCGGGGTGTCCGGGATGTGGGACCAACTTCCTGCGGGGGGAGGGGTGGAAGTCCTGTTCGTGGCCCCTTGACACGCCACGCCAGGGTCTTTGACCCGGCCTGATGTGCCCCGGCACGCCTCGGAGGGGTAGGGTCGTAGGCGGTCGGGGACATCCCAAATTCCACCCCGTCGGCATAGTTCCGGCGTACCTAACGAGGAGATCGGTTCGTGACGATCCGGGTAGGCATCAACGGATTCGGCCGCATCGGCCGCAACTTCTTCCGTGCGGTCAAGGCCCAGGGCGCAGACATCGAGATCGTCGGTGTCAATGACCTGACCGACACCAAGACCCTGGCGCACCTGCTCAAGTACGACTCGATCCTGGGCACCTTCCAGGGCGAGGTCTCGCACACCGAGAACAGCATCACCGTCGACGGCAAGACCTTCAAGGTCATCGCCGAGCGTGACCCGGCCAACCTGCCCTGGGGCGAGCTGGGCGTGGACATCGTCATCGAGTCCACCGGCATCTTCACCAAGGCCGAGGCGGCCAAGAAGCACGTCACCGCCGGTGCCAAGAAGGTCATCATCTCGGCGCCCGCCACCGACGAGGACGTCACCATCGTCATGGGCGTCAACGACGACAAGTACGACGCCGCCAAGCACACCGTCATCTCCAACGCCTCCTGCACCACCAACTGCGTGGCGCCGCTGGCCAAGGTGCTGAACGAGAACTTCGGCATCGTCAAGGGTCTGATGACCACGGTGCACGCGTACACCAACGACCAGGTCACCCTGGACTTCCCGCACAAGGACCTGCGTCGCGCCCGCGCCGCCGCCCTCAACATCATCCCGACCTCCACCGGTGCCGCCAAGGCCACCGCGCTGGTGCTTCCCGAGCTGAAGGGCAAGCTGGACGGCACCTCGCTGCGCGTCCCGGTCCCGACCGGCTCGATCACCGACCTGGTCGTCACCCTGGAGCGCGACGTCACCGTCGAGGAGGTCAACGCCGCCTTCCAGAAGGCGTCGGAGGGCTCGCTCAAGGGCATCCTGCAGTACACCGAGGACCCGATCGTCTCCTCCGACATCGTGAACTCGCCGTTCTCCACGATCTTCGACTCGCTGATGACCATGGTCCAGGGCAACCAGGTCAAGGTCTTCGGCTGGTACGACAACGAGTGGGGCTACTCGAACCGCCTCGTCAACCTGACCAGCCTCGTCGGTGGCCAGCTCTGACGCAGCGGGAGCTGACGTGAAGTAAGGGGGAGGGCCCGGAAGGCTTCGACGCCATCCGGGCCCTCGTCTGCGCACCCTCAACTCCCCTTTGACGGCCCGCCGTTGTGCCGTCCTTGCTCCACCCCCCAGGAGACGGAAGACCGTGAAGACCATCGAAGACCTCGACGTCGCCGGCAAGCGCGTATTCGTTCGCGCGGACCTGAACGTCCCGCTGTCCGGCGGCACGATCACCGACGACGGCCGGATCCGTGCCGTCGCGCCGACCATCGCCAAGCTCGCCGAGCGTGGCGCCAAGGTCGTCGTCGCCTCCCACCTCGGCCGCCCCAAGGGCGAGCCGGACCCGCAGTTCTCCCTCGCGCCGGTGGCCGCCCGCCTCGGCGAGATCCTCGGCAGGCCGGTCTCCTTCGCGGCCGACACCGTGGGCGAGAGCGCGAAGGCCACCGTCGCCGCCCTGGCCGACGGCGAGGTCACGCTGCTGGAGAACCTGCGCTTCAACGCCGGCGAGACCAGCAAGGACGACGCCGAGCGCGGCGCCTTCGCGGACGAGCTGGCCCTGCTGGCCGACCTGTACGTGGGCGACGGCTTCGGTGCGGTGCACCGCAAGCACGCCTCCGTCTTCGACCTGCCGGCCCGCCTGCCGCACGCCGTCGGCGACCTGATCGCCACCGAGGTGGGCGTGCTGAAGCGCCTCACCGAGGAGGTCGAGCGCCCGTACGTCGTCGTGCTCGGCGGCTCCAAGGTGTCCGACAAGGTCGGCGTGATCGACAACCTGCTCGGCAAGGCCGACCGCATCCTGATCGGCGGCGGCATGGCGTACACCTTCCTGTACGCCCTCGGCAACGAGGTCGGCATCTCGCTGCTGCAGAAGGACCAGGTCCCCGTGGTCCTGGACTACCTGAAGCGCGGCGAGGAGAACGGCGTCGAGTTCGTGCTGCCGGTGGACGTCGCGGTCTCCGCGAAGTTCCCCGACACCAAGACGCACGCCCCGGTCGAGGACTTCGCGATCGTCGCCGCGAGCGAGATCCCGGAGGACAAGGAAGGCCTGGACATCGGCCCGAAGACCCGCGAGCTCTTCGCGGCGAAGCTGGCCGACGCCAGGACGGTGTTCTGGAACGGTCCGGTGGGCGTCTTCGAGCACCCGACCTTCGCCGAGGGCACCAAGGCAGTCGCGCAGGCGCTGCTGGACAGCGACGCGTTCACCGTGGTCGGTGGCGGCGACTCCGCCGCGGCCGTCCGCATCCTGGGCTTCGACGAGACGGAGTTCGGGCACATCTCGACCGGCGGTGGCGCGAGCCTCGAGTACCTGGAGGGCAAGACCCTCCCCGGTCTCGCCGCCCTGGAAGGCTGAGGCAATGACTGAGCGTCTCCCGCTGATGGCGGGCAACTGGAAGATGAACCTCAACCACCTTGAGGCCATCCAGCACACCCAGAAGCTGGCCTTCGCGCTGGCCGACAAGGACTACGAGTCGGTCGAGGTCGCCGTCCTGGTGCCGTTCACCGACCTCCGTTCGGTGCAGACCCTGGTCGACGGCGACAAGCTGAAGATCAAGTACGGCTCGCAGGACATCTCGCAGCACGACTCCGGTGCGTACACCGGCGAGGTCTCCGGCCCGATGCTGTCCAAGCTGAAGTGCACCTACGCGGTGATCGGCCACTCGGAGCGCCGCCAGTACCACGGCGAGAACGAGGAGATCGTCAACGCCAAGGTGAAGGCCGCCTACCGCAGCGGGGTCACGCCGATCCTCTGCATCGGCGAGCCGCTGGACATCCGCAAGGCCGGCACCCACGTCGAGTACACGCTGGCCCAGCTCGACGGCGCCCTGCAGGACGTCCCGGCCGCGCACGCCGAGTCCATCGTCGTCGCGTACGAGCCGGTCTGGGCGATCGGCACCGGCGAGGTGGCGACCCCCGAGGACGCCCAGGAGGTCTGCGCCGCGATCCGCGTGCGGATCGCCGAGCTGTACGACGCCGAGCTGGCCGGCAAGGTCCGCGTGCTGTACGGCGGTTCGGTCAAGTCGTCGAGCGCGGCCGGCCTGATGGCCAAGCCCGACGTCGACGGCGGCCTGATCGGCGGTGCCTCCCTGGACGCCGACGAGTTCGTCAAGATCGTGCGGTACCGTGAGCAGGCAGTAGGCTAACGCCGCCGCAGCAACGTAGGCTTTGGGGCCGGACCGCTCAGCGCGGCCCGGCCCCTTCGCCGAAGATACGAGAGAGTTGGTCCCGTCGTGGTTATCGGGTTCTCGATTGCCCTGATCATCTTCAGCCTGCTGATGATCCTCCTGGTGCTGCTGCACAAGGGGAAGGGCGGCGGCCTTTCCGACATGTTCGGTGGCGGCGCGATGTCCACCGGCGGCGGTTCGGCGGTGGCCGAGCGCAACCTGGACCGCATCACGATCATCGTCGGTGTCGCCTGGTTCGCGTGCATCATCGTGCTCGGCCTGGTGCTCAAGTACAAGAGCTGACGTATCTCTGACGCCTCGTTGCCCCGCGGCCTATGCTGGAACGGTCCGGGGCGGAGCCGGTGGTCGTGGATCCTTAACTCCTGCTTACACTAGGACGACTTTCGCCACCGACGCGCACCGCGGCGGGTCGGCGCACCAGCACGCAGGGAGTCAGACCGTGGCAAGTGGCAACGCCATCCGTGGCAGCAGGGTCGGAGCCGGCCCGATGGGGGAGGCGGAGCGCGGCGAGTCCGCCCCGCGCAACCGGATCTCCTTCTGGTGTGCCAACAAGCACGAGACCCGCCCCAGCTTCGCCGCGGAGGCGGTCATCCCGGACACCTGGGACTGCCCGCGCTGCGGTTTCCCGGCCGGCCAGGACGAGCACAACCCGCCCGCCCCCTCGCGCAACGAGCCGTACAAGACCCACCTCGCCTACGTGCGCGAGCGGCGCACCGACGCCGACGGCGAGGCGATCCTCGCCGAGGCCCTGGCGAAGCTGCGCGGCGAGATCTGAGACCTGACAACACGAAGGGCGCCACCGTTCTCCGACGGTGGCGCCCTTTCGCGTGGCCGGGGCTACGCCGAGGCCGGCGGGTACAGCTGCGGCGGGATCTGCGCCGCCGCGGCCCGGTCCAGCAGCCAGAGGGTGCGGCTGCGGCCGTACGCGCCCGAGGCGGGCGCCTGGAGCTCGCCCGGGCCGGAGAGGGCCACCGCGACCGCGCCGGCCTTGTCCTCGCCCGCAGCCAGCAGCCAGACCTCACGGGCCGCCCGGATGGCCGGGAGGGTGAGCGAGACGCGGGTCGGCGGGGGCTTCGGAGCACCGCGCACGCCGACCACCGTCAGCTCGGTCTCCCGGACGCCCGGGTGCTCGGGGAAGAGCGAGGCGACGTGGGTGTCCGGTCCGACGCCGAGCAGCAGCACGTCGAAGGCGGGGACGCCGAGCCGGTCACCCGGCCCGGCCGCCTTCGCCAGCTCCTCGGCGTAGCGGGCCGCGGCGGCCTCCACGTCCGAGCCGTCCACGCCGTCCGAGGCGGGCATCTCGTGCACCCGCGCGGGGTCGAGCGGGACGGCGTCGAGCAGCTCCGCCCGGGCCTGGACGGCGTTGCGCTCCGGGTCGGCGGAGGGCACGAAGCGCTCGTCGCCCCACCAGAGGTCCAGCCGGGCCCAGTCGACCGCGTCCCGGGCGGGGGAGGCGGCGATGGCGGCCAGCAGGGCGTTGCCGTTGCGCCCGCCCGTGAGCACCACCGAGGCGGTGCCACGGGCGGCCTGGGCGTCCACGATCCGGGTGATCAGCCGGGCCGCGGCCGCCTGGGCCATCAGCTCCTTGTCCCGGTGGACGACCAGCTGCGGGGTGGCCGCGGTCACGATCCCGCCTTCTTGTCCGCGCCCTTGGCCGGAGCCTTCTTCGCGGCGGTCTTCCTCGGCGCGGACTCCTGGTCGGCGGCCTCCTCCGGTGCGGCGGCGCCCGGCACCTTGGCGGTCACCCGTGAGGGGTTGGCCACCGCGGCCTCGGCGACCGCGTGCCCGGCCGCCGCCGCCGTCTCGGCGTCGGGCTCGCGCAGCCGCTCGACGGGGGTGCGCACGGCCGTCGCGTAGATGTCGTCCGGGTCGAGCCGGCGCAGCTCCTCCGCGATCAGCTCGGACGTCTCGCGCCGCTTGAGCGCCACCTGGCGGTCCGGCGAGCCGGGCATCGACAGCGTGCCCATCAGGCCGTCCGGGCGGTCCAGGGTGATGTCCCCGTCCGGGGTGCGCAGGTGCACCGCGGTGATGCCCGGGCCGCCGGTGACGACCCGCTCGACCGGCACGTGCAGCCGGTTGTGCAGCCAGAGGCCGAGCAGCTCGACGCTGGGGTTGTACGACTCGCCCTCGACCACCGCGGAGGTGATCGTGGACGGCCGCTGGTCCAGCGCGGCGGCCAGCATCGAGCGCCAGCCGGTGATCCGCGTCCAGGCCAGGTCGGTGTCGCCCGGGGTGTAGCTCTGGGCCCGCTGGGCGAGCTGGCCGACCGGGGACTCCGCGGTGACGGCGTCGGTGATCCGGCGCTGGGCGATCGAGCCCAGCGGGTCCTGGGCCGGGTGCAGCGGAGCGTTCTCCGGCCACCAGACGACCACCGGGGCGTCCGGGAGGAGCAGCGGCAGGACGACCGACTGGGCGTGCGCGACGAGCTCGCCGTGCATGCGCAGGACGACCGTCTCGCCGGAGCCGGCGTCGCTGCCGACCAGGATCTCGGCGTCCAGGCGGGTCTCGGCGCGGGCCCGGGGCGAGCGCCCGGCGCGCTTGATGACCGCCAGGGTGCGCGAGGGGTGCTCCCGCGAGGCGTCGTTGGCGGCCTTGAGGGCGTCGTAGGCGCTGCCCTCGTCGGTCACGATCACCAGCGTGAGCACCATGCCGGCGGCGGTGGCGCCGTTGCCCCGGCGCGCCTCCATCAGCGCTGCGTTGATCTTGCTGGAGGTCGTGTTCGTGAGGTCGATCTTCATGGCCGGCGCCAGCTCCTGCCGTCTCGTGCGAGCATCTCGTCCGCCTCGGCCGGGCCCCAGGTGCCCGCCGGGTACTGGGCGGGCTTGCCGTGGGAGTCCCAGTACTTCTCGATCGGGTCGAGGATCTGCCAGGAGAGCTCGACCTCCTGGTGGCGCGGGAACAGGTTGGCGTCGCCGAGCAGCACGTCGAGGATGAGCCGCTCGTACGCCTCCGGGCTGGACTCGGTGAAGGACTCGCCGTAGGCGAAGTCCATCGTGACGTCCCGGACCTCGAAGGAGGTGCCCGGCACCTTGGAGCCGAACCGCACCGTGACGCCCTCGTCCGGCTGCACCCGGATGACCAGGGCGTTCTGCCCCAGCTCCTCGGTCGCGTAGGAGTCGAACGGCAGGTACGGGGCGCGCTGGAAGACCACCGCGATCTCGGTGACCCGGCGGCCGAGCCGCTTGCCGGTGCGCAGGTAGAACGGCACGCCCGCCCAGCGGCGGTTGTTGATCTCCAGCTTGATGGCCGCGTAGGTGTCGGTCTTGGAGTCCGGGTTGATGCCGTCCTCGTCGAGGTAGCCGCCGACCTCCTCGCCGCCCTGCCAGCCGGCCGCGTACTGGCCGCGCACGGTGTGCTTGCCGAGGTCGGCCGGGAGCTTGACGGCGCTGAGCACCTTGAGCTTCTCGGCGACCAGCGCCTTGGGGTGGAAGGACGCCGGCTCCTCGATGGCGGTGAGCGCCATCAGCTGGAGCAGGTGGTTCTGGATGACGTCCCGGGCCGAGCCGATGCCGTCGTAGTAGCCGGCCCGGCCGCCGATGCCGATGTCCTCGGCCATGGTGATCTGCACGTGGTCGACGTACGACCGGTTCCAGATCGGCTCGAACATCTGGTTGGCGAAGCGGAGCGCCAGGATGTTCTGGACGGTCTCCTTGCCCAGGTAGTGGTCGATCCGGAAGACCTCGTCCCGGGGGAAGACCTCGTGGACGATCCGGTTCAGCTCCTGGGCGCTCTCCAGGTCGTGGCCGAAGGGCTTCTCGATGACCGCGCGCCGCCAGGAGCCCTGGGGCGGGTCGGCCAGGCCGTGCTTCTTCAGCTGCTGGACGACGGTCGGGAAGAACTTCGGCGGGACCGACAGGTAGAAGGCGAAGTTGCCGCTGGTGCCCTGCGCCTTGTCGAGCTCCTCGATGGTGCCGCGGAGCTTGTCGAAGGCGTCGTCGTCGTCGAAGGTGCCGTGGACGAAGCGCATGCCCTTGGCGAGCTGCTGCCACACCTCCTCGCGGAAGGGCGTCCGCGCGTGCTCCTTGACCGCGTCGTGGACCTCCTGGGCGAAGTCCTCGTCCTTCCACTCGCGGCGGGCGAAGCCGACGAGCGAGAAGCCCGGCGGCAGCAGGCCGCGGTTGGCCAGGTCGTAGATGGCCGGCATCAGCTTCTTGCGGGACAGGTCGCCGGTGACCCCGAAGATGACCAGACCGGACGGCCCCGCGATGCGCGGGAGCCGCCGGTCGGCCGGGTCACGAAGCGGGTTGACGGGAGCCGGCGGGGGGGCGCCCGCGTCCGAGTCCGATGTCAACTCAGGGAAATCAGTGCTCACTTGATGGGCTCCGCTTTCGTGCGCTGGCTGTGAGCGGGAATCACTTCTCGTCGGCGAAGGAGGCGAGCGAGGCCGTGACGGTGTCGAGCAGCTCGTTCCAGGACTGCTCGAACTTCTCCACGCCCTCGTCCTCCAGCACCTGGACGACGTCGTCGTAGTCCACGCCGGCCGCGGCGATGGCGTCCATCACGGCCTTGGCGTCGGCGTAGTTCGGGACGATGGTGCCGCCGGTGATCACGCCGTGGTCGCCGGTGGCGTCCAGGGTGGCCTCGGGCATGGTGTTGACGGTGCCCGGGGCGACCAGCTCGGTGACGTACAGGGTGTCCGGCAGGGCCGGGTCCTTGACGCCGGTGGAGGCCCAGAGCGGACGCTGCGGCTTGGCGCCGGCGGCCTCCAGGGCCTTCCAGCGGTCGCTGCCGGCGGTCTTGCCGTCGACGGTGCCGAAGACCTCCTCGTACGCCTGGTACGCGAGGCGGGCGTTGGCCAGGGCGGCCTTGGAACGCAGGTCCCGGGCGTCGCCGCCGACCTTGTCCAGGCGCTTGTCGATCTCGGTGTCCACGCGGGAGACGAAGAACGAGGCGACCGACTCGATCTGGGAGAGGTCCAGGCCCTTGGCCTTGGCGGACTCCAGGCCGGTCAGGTAGGCGTCGATGACGGCGCGGTAGCGCTCCAGCGAGAAGATCAGCGTGACGTTGACGCTGATGCCCTTGCCGATGACCTCGCTGATCGCGGGCAGGCCGGCCTTGGTGGCGGGGATCTTGATGAAGACGTTCGGGCGGTCGACCAGCCACCAGAGCTGCTTGGCCTCGGCGATGGTCGCGGCGGTCTCGTGGGCCAGGCGCGGGTCGACCTCGATGGAGACCCGGCCGTCGCGGCCGTTGGAGGCGTCGTAGACCGGGCGCAGCACGTCGGCCGCGTCGCGGACGTCCGAGGTGGTGATCATGCGGACGGCCTCGTCCGTGGTGACCTTGCGGACGGCGAGGTCGCGCAGCTGGCCGTCGTAGGAGGAGTCGTCGCCGCCGATCGCCTTCTGGAAGATGGTCGGGTTGGTGGTGACACCCACCACGTGCTTGTTCTGCACCAGCTCGGCGAGGTTGCCGGTGTTCAGCCGCTTGCGGCTGAGGTCGTCCAGCCAGATCGCCACGCCTTCGTCGCTGAGGCGCTTCAGTGCGTCAGTCATGGTGCTTCAGTCCCTTTTTTCTTCTGCTTCGTGGGGTAGTCAGAGGGGCCGGGGCGCCGATGTGCGGTCGGCGGCCCCGGCCCGGGTGCCGCTAGCGGTTGACGGCTTCGAGCGAGCGCAGTGCGTTGTGGGCCTCGGCGACGACCCGCTCGGAGGTCAGGCCGAACTCCTCGAACAGGACCTTGTAGTCGGCGGAGGCGCCGAAGTGCTCCAGCGAGACGATCCGGCCGTGGTCGCCGACCAGCTCGCGCCAGCCCTGGGCGATGCCGGCCTCGACGGAGACGCGGGCCTTGACCGACGGCGGCAGCACGCTGTCGCGGTAGGCCTGGTCCTGCTCCTGGAACCACTCGAAGGACGGCAGCGAGACCACGCGGGTCGCGATGCCCTCGGCCTCCAGGACCTCGCGGGCCTTGACGGCCAGCTGGACCTCGGAGCCGGTGCCGAGCAGGATCACCTGCGGGTCGCCGTCGGAGGCCTCGGCCAGGATGTAGCCGCCCTTCGCGGTGCCCTCGGCGGAGCCGAACACCTCGCGGTCGAAGGTCGGGACGTTCTGGCGGGTGAGCGCCAGGCCGACCGGGCCGGGGTGGGTGGTCTGCCGCTCGACCACGGTGCGCCAGGCGACGGCCGTCTCGTTGGCGTCGGCCGGGCGGACCATGGCCAGGCCCGGGATGGCGCGCAGCGAGGCCATGTGCTCGACCGGCTGGTGGGTCGGGCCGTCCTCGCCGAGGCCGATCGAGTCGTGCGTCCAGACGTAGGTGACCGGCAGCTTCATCAGCGCGGCCAGGCGGACGGCGGGGCGCATGTAGTCCGCGAAGACCAGGAAGGTGCCGCCGAAGACGCGGGTCCTGCCGTGCAGCGCGATGCCGTTCATGGTCGAGCCCATGGCGTGCTCGCGGATGCCGAAGTGGATCGTCCGGCCGTAGGGGCTGGCGGTCTTCAGCGGGTTGCCCTCGGGGAGGAAGGAGCTCTCCTCGTCGATGGTGGTGAGGTTGGACTCCGCGAGGTCGGCCGAGCCGCCCCACAGCTCCGGGATCACCGCGCCGATCGCCTTGAGGGTCTCGCCGGAGGCCTTGCGGGTCGCGACGTCCTTGCCGGCCTCGAAGACCGGGACGGACTTCTTCCAGCCCTCGGGCAGCTCGCCGGCCTGGATGCGGTCGAACTCGGCGGCGCGGTGCGGGTTGGCGCCGCGCCAGGCCTCGAACGACTGCTGCCACGCGTCGCGGGCGGCCTTGCCGCGCTTGATCACCTGGCGGGCGTGCTCGATCACCTTGTCGCCGACCTCGAAGGTCTTCTCCGGGTCGAAGCCCAGGACCTTCTTGGTGGCGGCGATCTCGGCGGCGCCGAGCGCGGAGCCGTGTGCCTTGGCGGTGTTCTGGGCGTCCGGGGCCGGCCAGGCGATGATCGTGCGCATAGCGATCATCGACGGGCGGGAGGTCTCGGCCTTGGCGGCGGCCAGGGCCTCGGCCAGGGCGGCCACGTCGATGTCGCCGTTGGCCTTCGGGGTGACCCGCTGGACGTGCCAGCCGTACGCCTCGTAGCGCTTGAGGACGTCCTCGGAGAAGGCCGTCTCGGTGTCGCCCTCGATCGAGATGTGGTTGTCGTCGTACAGGGCGACGAGGTTGCCCAGCTTCTGGTGGCCGGCCAGCGAGGAGGCCTCGGCGGAGATGCCCTCCTCCAGGTCGCCGTCGGAGACGATGGCCCAGATGGTGTGGTCGAACGGCGACTCGCCGGCCGCGGCGTCCGGGTCGAAGAGGCCGCGCTCGAAGCGGGCCGCCATCGCCATGCCCACCGCGTTGGCGATGCCCTGGCCCAGCGGGCCGGTGGTGGTCTCGACGCCCGCGGTGTGGCCGTGCTCGGGGTGGCCGGGGGTGCGGCTGCCGGCGACCCGGAAGGCCTTGAGGTCGTCGAGCTCCAGGCCGTAGCCGGAGAGGTAGAGCTGGGTGTAGAGGGTCAGGCTGGTGTGCCCGGGGGAGAGCACGAAACGGTCGCGGCCGACCCAGGCCGGGTCGGTCGGGTCGTGGCGCAGGAAGCGCTGGAAGATCAGGTACGCCGCCGGGGCCAGCGACATGGCCGTCCCGGGGTGTCCGTTGCCGACCTTCTGGACCGCGTCCATGGCCAGGACGCGGGCCGTGTCGACAGTCCGCTCGTCCAGTTCGGACCACTCGAATACGTTCGTCGGCGTCGTGTTCACCCTGTCTCAGGGCTCCTTCCGTTGTGAAGAGTGACCCCGTGAGGGGGACCGGGTCGGCCACGTCGCTGGGGCCGGACGCTTGGGTGGTGCCGGTCACGGAGGGTAGATCCCGCTTCTCGGAGCGAGCCTACCGTCCGGGCCGAGGCTCACCCTCCGTGCTGGGACAACGGGAAATTCCGTATGGCGATTCCCACGAAGGACCGGGCGGCTGTTTTGTCACAGGCTCTCCTGGTTTCGTCGTCTCTGCCCCTCGGGGGGCCGGGGCGGGGGGCCGGTACCGCACGGGACCAGCTTCGTCTGTTCACCCAGGGGTGTGCGTTCCGCCTCGCCGGGGGACCCCGGAGCCGGTGGGGAGATATGGAGCGTCTAAGGTGGCGTGGTACGCGCAGAGCGGACGAAACGGGGCCCTCGTTCCCGTGGCCGCCTGTGAGGATTCATCTTCAGTTGGGGTGTTAGTGACCGCCGTCGAATCCCGTCCCGCCGGGGTCACCGGGGCGACGCCTGCGCACCGGCCGTTCGGGGCCCGTGTCGGCGCTTTCGTCGCACTGACCAAGCCGCGGATCATCGAGCTCCTGCTGATCACCACCGTGCCGGTGATGTTCCTGGCGCAGCGCGGTGTTCCGGATCCGCTGCTGGTGCTGGAGGTCGTCATCGGCGGCTACCTCTCGGCCGGCGGTGCCAACGCCCTCAACATGTACATCGACCGTGACATCGACGCGGTGATGTCGCGCACCGAGCGGCGGCCGCTCGTCACGGGCATGGTGTCGCCGCGCGAGGCGCTGGTCTTCGGCATCGCCCTGGCGGTCGGCTCGACGATCTGGCTGGGCTACCTGGTCAACCCGCTGTCCTCGCTGCTGGCGCTGTCGGCACTGCTCTTCTACGTGTTCGTGTACACGCTGGGGCTGAAGCGGCGGACGGCGCAGAACATCGTCTGGGGCGGCATCGCCGGCTGCATGCCGGTGTTCGTGGGCTGGGCGGCGGTCACCAACACGGTGTCCTGGTCGGCGCTGGTGCTCTTCCTGGTCATCTTCTTCTGGACGCCGCCGCACTACTGGCCGCTGTCGATGAAGGTGCGCGAGGACTACGAGCGGGCCGGCGTCCCGATGCTGCCGGTGATCAAGGGCAACCTGGCGGTCGCCAAGCAGATCGTCGCCTACTCCTGGGTCATGGTGGCCGTCTCGCTGGCGCTGTGGCCGCTGGCCGACACCAGCTGGCTCTACCCCGTCTCGGCCGTCGTGCTGGGTGCCGCCTGGCTCAAGGAGGCGCACGGACTGTACGCCCGGGCCAAGGCCGGGGTGGTCGGCGCCAAGCTGAAGGAGATGCGGCTGTTCCACTGGTCGATCACCTACCTGACGCTGCTGTTCGTGGTGATCGCGGTGGACCCGTTCGTGAAGTAGGACTTCTGCTTCGGTGGAGCATCACTGCTGAGGAAGGGCCCCGGTCTTCGGACCGGGGCCCTTCTGTTTCCGGCGTCTGTTCCGGCGGCACGGGGTCCGTCCGGTTTCGGTGGGGCGGGGTTGCGGCCTCCGGTGCGGGCCGGGCCGGTTTCAGCGGGGCGGCAGTTCGGACGGGCCGACGTGGCCGTCCAGCCAGTCCTTGAGGGGCTGGGAGGCCCGGAGGAAGCCGGTGATCCGCCGGTAGGCCGTCCGGGTGCCGAGCCAGGCTCCTGGCGGCCACTCCTGCCAGGCGACCAGGCCCTTGTGGCGGAGCAGCTCGATCCGGGGGTGGTCCTTGGGGTAGCCGCGCGGCGCGGACTTGAGGCTGTCCCGGCCGACCACCTGCGGGCCGGCCTTGCGGACCGCGGCGACCACCCGCTCCAGCTCGGCGCCGGTCACGTCCTCGGCGACGGCGGCCCGGTAGCGCTCCAGCTGGTCCGGGGCGAGCTGGTAGAGCCCGTTGCCGCAGGCCAGCCCGTCGGCGGAGAGCTGGACGTAGCCGCCGGCCTCCAGATGGGCGCCGATGTGCGTCTTGTAGGGGGACTTGTCGGCGCTGAACCGGACGTCGCGGTTGGGGCGGAAGATCTTGCCGGGACCGAAGCCGGGTTCCAGCTCCTCCAGCAGCCGTTCCATCGGCTCCCGGACGGCGTGGTCGTACTGGTCCTTGTGGGACTGCCAGAAGGTCTTGGAGTTGTCGGCCTCCAGGTGCTCGTAGAAGTCGAGCGCCTCGGCGGGCCAGCCTTGGAAGGTCACGGGGCCAGTATGTGGTGCGCGGGGCCGACATGTGGCCCGGTGCACAGTCCGCTCCCGTCGCCAGCTCCGCTACCGATCGGTAGCATGCGGGCATGAGCAGCGCAGAGACCGCCACCACCGCCGCGCCGGACGCCCGCGCCGAGCGCCGCGCCAAGCGCATCGCCAAGCACCTCTCCAGCTTCGCCCGTCAGCACGGCGGCAGCGCCGACGGCGTCGTCGAGTACGTCGGCGCCGTGGCCACCCGCATCGTGGTGGTCGGCGCGGACGGCACCTGGGGCGACCAGGTCGCCCCCAGCTACGCCGTCGGCCGCCGGGCCGCCGAGCTGGCCGGGGTCACCCTCCACGACGACTTCGAGGGCGAGCTGGGCCTGAAGGTGAAGACCGGCCCGTACGAGTGGAAGCGGATGGCCGGCATCCAGATCGGCGGCTGACGCCGCCCGGACATGCGGAAGGGGCCCCGGGTGATCCCGGGGCCCCTTCGCGTACGGGCTCAGACCGCGGCGGCCTGCGGCTCGCGGGCCGGCAGCGGGGCGGGCGCGTCCCCGTCCGTGCGGACCCGCAGCGCGAGCGGGATGCGCAGCGCGGCGATCCAGGTGAGCGTGGCGCCCAGCATGTGCAGGCCGACCAGGATCTCCGGGACGTCCGTGAAGTACTGGACGAAGCCGAGCACGCCCTGGAGCAGCAGCACGACGAGCAGCTCACGGGCGCGGGCCCGGGCGGCCGGCGGGGCCTTCACCGCGGCGAAGACGAACAGCACCGCGATCGCCAGGCCGACCGAGACGAAGGCCAGGTCGGCGTGGAACTGCGCCAGGCGGTCGTAGTCGAGCGGGATGCGCGGCACGATCTTGTTGTCCCTGGGCGTCCCCGGGTGGTGCCCGGCGCCGGTCACCAGCGTCCCGGCCGCCACCAGCAGGCCGATCACGACGACGAGGACGTAGGAGAGCTGCACGATCGGGCGGGCCACGGCCGGCTGCGGGGGTCCGTCGCCCTCGCCGGACCGCTCCCACATCAGCAGTGCGACCCAGACCAGGCCCATCGCGGCGATCAGGTGCAGTGCGACGGTGTACGGGTTGAGGCCGGTCAGCACGGTGATGCCGCCGAGCACCGCGTTACTCATCACCAGCCAGAACTGCGCCCAGCCCAGCTTGGTCAGCTGTCGCCGCCACGGGCGGTGGCAGCGGGCGGCCAGGATGGCCCAGCCGACCGCGGCGCTCAGCACGTAGGTGAGCATCCGGTTGGTGAACTCGACGACGCCGTGGAAGCCCATCTCGGGCGTCGGCGTCAGGCTCTCGTCGGTACAGCGGGGCCAGGTGGTGCAGCCGAGGCCGGAGGCGGTGAGCCGGACGGCGCCGCCGGTGACCACGATGACCACGCTCATCACCAGCGCGGCGAACGCGGCACGCCTGACCATGGCGGAGGACGGCTGCCAGCGCTCGGCGAGCAGGGAGAAGGGGGTACGCACGGGGTCAATCGTAGGCGGCCTTACAGCCGATCTTGGGGCGGGGCGGCCGCGCGCCGTACGGGCCCCGTGCGGTTTGCCGCTCCGGCAAGAGCGTTGGCGGAAACCGGACTGTTCGGGCATGTCGGTCATTGGTCTTGACCAATTACCCGACTGGCCGAAAGAGTGCGGCTTGGTCCATACCTTTTCGGGCCCCACCCACCCCCGCACGTCAAGCGGAGATCCTGCACATGCGCATACCCACACCCGCCGCGGCGCTCGCAGTCGGCGGATCCCTCGCCCTGGCCGCCCTCGTCGCCCCGGCCGCCCACGCCGGCGAGCCCGGCCGGCCGTGCCAGAGCCTCGGCGTCGCCAACCTCTACGGGGAGTTCATCGAGGGCGACGACACCCACACGCCGGACGCCGAGGGCGCGGTGGCGGTCGGCGGCAACGCCGACTTCACCGGCGGCTTCTCGGTCGGCCAGGAGCTCACCCCCGAGCAGGTCGCGGCGCTGCCCGGCGGCAACGCGCTGGTCGTGGCCGGCAGCGTGACCGGGCACAACACCCAGGTCATGAAGGGGAACGGGGTCTACGGTTCGAAGGCCGCGGGCGCGGTGGTCGAGGCGCACCAGGGCAAGGTCGGCCAGGGCGCGTCCCCGATCGACTTCAAGGCCGAGTTCGCCAAGCTGCGCTCCGCCTCCGCCTCGCTCGCCGCCGCACCGCAGACCGCCGGCGCCACGGTCGAGGCCAAGGGCAAGGAGCTCCGCCTGGGCGGCACCGACGCCGGGCTCAACAGCTTCACCGTCAGCGCCGCGACGCTCCAGGGCGCCACCGACGTCTTCCTTAAGGTGCCGGCCGGCTCGGTCACCGTGATCAACGTGACCGGCGACGCGTACGACATGGCCGCCGCGAAGACCACCGGCTTCCACCTGTGGGACGAGGCGAAGCAGTCGTACGTCCTGGACGACAAGCCGCAGAGCGCCGCGGGCGGGGCCGTCCGCGCCAGGCTGCTGTGGAACTTCCCGACCGCCACCAAGGTGGTCAAGAACAGCCAGGCCGCCTGGGCCGGCACCGTCCTGGCGCCGAACGCGGCCTTCGACCTCGGCAGCGGCGGACCGGTCAACGGTTCGGTCATCGCCAAGGCGCTGACCGGAAAGGGCGGTGCGGAGACGCACCACTACCCGTTCGCCGGCTGCCTGCCCGTCGTCGTGCCGCCGCCGACCACCGTTCCGACGGTGCCGCCGGTGGTCCCGAGCGGCTCGCCGTCGGCGTCCACCGCCCCGAGCACGCCGGGCACCACCCCGGGGGTGCCGTCCGCCTCGGCGACCCCGGGTGCCTCCGGCAGCCCGACCGCGCCGGCGAGCGGCAGGCCGAGCCCGGGCGCCTCCGCAAGCCCGTCGGCCTCCACCCCGGCGGCCGTACCGACCGCCGTGCCGACCGCCTCCGCGAGCCGGTCGGCCGAGGCCACCGGCGGCGGCAACCTCGCGCACACCGGCTCCGGCCCGGTCGTCCCGCTGGCGATCGGCGGCGCGGTCGTGATCGCGGCCGGTGGCGCGATCGTGGTGGCCACCCGTCGCCGGGCGGCCAGGAAGGCCTGAAGCCTCATCGGCCGACCGGTCCGGCCGATCGATACGCGCGCCCGCGGTGACTGAACCCGATCACCGCGGGCGCCGTTCTACATGGCAGTGTGACGAAGTCCATTCAAGTTTGCCGAAACCACGTCATGCGAGGTGGCGGGCGTGATGGGCTGCTCAATGCACATCCGGGACCGGACGGACAGATGAAATCCGGTCGTCGGCGGGGTGTGGGGAGGGGCGTAAGTGCAGGTAGAGTCCCCCGGACAGTCGTAGCGGGCCACCGCCAAACCACTCAACACGCCTGCTGCACAAGACCGTTCGGAGGGGACAACGAAATGGCGCGACAGCAGCGGCAGATCGGCATCAGGAGCGCGGCACTGGCGGGGGCGGCGGCGGCCGCCGTCCTGCTGCCGATGGCCCTGGCCACCAGTGCCTCGGCGCACACGCCCGTATGGACCACGACCTGCGACAAGGTCGTGATCGACCTGACCAACTACAGCGACGCGGCGGGCGTGAAGAACGTCGTCAGCCTGACCATCGACGGCGTGAAGGTGGTCGACCAGAAGGAGTTCGGCAAGGAGTTCCACGGCACGTACCCGGTCAAGGACCACGACAAGCCGGTCACCGCCACCTTCGTGGTCACCACCACCGAGGACCCGAAGAACCACGACTGGAACAAGACCGAGACCAGGACGATCGAGGTCTGCAAGACGCCGACCCCGACTCCGACCCCCACGCCCACCAAGACGGCGACCCCGACCCCCACGCCGACGCCCACCGCGACGGTGTCGCCCACCAAGACGGCGACCCCGACCCCGACGGTGTCGCCCACCGCCACCGCGACGGCGACCCCCACCGCGACCAAGACGCCCACCCAGGCGCCGACCACCGCGACCGCGACCCCGACCCCGGGCCCGGTGCTCGCCCAGACCGGTAGCAACGACTCGACCCCGGTCATCGCCGCGGCCGGCGGCGCCGTCGTCCTGCTCGGCGGCGGGCTCGTCTTCGTCGCCCGCAAGCGCCGCGGCGGCAGCAGCGAGAGCTGACGCCTGCGACAGGTGACCCCGGCGGCCCCCCGCTGACCACGGCGGCCCCCGCTCGACTCGTCGAGCGGGGGCCGCCGTGGTGTGTGCTCCGGGCGTGGAGTGGGAAGTCGGCGTGGCCGACTTCCGACGGTGACCGGTCACCGCTCACCGGTCATCGCCGGTGCGGGCTGCTCCTGGGCCCTATCGACGGGCAATCGACGGACCGTCAGCCGAGGGCGGCGATGATCGGCGCCCAGGCGGCACCGGTGAGTGCGGCCACCGCCTGCTGCTGGGAGAGCGGGGGAGCGACCCGGGTCGGCTTCGGCACCTCACTGGCACCAAAACCGCCGGCGCTGTTCCACTGCACCATCTGCAGCTGCGCACCGGTCGACTTCAGGGTCACCGTCACCGTCCAGCGGTGGGCGGCGTCGACACCGGCCGGGTGCTTGGCCGCGATCTCCTCCGACATCACCACGGCCCCGCCGGGGATCGTGGCACTGCTCGGCAGCTCGCTCAGCGTGCAGGAGTCACCGGAGGCGCGCGCGGGCTTCGTCTGCTCGCAGCTCAGCCCGTCACCGTCCCTGAGCGGCAGCTTGAGCCGCACGGCCGAGACGCCGACGCTGGAGGCGCCGCCACCGTCGTCGACGACCAGTGAACCCATGGCGACCATTCCGCCGGACGGATCCGCGGGGTCGTTGCTCTGCCCGGTCTCCTGGCTGAACCGGCCCCCGGGGAACGTCAGCTCCAGGGCCTTGATCATCTGGGTGTCGGTGATCGCGGAACGGGGCGCCGCGTGCGCCGCCGGCTCGACGTCGGATCCTGCGGGGTGGAGCCCGGGGAGTGCACCGGGGAACACCAGGCCGGTCGCCGCGACCACGGTGAAGGCGCAGGCGCCGACCCCGGCGGTGACACCGGCGATGACGCCCGCGGTGCGTCGACGCCGGCGGCTGCGCCCGCGCTCGACGGCTCCGCTCACGAACGTGGTGAGATCGGGGTCGAGGGAGTCGGCCGTGCGGTCCAGGGCGTGTGCGAGGTCTGCTTCGAACGGCATGCTGAAGTCACCTTTTCTGTCGCTGATGGGGGCGGGGCCTTGCGGCGGTTCTGACCTGCGGGCACGTGCTCAGTGCGGCACCAGGTCGGACAGGCTGTCGCCGAGCAGCGCGCGCACCCTGCCGAGCGCGCGGGTGCCCTGGGAGCGGACCGCGCTGCTGCTCAGCCTGAGCATCCGGGCGGTCTCCTCGATGCTGCGGTCCTCCCAGTAGCGCAGCAGAAGCACCGCCCGGTCACGGGGCGGGAGTTGGCCGAGGGCGTCCAGCAGGGTGAGCCGCAGCGCGGTGTCCGGGCCGGACGACGCACCGTCGGGCACGTTCCCGACCGGGCGTTCCGTGGTGCTCCGCCGACGCCGCAGGCTGAGGAACGTGCGGACCAGGACCGTCTGGGCGTAGGCCGCCGGATTGTCCGCACCGGCCACCCGCTTCCAGTGCACGTACACCCGGCTGAGCGTCTCCTGCACCAGGTCCTCGGCAAGGTGCGCGTCACCGGCGGTGAGCACGTACGCCGAGCGGTACAGCGCCTTGGCCCTCGCGGCCACGAACTCCAGGTACTCGTTCTCCTGAGCTGATTTCACTCGGTCCCCGCCTGTTCCCTCGTCCTGTGATCCCCGTGCATACCCCTCATGACTACGTGGGACGGCAGGATGTCGCGCGGGCGGGAGATCTTCTTCACCGCTGCCGCGTCAACGGCCCGCCACGAGGCCGGAGGCGCGAGGCCCGGCGTGGCGCCGACAACGGCGGTTCCCCCAGGGCATCCAGCGCTATGGCCTGCGAAGGTCCCGCTACCAGGGCGCCTAGCGAACACCAGCCTCCAACGCCGGCTCAACGCCGCGGCGATCAACCTCGCCCGCATGGACGCCCTCCGCACCGAGGTGTCCCGGGGCCCGTACTCGCACCAGCCACTTCGCAGTACTGCGCCCCGCCGAGCACCAGCTCGGCGGGGCGCAGTGATCAAGGCTCCGAATCAACCAACAGCGTTCTCCTGTGTGAGCCAGGGGCTGCCGTTGTGAGCGGCGCCGAAGCGGTGAAGTCACAGCTGTGGGACACACGAGATGACCCGGCGGTCAGCGGTGGACCTGGACGAGGGCGTGGCGGCCATCGGTACGCCACGGCGTTCCCGTGCTGTCGAGGTGGGTGACGACGGCGGCGTCGATGCCGACGAGCACGTCGGACTTCAGAGTCCGCAGGGCGGCGACGGGACTGGGGAAGTGGCCCACGGTCCGGCTGAAGGGCGTGGTCGATGACCAGAGCCGGTCGCCGACGAGCCGGCGGTAGTTGAGGTCGCCCTTGAGGATCGCCATCGTGGCACCAGCGAACTCGGTGCGCAGGTCGTTGGGCATGTCGTGAAACGGCAGCGGCGCGCAGAAGAACGCGTGTGTGCGAACTGCGAGCGTGCCCTCGTTCATCGCCACCCACAGCCGTTGGCCGATTGCCCCCGCGGCCGGCGACGGCGCGGTGCGCAGGCGTTCGACCGTGGCGAGGACGTCGGCCATCGTCGCGTCCGACACGTAATAGGGATGGGGCTTCACGTACAGGGTGACCCGGGATGCCAGGCCGCCGGCCAGGAGGTGGTCGATCAGCACCAGGTCGGGCAGCAGTTCGCGGCCGGCGTTGTCCGCGACGACGCAGATCCGCCCACCCCCGGCCTGCCCCAGTTCGGCCCAGAACGTCGCGCTGTCGTCAGCAACCAGATCGGACACGGTCGACACACCAGCGCTCGCGGTGATCTGGAAGCTGAGGTCGGCGCGGTTGCCCCACAGTGCGGACGACAGAAGCGCCTCCGCCCGCTGCGGCTCCGGCAGAGTGTTGAGCTTGCTCAGCGCGGCCAGCTCGTCGTCAACTGCCACACCGCCCAGCTCCGCGTTCTTGAACGGCGCGAAGGGATCGACGCCCTGCCATGCTCCGGGCTGGAAGTAGCCGGTGGCTTCCAGCAGCCGTCGGTAGAAGTAGCTCTCGGCCCAAAGGAACGGAGCCTCGCCCCAGGGCTTGCCCCACAGGCCCCGGCCCCACTCCAGCCACTGCGCGTGGTCCGGGGCGTCCGGACCCAGCGGCTCCAGCACGCTGGTGGTGCTCTCCGTGAGGAGCCGCTCGACCGCGGTCTGTTCGGCGGGACCGTACGGCAGCGCGTCGAGCACCTGCTGGATGAGCTTGGGGTGACGCTCGTGGAATACGCCCCAGGCGAAGGACCCGGGGACGTTGCTGCGGATCACTGGTGCGGTCGACACGTCGGGGCTCGTCTCTTTCGTCATCATCGGGTGGCGGTCCTGCCCTTGACCTCGAGAGGATCAAGGGCAGTGTCAAGATCGTGGTCGTTGAACCGGAGCAGGGCCGACTCGACGGCACTACCGACGAGGATTTCGCCCGGCGCCGGTTGCGGGGGCAGTTCGGCGCCGTGTCGACGCGAACCTCGGCGAGCTGTTTGTGCCCGAGCAACCAGGCCCTGACCGTGCCGTCGGCTGCCGCCGAGACTAGACGATCACGATCCTCTGAGAACGTCACCATGAGGACTCGGCCCGAGGCGTCGTTCGCGACACCGCACTCGCCCAACTCCGCTGGGCTGCCGGCCTCCTGAACAGTCGCTGCCCCACTCCGCTCCGGGCTGAGCTGTTCGGCGCCGTCAGCCGTCTGGCAACCGTGGTCGGCGCCTCGGCCTTCGACGCCTTCGCCCACGACGACGCCCACCGTCTGTTCGCGTTCGCCACCTCGTGTGCCGAGGAAGTGGACAACTGGCCACTGCGCGCGGTTCCTACAACCTCCGCTCGCTGCGGGCCAACCACGAGCTGGCTGAGCTCGGCCGGGTCGCCCATCGCCACCGCAGCCTCGGCGACATCCGGGACCTTCGGGAACAGATCGCCGCTACGGTGGCGGCGTGAGCAACACCGAGGACTCCCGCTCCCTACTGCTCAAGGCGTGCGCGACGGTCGGCTTGTCCCCGGCGGGCGCCGAACCGATCCAGATCGGGGAGAACGCGCTGTGGCGATTGCCGCTCGGGGTCGTGGCCCGCATCAGCCGACCCGGGCAGTCGGCGGCCGCGAGCCGCGAACTGGCGGTCGCCCGGTGGCTGGGTGACTGCGGGGTGCCTGCGGTGCGACCGCTCGATCACCAGCGGGAGCCCCTGGACGTGGATGGCAGCCCGGTGACCTTCTGGTACGAGCTGCCACCGCACCGGCCAGGAACCGCTGCCGACATCGCGCCGCTCCTGCGCCGCGTCCACGGACTTCCCGTTCCGGACTTCCCGTTGGGCGGCCTCGACCCGTTCGTCCGGCTCGCCAACAGGATCGACGGCGCGGCCACGCTCGACGACAGGCAGAGGCGGTGGCTCCGCGACCGCCTGGCTGAACTCCAAACAGCATGGCTGAGCCTCCCGCCTGGCCTGCCCGCGAGCGTCATACACGGCGATGCCTGGGGCGGCAACGCGGCGGTCACACCGACCACCACCTACCTGCTCGACTTCGAACGAACCTCCCTCGGACCTCCCGAGTGGGACCTCACCGCCACCGCCGTCGGCTACGGCACCTTCGGCACTGTTTCGGACGGCGAGTACACCGCCTTCTGCGAGGCGTACGGAGCCGACGTGATGACCTGGGCCGGATACCCGGTACTGCGGGATATCCGAGAGCTCAGAGTCACCTGTTTCGCCCTCCAGCACGCCGCGGCCGATCCTGTCCGACATCGATCGGAGGCCCACTACCGTCTCGCCTGTCTGCAAGGAGACAGCGGTCCGCGGCCGTGGGGCTGGAGAGCCGTCAGCTGAGGCCGGATCGAACCGCTCCTGTACGGGCGCATCAGTATTCGATGGCGTGAACCGATCCGTCAGGTACCGGGGCGGGCGGTTGGCCGAGGGGTTCAGGGGCTGAGGGCGGTTCGGTAGTCATACTCGCCGGCTTTGGCGGCTTGGAGGAGCTTGGCGAAGGTGGTGGGGGTGGTGCGGAGGATGGTGGTGGGGGCGTCGGATTCGCGGAGTTCGACCAGCCCGTCGGCGGTGCGGACCTCGACGCATTCGTTGTTGGAGGCGCTGAAGCTGGACTTCTGCCAGTCTGGGTCAGGCATTCGCGGCTTTCACTTCTTTCATGATGGATCGGATGAACTCGCGCGATCCCTCCTCGGAGAGCGCGGTGGCGTCCAGCCGCGAGAAGATGAATCGATGCTTGGCCAGGTCGGCTGGTGAGTCGAAGAAGAGTGCGCCCTGGGAGACATCCATCTGAACAGTATCCAGCTCAGGCACAGGGCCTTCTGCAAAGGTGAGGTTCTCACCGGCGCCAGGGAAGGTGTGGACAGAGAACGGCACGGCGCGGATAGAGATCCCCGGCCGCTCGGAGTCTTCGAGGAGGGCCTCAAGCTGGTCGGCAAGTACCTCGGGGCCGCCGAACTGCATCCGCAGCGCAGCCTCGTGAATGAACGCCTGAAGCGGAGTCCTGCCGGAGCGAATGAGCTGTTGTCTCTTGATACGAAACGCGGTCCTCGTCTCGATATCCTGTGGAGGCAGCGGCGGAACCACCCGACCGAATACCGCAGATGCGTAGGCGCTGGTTTGGAACAGGCCAGGCATGTACGTGGTGGTGCTGACAGCCAGCCGCGTGGCTCGACCTTCGAGTTCTGCAACTTCAAGGAAGTCTGTCAGCAGAACCGCGCGGTACTCCTCCCACCAGCCCTTTCGCCGATCTGAGGCCATCTCTGCCAGTGCATCGATGAGCGGCTGGTTGGCACAACTGCATGCTGCGGCCACTGTGCGAAGGCGCTCAGGGCTGACGCCGATCCTCGCGGTCTCCATCTGGGTCATCTGGCCAGGGCTGATGCCCAGCGTTTTGGCGAGCTGACTGCTGCCGAGGCCTGCCTGCTCTCTCATCCTCCGCAGTTCTACGCCCAGCCGACGTTGACGAAGGGTCGGGTTGGTGCGAACAGCCATGGTGTCCTCTCGGCGGGCAGTGGGGCCAGTGTGCCGCGATGGCGGCGTATGGGTCCATCTGAAGCTGGGTGCGCCCAGCCACCGGAGGGTGAATTTTTCAGCAGTCGCCTAAATCTTCAAGCCGTGTGAGCTATCGTCGTCCACAAGTCGATCCGACGGATCGTCAGTAACGCCTGTATCTAGGGCAGTAGGCGCCTGCTGCCCTCGCACCGCAGAGCAGCCATGTCCTGGCCTGGCTCACGGCGACGTCTCCGCCGGTGATCGACGAACCCCATCAGCACAACCTCATCCGGAGGTTCCCCATGTGTGCCCTCAACCCGCCCGACTGGTCCGCCGCCCGTGAAGCGTTGCGTAACGCCACGTCCGCCGCCGGCTGGCCGGACGACCTCATCTCCGACGCCGAACTCGCCCTCCATGAGCTGTTCGTCAACGCCTGGCGGCACGGAGGCAGCCCCGCGCCGACCGTGGTCGTCGTCCTCCTCGCGGACCGCACCCTCCGCGTCTCCGTGGCGGACGACAACCCGGACCTGCCCGAGCCCCGCGTCTCCGCCGACCCGTACGAGCTGTCCGGCCGGGGCCTGCACCTCGTCCGCTCGCTCACCCACCGCTTCGGCGCCGACCCGCGCCGGCACGGCAAGGGCAAGCTCGTCTGGTTCGAGCTGGACCGTGCCGCGTGGGCGTCGTGACCCCGATGGCCACCCGGGCCGTCCACACCGAGCGCACCACTGTCCACTACCTCGCCGTCGAGAACGTCCCCGACGCGACCGTCCAGCTCCGTGCCGCCGTCGACCTCGACATCAACGCCGCCCCCGGCGAATACCTCGCCCTCCCCCTCACCCGCGACCAGGCCCACGAGCTCCTCCAGGGCCTCGCCGCCCACCTCGGCCACCGTGTGATCGGCATCCGCCGATGAGGACGGGCACCGTCAACTTCCTGGTCGGCGCGGCGTTCGCCGCCCTCCTCGCCCTCGCCCTCGCCACCGTCGTCCTCGGCGTCGTCACCGCCCTCAAGGTCAACGACGAGCAGCACGAACCCCCGCCCCCGATCACCCGCCACGGCCGCTGGGAGCTGCGCAGACTCCCCGACGGCACCCACGAGTACGCCTGGATCGCCCGCCAGGCCGGCCACTACGGCCCCGAGATCCGCCACCGAACCAACCCTGACCCGCCCGCCCGCGGCCGGCACCGCATACCCACCTGATCAGCCAACGCGAAGGCCCCCGCCCATCAGGACGGGGGCCTCGCGGCGATCGGGGGCCGCTACTCCCAGCGGACGAACCGCGCCGCTACTCCCAGCGGAAGAACCGTGCGGCCGCCGCCAGTCCGAGTACCGCCCAGCCGCCCAGGATGCCGAGGTCCGCCCAGGGCACGCCGGCGCCCGTCTGGAGCACCGAGCGCAGACCGTCGGACAGTGCCGCGATCGGCAGCAGCTCCAGCACCGACTGGACGGCGGCGGGGAACTTCGACAGCGGCACGATGACACCCCCCGCCAGCAGCAGCAGGATGAAGACCAGGTTCGCGGCGGCCAGCGTGGCCTCCGCCTTGAGCGTGCCGGCCATCAGCAGGCCGAGGCCGGAGAAGGCGGCGGTGCCGAGGACGAGGAGGGCCAGTACGGCCAGGACGTTCCCCTGCGGGGACCAGCCGAGCGCCAGGGCGATCACGCTCAGCAGCGCCACCTGCAGCGCCTCCGTCACCAGCACGCAGCCCGTCTTCGCCGTGAGCAGCGCCCAGCGCGGCAGCGGGCTGGCGCCCAGCCGCTTCAGCACGCCGTACCGCCGCTCGAAGCCGGTGGCGATGGCCTGTCCGGTGAAGGCGGTGGACATCACGGCCAGCGCGAGCAGGCCGGGGGCCAGGAAGTCGACCCGCTTGCCGGGGCCGTCCACCGCGACGATGTCGACGGCGGAGAAGAGCACCAGCAGCACCGTCGGGATGACCACGGTGAGCAGCAGCTGTTCGCCGTTGCGCAGCAGCATCTTCGTCTCGAAGGCCGTCTGGGCGAGCAGCATCCGGCCGACGGGGGCCGCACCCGGCTTGGGGGAGTAGTCGGGGGAGTAGTCCACGGAGGTCACGAGCGCAGGTCCCGTCCGGTCAGGTCGAGGAAGACGTCTTCGAGGCTGCGGCGCTGCACGGCGAGCCGCTCGGGGAGGATGCCGGAGGCCGCGCACCAGCCGGTGACGGTGGCCAGCAGCTGCGGGTCGACGGGCGCCTCGATGCGGTAGCTGCCGGGGGTGGCCTCGGTGGCGGTGGCGCCCTCGGGCAGTTCCTTGAGCAGCGGGCCGAGGTCCAGCCCGGGCGGCCCGTCGAAGCGCAGTGAGGACTCGGCGCCGCCGCGGCAGAGCTCCTCCGGGGTGCCCTCGGCGATCACGCGGCCGCGGTCGACGACGGCGACCCGGTCGGCGAGCTGTTCGGCCTCGTCCATGTGGTGGGTGGTGACGACCACGGTGACGCCGTCCCGGCGCAGGTCGCGGACGAGGTCCCAGGTGGCGCGGCGGGCCTGCGGGTCGAGGCCGGCGGTGGGCTCGTCCAGGAAGACCAGCTCCGGGCGGCCGACCACGGCCATGGCCAGGGCGAGGCGCTGCTGCTGGCCGCCGGAGAGCCGGCGGTAGGTGGTGCGGCCGCAGGAGCCGAGGCCGAGCCGCTCGACGAGGGCGTCGACGTCGAGCGGGTGGGCGTGCAGCTTCGCGGTGTGCCGGAGCATCTCGACGGCGCGCGCGCCCGCGTACACACCGCCGGACTGGAGCATCACGCCGATCCGGGGGCGCAGCCGGTCGCCCTGGGTGACCGGGTCGAGGCCGAGGACGCGGACGGTGCCGGCGTCGGGGCGGCGGTAGCCCTCGCAGGTCTCGATGGTGGTGGTCTTGCCGGCGCCGTTGGGGCCGAGCACGGCGGTGATCGCGCCGCGTGCGAGGGTGAGGTCGAGACCGTCCACCGCGGTCTTCTCGCCGTAGCGCTTGACCAGCCCGGTGATCTGGACCGCGGGTTCGGAATGCATACCGGCGAGTGTAAGAGGCGTGAACGCCGCGGGCCGAAGCCGGGCCGGATGACCGTTCACCCAGGTCAGGTAAGCCTTACCTGCGTGACAGATGACACCAGTGAGGCCTGGATCACGGCTTGTCCCGTCGGAAGTAATTACGCAACACTGGTGTTGTGAAAAACATGCGCGAGCACCCCACGCAGCAGGAGGCCGAGTCGGCCCCCGGCTGTGCCGTGCCCGCGACGGCGGCCGAGGTGCTGCTGGAGGGCCACCGGGCGACCCGGGACAGGGTCGCCCGTTCGATCCTCGACCACGGCCCCTCCTCCGCCGCCGACCTGGCGAGCCGGCTCGGTCTGACCACCGCGGCCGTCCGCCGTCACCTGGACGGACTGGCCGCCGCCGGCCTGGTCGACGCCCGCGAACAGCGGGTGT
Organism: Kitasatospora sp. RG8; assembly: GCF_017813315.1. NCBI lineage: Bacteria > Bacillati > Actinomycetota > Actinomycetes > Kitasatosporales > Streptomycetaceae > Kitasatospora > Kitasatospora sp. RG8. The sequence continues at coordinate 185,766 of NZ_JAGIYX010000005.1, forward strand.
ACGGCAGCCGCGGCCGGGGCCGTCCCGCCAAGGTCTTCGCCCTCACCGACGCCGGACGGGACGCCTTCTACCAGGCGTACGACCAGCTCGCGGCCGACGCGCTGCGCTGGATCTCCGACTCGGTGGGCGGCGGCAAGGCGGGCGAGGAGGCGGTCGCCGCCTTCGCCCGGGCCCGGTTCGGGAAGCAGGGCGAGCGCTACCTCGCCGCGCTGCGCCAGGCCGCGGCCGGGGAGCGCACCGAGGCGCTCGCCCAGGCGCTGAGCGCGGACGGGTACGCTGCCACCGTGCGGCGTGTGCCGTCGGCCGCGGCGAAAGCCCCGGCGGGCGCCCAGCTCTGCCAGCACCACTGCCCGGTCGCGCACATCGCCGAGCAGTTCCCGCAGCTCTGCGAGGCGGAGACCGAGGTCTTCTCCCAACTGCTGGGCACCCATGTGCAACGGCTGGCCACCATCGCCCACGGCGACGGGGTCTGCACCACCTATGTGCCGGCATCCGGTGCCGCATCGTCGCCCGCCCTGCGTGCCGCAGGACCGGGTACCGGTGCAGTGCCGACTGCCGGTACGTCCATCGAAGACTCAGCGTCCGCGCGTTAGGAAGCTCGCATGACTGACACCGTTTCGCACCCGGAGCTCGAAGGCCTGGGCACCTACGAGTACGGCTGGGCCGACCCGGACACCGCCGGTGCGGCTGCCAAGCGCGGGCTCAGCGAGGACGTCGTCCGCGACATCTCGGCGAAGAAGAACGAGTCCGAGTGGATGCTGAACCTGCGGCTCAAGGGCCTCAAGCTGTTCGGCAAGAAGCCCATGCCGACCTGGGGCTCGGACCTCTCCGGCATCGACTTCGACAACATCAAGTACTTCGTCCGCTCGACCGAGAAGCAGGCCGAGTCCTGGGAGGACCTGCCCGCGGACATCAAGGCGACGTACGACAAGCTCGGCATCCCGGAGGCGGAGAAGCAGCGCCTCGTCGCCGGTGTCGCCGCGCAGTACGAGTCCGAGGTCGTCTACCACCAGATCCGCGAGGACCTGGAGGAGCAGGGTGTCATCTTCCTGGACACCGACACCGCTCTGAAGGAGCACCCGGAGATCTTCAAGGAGTACTTCGGCACCGTCATCCCGGCCGGCGACAACAAGTTCGCCGCGCTGAACACGGCGGTCTGGTCCGGCGGCTCCTTCATCTACGTGCCGAAGGGCGTGCACGTCGACATCCCGCTCCAGGCCTACTTCCGGATCAACACCGAGAACATGGGCCAGTTCGAGCGGACGCTGATCATCGTCGACGAGGACGCCTACGTCCACTACGTCGAGGGCTGCACCGCGCCGATCTACTCCTCCGACTCGCTGCACTCCGCGGTCGTGGAGATCATCGTCAAGAAGGGCGGCCGCTGCCGCTACACGACCATCCAGAACTGGTCGAACAACGTCTACAACCTGGTCACCAAGCGCGCCGTGGCGTACGAGGGCGCGACCATGGAGTGGATCGACGGCAACATCGGCTCCAAGGTCACCATGAAGTACCCGGCCGTCTACCTGATGGGCGAGCACGCCAAGGGCGAGACCCTGTCGATCGCCTTCGCCGGTGAGGGCCAGCACCAGGACGCCGGCGCCAAGATGGTCCACATGGCGCCGAACACCTCCTCCAACATCGTCTCCAAGTCGGTGGCGCGGGGCGGCGGCCGCACCTCCTACCGCGGTCTGATCGAGATCGGCGAGGGCTCCAAGGGCGCCAAGTCCAACGTGCTCTGCGACGCGCTGCTCGTCGACACGATCTCCCGCTCGGACACCTACCCGTACGTGGACGTCCGCGAGGACGACGTGTCCATGGGCCACGAGGCGACCGTCTCCAAGGTCAGCGAGGACCAGCTCTTCTACCTGATGAGCCGGGGCATGACCGAGTTCGAGGCGATGGCGATGATCGTCCGCGGCTTCGTCGAGCCGATCGCGCGCGAGCTGCCGATGGAGTACGCGCTGGAGCTGAACCGGCTGATCGAGCTGCAGATGGAGGGCTCCGTCGGCTGACGCCGCAGCCGTACGCAGTCCGTCCGCACGTTGAGGAAGAGAGCACCACGAACAGCCATGGCTGACACGCCTTCGAATGTCGCAGTGAACACCGCCGGTTCCACGACCGCCGGTTCGATCGAGGTCGGTACCGCCGGGGCGGGCGCGCAGCTCGCCGGCCCCGGCACCGGCCGCGCCACCGTCCAGCAGCCGATCGACGCCCGCGTCGCGGTCAAGCCCTCCTACGAGGTCGGCGACTTCCCGGTGCCGACCGGCCGCGAGGAGGACTGGCGGTTCACCCCGCTCCACCGCCTGAACGGCCTGCACGACGGCAGCGCCGCCGAGGCCGCCAAGGGCGAGGACAAGGTCGAGCTGAGCCTGCCGGACGGCGTCACCGCCGAGACCGTCGGCCGCGACGACGCCCGCCTGGGCAAGGCCGGCAAGCCGGTCGACCGGGTCGCCGCCCAGGCGTTCAGCGCCTTCGAGGAGGCGCTCGTGGTCACCGTCCCCAAGGAGACGGTGCTCACCGAGCCGGTCAAGATCGACGTGCACGGCGAGGGCGGCACCCGCTTCGCCCACGTGGTGGTCGACGTCAAGCCGTTCGCCGAGGCCGTCGTGGTGATCAACCACACCGGCAGCGGCACCCGCGCCGCCAACGTCGAGCTGCTGGTCGGCGACGGCGCCAAGCTCACCTTCGTCTCCGTCCAGGACTGGGAGCGCGACGCGGTGCACGCCGCCCAGCAGACCGCCCTGGTCGGCCGGGACGCCTCGCTGAAGTCCGTGGTCGTCACCTTCGGCGGCGACGTGGTCCGCATCCACCCGCGGGTCTCCTACGCCGCGCCCGGCGGCGAGGCCGAGCTGTTCGGCCTCTACTTCGCGGACGCCGGCCAGCACCTGGAGCACCGTCTGGTCATCGACCACGACACCCCGCACTGCCGCTCCAACGTGGTCTACAAGGGCGCGCTGCAGGGCCAGGACGCGCACGCCGTCTGGGTCGGCGACGTGCTGATCCGCGCGGCCGCCGAGGGCACCGACACCTACGAGCACAACCGCAACCTGGTGCTCACCGACGGTGCCCGGGTCGACTCGATCCCGAACCTGGAGATCGAGACCGGCGAGATCGTCGGTGCCGGCCACGCCTCCGCGACCGGCCGCTTCGACGACGAGCAGCTCTTCTACCTCCAGGCCCGCGGCATCCCGGCCGACGAGGCCCGCCGCCTGGTGGTGCGCGGCTTCTTCGCCGAGCTGGTCCAGCAGATCGGCGTCGCCGAGATCCAGGACCAGCTGATGGAGAAGATCGAGGCCGAGCTGGAATCGGCGGTCTGAGTCCGATGAGCTTTCTCCGCGCCTGCGCGCTCAGCGAGCTGGCCGAGGACGTGCCCAGGCGCGTCGACCTCAACGGCGTTCCGGTCTCCGTCGTCCGCACCGACGAGGGGGTGTTCGCGATCAACGACACCTGCTCGCACGCGAACGTCTCGCTCTCCGAGGGCGAGGTCGAGGACTGCATGATCGAGTGCTGGCTGCACGGCTCCAGCTTCGACCTGCGCACCGGCAAGCCCTCCGGCCTGCCCGCCACCAAGCCGGTCGCTGTCTACCCCGTAAAGATCGAAGGGGACGATGTGCTCGTCTCCGTCAACCAGGAGTCCTGAGTACACATGGCAACCCTTGAAATCCGCGACCTGCACGTCTCCGTCGAGGCGGAGACCGGCCCCCGGGAGATCCTGAAGGGCGTCGACCTGACCGTGAAGCAGGGCGAGACCCACGCGATCATGGGTCCGAACGGCTCCGGCAAGTCCACCCTGGCCTACTCGCTGGCCGGCCACCCCAAGTACACCGTCACCGGCGGCTCCGTGCTGCTGGACGGCGAGGACGTCCTGGAGATGTCCGTCGACGAGCGCGCCCGGGCCGGCGTCTTCCTGGCCATGCAGTACCCGGTCGAGGTCCCCGGTGTCTCGGTCTCCAACTTCCTGCGCACCGCCGCCACCGCCGTCCGCGGCGAGGCCCCCAAGCTGCGGCTGTGGGTCAAGGAGGTCAAGGAGGCGATGGCCGCCCTGCAGATGGACCCGGCCTTCGCCGAGCGCAACGTCAACGAGGGCTTCTCCGGCGGTGAGAAGAAGCGCCACGAGATCCTCCAGCTGGAGCTGCTCAAGCCGAAGATCGCGATCCTCGACGAGACCGACTCGGGCCTGGACGTCGACGCGCTGCGGATCGTCTCCGAGGGCATCAACCGGGTCCGCTCGACCGGCGAGGTCGGCACCCTGCTGGTGACGCACTACACCCGCATCCTGCGGTACATCAAGCCCGACCACGTCCACGTCTTCGCGGGCGGCCGCATCGTCGAGTCCGGCGGTGCCGAGCTGGCCGACAAGCTGGAGAACGAGGGCTACGAGTCCTACGTGAAGGGCGGCGCTTCCGAGTGACCCATACGCACGAGTCGGCGGTCCTGCAGGGCCTGCTCGACACCGACGCGATCCGCAAGGACTTCCCCGTCCTCCAGCGCCTGCTGCACGACGACAAGCCGCTGGTCTACCTGGACAACGCGGCGACCTCGCAGAAGCCGCGCCAGGTCCTGGAGGCGCTGAACGCCTACTACGAGCGGCACAACGCCAACGTCCACCGCGGCGTGCACGTGCTCGCCGAGGAGGCCACGGCGCTGTACGAGGGCGCCCGTGACAAGGTCGCGGCGTTCATCAACGCGCCGAGCCGCAACGAGGTGGTCTTCACCAAGAACGCCTCGGAGTCGCTCAACCTGGTCGCCAACATGCTGACCTGGGCGGACGAGCCGTACCGGGTGGACGCCGAGTCCGAGATCGTCATCACGGAGATGGAGCACCACTCCAACATCGTCCCGTGGCAGCTGCTCTCGCAGCGCACCGGCGCGAAGCTGAAGTGGTTCGGGCTGACCGACGAGGGCCGGCTCGACCTGTCCAACATCGACGAGCTGATCACCGAGAAGACCAAGGTGGTCTCGTTCACCCTGGTCTCCAACCTGCTCGGCACCGTCAACCCGGTCGAGACCATCGTGCGCAAGGCCCAGGACGTCGGCGCCCTCGTGGTGATCGACGCCTCGCAGGCCGCGCCGCACATGCTGCTCGACGTGCAGGCGCTGGAGGCCGACTTCGTCGCCTTCACCGGCCACAAGATGCTGGCCCCGACCGGCATCGGCGTGCTCTGGGGCCGCCAGGAGCTGCTGGAGGACCTCCCGCCGTTCCTCGGCGGCGGCGAGATGATCGAGACCGTCACCATGGGCTCGTCCACCTACGCCCCGGCGCCGCACAAGTTCGAGGCGGGCACCCCGCCGATCGCCCAGGCGGTCGGGCTGGGCGCGGCCATCGACTACCTGTCGGGCATCGGCATGGAGAAGATCGCCGCCCACGAGCACGCCATCACCGCGTACGCGGTCGAGCGGCTGCTGGAGGTTCCGGACCTGCGGATCATCGGCCCGCGCACGGCCGTGGACCGCGGTGCGGCCATCTCGTTCACGCTCGGCGACATCCACCCGCACGACGTGGGCCAGGTGCTGGACGAGCAGGGCATCGCCGTGCGCGTCGGCCACCACTGCGCGCGGCCGGTCTGCCTGCGGTACGGAATTCCGGCGACCACGCGGGCGTCGTTCTACCTGTACTCGACGCCGGGCGAGGTCGACGCCCTGATCGACGGCCTGCACCACGTCCGGAACTTCTTCGGCTGACAGGACGGCCCACCACATGAAGCTCGACTCGATGTACCAGGACATCATCCTGGACCACTACCGCAACCCGCACGGCAAGGGTCTGCGGGACGGCGACGCCGAGGTGCACCACGTCAACCCCACCTGCGGGGACGAGATCACCCTGCGGGTGAGGCTCGACGGCGCCAAGGTCGCCGACGTCTCGTACGAGTCGCAGGGCTGTTCCATCAGCCAGGCCAGCGCCTCGGTGCTGAACGACCTGGTGGTCGGCAAGACCGTCGGCGAGGCGCAGGCCGTCCAGGAGGCCTTCCTGGAGCTCATGCAGAGCAAGGGCCAGGGCGAGGGCGACGAGGAGGTGCTGGAGGACGCGGTCGCGTTCGCCGGCGTCTCCAAGTACCCGGCCCGGGTCAAGTGCGCGCTGCTGAGCTGGATGGCCTGGAAGGACGCCACCGCGAAGGCGCTCGCCGGGCAGCCCGCGGTCACCGACGCCCCCACCGACTGACGCAGAAGAGGAGGACCGAACCATGAGCGACACCACCGAGACGCCCGCCCCTTCCGCGGAGGGCGGCCCGACCGTCATCGTCGGCACCACCGCCGGCACCGTCTCCGTCGAGGACCTGACCGAGGCCCTGATGGACGTCGTCGACCCCGAGCTGGGCATCGACGTCGTCAACCTGGGCCTGATCTACGGGATCCACATCGACGAGTCCGACGTGGCCACCATCGACATGACGCTCACCTCGGCGGCCTGCCCGCTGACCGACGTCATCGAGGACCAGGCCAAGACGGCCACCGACGGCCTCGTCCAGGACCTGCGCATCAACTGGGTCTGGATGCCGCCGTGGGGCCCCGACAAGATCACCGACGACGGCCGCGACCAGCTCCGCGCCCTCGGCTTCAACGTCTGAGGCCTGCCGCCCGTCAACCCGCTGCCGCGCGATTCTCCCCTTCGGGGGAATGATTCGCGCGGCAGTGGTATATCTGCCGGTGGGTGGCGAGACTGCTGCCGCGACCACGGAGGGAGCGACGTGATGGCTGTGGAAGCTGTCGGGCATTGGACGCTGCCCGACTCGGCGTACGCCATGTGGGTCCGGGGCGAGCTCGACGAGTACCTGCGGATCCCCGACGACGGCACGCGGGTCGAGGTGGTCGGAGGGGAGTTCGTCGTGTCACCAGCACCGGTATACGCCCACGGGGGCATCCTCTCGGACATCCAGGAGGCGGTCCTGCGAGCGAAGATCGCAGATGCGGAGTTCGCCTGGCGGGGTGTCCAGACCGTCAACCTCGACCTTGTGGAGATCGGGGACGGTTACGTCCCGGACATGGTGATCGTGCACAGGGACACCGATGCCCGAGGACGCGCCGAGGAGACACTGCACGTTCATCCGGGAGACCTGGGGCTCGTTGTCGAGGTGACCTCCTCCTCCAACGCGCACAACGACCGTCGTCCCGTGCTCGGCCGGCGGCTCAAGCCCACCAAGTGGAGCGGGTACGCGCGCACCGGTATGCCGTACTACCTGCTCGTGGACCGTGATCCGCGGAACCCCGGCGTCACGCTGTTCGGCGAGCCGGACCGCGGTGAGGGGAGCTACGAGGTCCTCGGCGAATGGAAGTTCGGTGAGCCGCTGGAGCTGCCGGCGCCTTTCGGTTTCGAGATCCGTACGGACGGCTGGAAGCCCTGGGCCCTGTAGGCCCGCACGAAACGCCGCCGCCCGGTACGGGATCCGTACCGGGCGGCGGCTTCTTGCTGTCAGGAGGTCAGGCCCGCTTCGGGCGCTTGGCCACGGCGGCCGCCAAGGCCACGCAGACGAGTGCGGCCACGGCGGCGAAGCCGCTGACGGCGGGGAGCAGTCCGTAGACCTGGACGAGCGCGCCGACGCCGACGATCGGCAGCGACGAGCCGAGGTAGACGATGACCCAGAGCGAGCTGAGCTCGGAGCCCCGGCGTTCCGGATTCATCGCCGCCACGGCGGAGGTGAACAGCGAGCGGAACGCGACGCCCTGGCACGCGCCGCCGAGGACGCTGCCGATGAAGAGCAGGGCCGGGGTGCCGGTGTACTGGGCGGTGACGACCAGGCCGAGGCCGGCGGCCAGGCCGGTCAGGCCCAGGGCGATCACCACGCGGTCGGCGGTCGGCGGGACGAGCAGCTGGGCGACGGCCGAGGAGCCGAGCAGCAGGGCGGCGACCACGGCGCCGGTCAGCCGGGAGTCGCTGTGCAGCAGCTTGGCGGAGAACGCCGGGGCCAGGCTGAGGTAGACGCCGAAGACCGCGTACGAGACGAAGCCGGCGCCGGAGGCCAGCAGGAACTCGCGGCGGCCGGTGGCCGGCAGGGCGAGCCGCTGCGGGCGCAGGTGGGCCGGGGTGGTGATGCGCGGCGGGGAGGCCGGCGGGCGGTTGCGGCCGGGCATCCGGGGGTGGACCACGGCGAGCGGCACGCAGAGCGCGAGCAGGGCGACGGCGTGCAGCAGGAACGGGGTCAGCAGCGGATCGGAGCCGCCGGCCAGCAGGGCGCCGACCACCGGGCCGAGCGCGACGCCACCGGCCGAGCAGGCGAGGGTCAGCTTGGCGGCCAGGGTGGGGCGCTCCGGCAGCAGGTCGCCGAGCGCGGCGCCGGCAGCACCGGTGGACAGGCCCACCGCGACGCCCTGGACGGCACGGCCCGCGGCGAGCTGCCAGAAGCTGCCCGCGGTGGCGAAGACGGCGTCCCCAGCGGCGGCCAGGGCCACGGCGGGCAGGATCAGGGCGCGCCGGCCGAGGTGGTCCGACCAGTGGCCGACCGCGGCGAGCACCGGGACCAGCGCGAACACGTAGATCGTGAAGAGGATCGTGGTGTCGAGCGGGGTGAGCGCCAGCCGCTGCTGGAGCAGCGGGTAGATCGGGGTCGCCAGGTTGGCGCCGACCAGCATGAAGAGGAGGCCGGCGGCGACGAGGCCGACGCGGACACCGCGCAACGCGTTCCAGCGGCTGATCGCGGCGAGCTGGAGCTGGGCACGCGGCGCGAGCTCCAGGGGAAGCAGGGCCTCCGACAGTCGGCGTCCGTCGAACTGCGCGGTGCGCAGGCCGGAGCCGGCAGGGGAGAGGTCCGCCATATCAGGGGTCTCCTGTGGCCAGGGCACCACCTCGGGCCGACATGGCCCGGGGTGGTGGCCTGGTACGGGTACCTCTGGTGGAGCGGGTGAGCTTGTTCAGGGGGAGGGCTTCGTTGCCCGGTGGCCCGCGCGGGGTGTGCACGGCACCGTTTCGAAGGATAAGGGGTGGGCGCACGGCTGCGGCGCGCGCCCCGGGAGGCCGGGCGTCGGGGGTGCCGGACCTATACGCTGAGGAAGTAGACATGTACGCGGAGCTGATCGGCTGACCGCTGGCTGTAGGGAGAACGCGCAACGATGGCCGGACGACGTCGGAAGAACGCTGGGGCCTCGTCGGCGGCTGCGCCGGGCGAGGAGGGGGCGGCCGGTGCGGTGCTGCCGGCCGACCTGGAGCTGCAGGACCTCTACGGGGCGTTCGCCGCGCACGGGCTGGACGACGAGGACCTCGACGACGCGGCCGTCCTGGTGCCGCCGGTGAAGCTGCCCGCCGAGGCGGAGCTGGCCGCGCAGGCGAAGGCCGTCCCGATGTTCGGGTACGCGCTGAAGCTGGCCCGCTGGGCCGCGCCGCACCGGGCGGTGGACGAGTTCGGCGACCTCACCGGGCCGGACCGGGCGCCCGCCGCCCGGCTGCTGGGCCTGGCCCCCGAGGAGGGGGACGCGCCGGAGGAGGCCGTGGTCGAGGCGATGCGCGCCTGGTCGCTGGCCTGCGACCTGGACCTGGTCGAGATCGGCACCACCGAGGCCGGCGAGCACGTGGCCGTCCCCGGGCCGGACCTCGAACCGGCCGAGCAGGGGGACGCGGAGACCGTCCTGGAGCTCTGGCTGACCGCCGCCGGGATCGTCCGGGAGCTGGCGGTGGAGGCGGACTCGATGCCGGAGGAGGGCGGGGAGGGCGCCGCCGGGGCGGAGGCGGCCGACGAGGACGAAGAGGACGAGGCGCGCCTGGCGCAGGTCGAGGAGGCCAGGGACGAGGCCGCGGAGTTGCTCGACGAGGCGCTCCAGGTGCTGTACGAGACCACCGCCTTCGCCGAGCCCGGTACCGAGACCGTGCCGCTCGGGGTGCTGGCCGCCCTGCTGGTCGTCCCCGAGGGGGAGGAGCCGAGCGAGGAGCTGCTCGGCGACATCACCGACGTGATGGTCACGCTGGACCCGATGCTGGGCGACCTCGCCGAGCTGGGCGTGCTGGACTACCGCCCGATCGACCCGGAGCTGTTCGACGAGGAGGAGGGCGAGGAGGGCGCGCAGCCCGCCGGCCCGGCCGTCGGCGAGGAGCCGCTGGACGAGGAGGAGTCGGCCCGCTTCGGCCTCGTCCGGCTGACCCCGCTCGGCCAGTACGGCATCCGGCAGTGGCTGCTGGAGGACGGCTACGACGCGCCGCTGGTCGGCGAGCTGGCCCAGGGCGACGCCGCCGAGCTGCTGCGCGCGGTCTGCGAGTCGGCCAACGTGCTGCCCGACGAGGAGCTGCGGGTCTGGATCACCGGCCGGGAGCCGGAGGAGGCGGCACGCGAGCTGCTCGCCGCGGCGCGCGGCAACGACGCGTACGCGCCGATGCGCCGGATGCTCTGCCAGCTGGCGCTGGCCATGCTGGGCGCGCCCGCCGAGCCGGCCGTCCGGGAGGTGCTGGACGACCCGGAGCTGGGCGGGGGCGCGCGGGCCTGGCTGGCCGGCCTCGGGGCCGCCGACGTGCCCGCGCCGGAGCGCGGGATGGCGCTCTGGACGGTCGTCGACACCTTCGCGGCCCAGCTGCTCGACACCGGGGGCGACGCCGAACTGCTGCGCGAGCTGATCGCCGAGCTGCCGGTGACCGACAACCCGGCGAGCTACTTCGGCGAGCTCTGGCGGGTCGACCACCCGTACACGGCGGACGTGCTGGAGGTGGTCGGCGAGCTGCACCTGGACCGGACGGTGGCCAAGGAGGCCCGCAAGGCGGCCTTCAAGGCGCGGTCCAAGAAGTGAGGTCGAGGAAGTGAGGTGGCCCGCGCGGCGGGGGTCTACGGGAGGTCCAGCGAGCCGTCCTCGGTGAAGGGGAAGAACGGGTTGTGCGCCAGCTCCCAGAGGTGGCCGTCCAAGTCCTCGAAGTAGCCGGAGTAGCCGCCCCAGCTGGTCGCGGTCGGGGGCTTGACCACCGTCGCCCCCGCCGCGACGGCCGTCTTCAGGGCGGCGTCCACCAGCTCGGGGGACTCCAGGTTCACCGCCAGGGTGACGCCCCGGAACGAGGGCTCGCCGGTGGGGGGCACGCCGGCGTCGGCGGCCAGCTCGTCGTGCGGGAAGAGCCCGAGCACCGAGTCGGCGGTCCGGAACCAGACGATCTCCGGGCTGGAGGCCGACGAGCGCCGCCACCCCAGCGCCTCGTAGAAGCGGGCGCTGGCGTCGAGGTCGGCCACCCCGAGCGTCACGATGCTGATGCGGGCCGGGAAGTCCTTGGAAGCTGTCATGCCCGACAGCCTAGGAAGCGGGACTGACAAACCGCGTTCCTGACACGGTGTCACGGGTACCCGTCCGCCCGGCGGGGCAAAGGAGCTGATGACCCGGCAGGTCGGGCCACGTATCGTGTCCGGCAGACGCGCGGGAGCGGTGAGGATTCGGGGGTGCGGCGCGGGATGACGCGGGAGAGCGGTGGCAGGCAGGACGGTCTCCGAGGGGACGGGCCCGGGCGGGTGGAGGCGCGGGCGCGCGAGGACCGTTTCGCCGACCAGGAGGACTTCGCCCGCCGCACCCTCGCCGCGGCCGACTTCCCGGTGTACGGGGTCGCCACCGGGGTGGGCCCGGAGGGCGACGCACTGGCCGCCTTCGAGACCTCGGACGGCCTGCTCTCCTGGGTCGAGGTCCGCTCCGGCGACTGGACCTCCGCCGACGGCCCGTACGTCACCGTGCGCACCCACCGGCCCGGCGCCGACCGGCCCGGCGCCCTGCCCGAGCTGGAGGACGTGGTCGAGGACGAGCGCGACCGGGTCTACGAGCAGCTCGGCGTGGACGAGGGCGACTGCCCCGGACGGGTCCGGGCGCTGCGCGAGTGGATCACCGTCGACGGCGAGCCGCAGGCGGTCGAGGTGTACGAGGACCGGCGCGAGCTCTGGGACCGCCCGGAGGCCGCCCTCCCCGGCGTCTGCCCCAGGCCCGGTGCCGGGCCGGTCTGGGCCGTGCGGCTGTGGGTGGACGGGATGGCCGTGACCGTCTGCGGGCGCGGGGTGGCGCCCGGCGGCGTCGAGCTGGCCCCGGTAGCGGACGTCGAGCGCTACCTGCGCGGCCGGACCGCGCTGCTGCGCTCGCTCGCCTCCCGGCGCGGCCGGTACGTCCCCGTCGAGGAGCGTGAACTCGCCCCGGCGGCCGGGCTGGAGGCGCACCGGGCGGTGATCGCGCACGGCATCGCCGAGTCCGCCGCGATCGAGGGGCAGGTGCGGGCCGGGCGGACGCCCCGGCTGCCCCGCGGGCTGCGCGGCGAGGCCGGCGCGCTGCGCCGGGAGGCCGCGGTGCGCCAGCAGATGCGGCTCGCCTCGGAGACCCGGGAGGAGGCGGTGGCGGCCGTGACGGCGATGGTCAACCAGCTCAACCGGCTCTCGCTGCAGACCCAGTGGGTGGTCGGCACGCCGGAGGGGGAGGCCGCCGTCGAGGAGGTGATCCGCTACACGGTGTTCGCCAGCGAGGTGGCCAGCCTGCCGGCGCAGCGGGCCTGGGAGCGGGTGTGGCGCAACCGGCAGGGCGGCGAGGGTGACTGCGGGGAGGAACAGCGGCTCGGGGAGCAGCTCTGGCTCGCGGCCTGGGAGCAGTGGCGGGCGGCACGCGCACGGCGGTGACGGCGTCGGCGCGGCCCGGCGGGGCCGTGACCTGTGGTGCTCACGGCAAAGAACGGGTCATGGGTTCGAATACGGTCGGCAAATGACCACGCTGACGAGGCATCGGATTAACCGTGCGTTCACCGTACCGGCGGAGTCTGCTGGGCGTCGGCGACCAGCCTCGACACCTCGCACGCCACGTACCGGGCCCGCCCGGTCGGCGGCCCACCTCTCAGGAGTGACTCCATGTCGCTGTCCCGCCGGGACTTCGTCAACCGTTCCACCCTCGTCGGGGCCGGCGTCCTGATCGCCGGCAGCGCCGAGGCCCTGGCCAGCGCCCCGGGTGCGATCGCCGCCCCCGTCGGCGGCGAGGTGAAGGACGCCGCGACCGCCGACGCCGAGCGTGCCGCCGTCGGCTACGGCCCGCTGGTCAAGGACCCGGAGAACCTGCTCTCGCTGCCCAAGGGCTTCAAGTACACGGTGGTGAACCGGGCCGGCGTCACCAAGCTGCGCACCGGCGAGTTCACCCCGAGCAACCACGACGGCACCTCGGCCTTCGAGGACGAGCGCGGCGGCAACCTGCTGGTCGTCAACCACGAGCTCGGCGGCGCCCGCGCCAACTGGCCGCACCCGGTGCCGCTGATCGAGGGCCACGTCTACGACCCGGGCGCGGCCGGCGGCTGCACCATCGTGCACGCCAAGGCCAACGGCAAGGTCGAGCAGTGGGTCGGCATCGCCGGCACCGCCACCAACTGCGCCGGTGGCGTGAGCCCGTGGGGCACCTGGCTGTCCGGCGAGGAGACCGAGGACAAGGCCGGCAAGAACGGCTTCACCAAGGACCACGGCTACATCTTCGAGGTCGACCCGTTCGACGACGAGTACAACCAGAACCCCCAGCCGGTGAAGGCCTTCGGCCGGTTCGCGCACGAGGCCGTCGTGGTGGACCCGAAGCGCGGCCACGTCTACCTGACCGAGGACGCCTCGAACCCCAACGGCCTGCTCTTCCGCTGGACCCCGCCGGCCGGCTTCAAGCACGGCCGCTACCAGCTGCGGGGGCTCGCCGCCGACGCCGGCGTGCTGGAGGCCTTCAAGGTCTTCGACGCGCAGGGCAAGCTGGTCGACGACCTCTCGCGCGCCACCAAGGTCGGCACCACCTACGGCGTGGACTGGGTCAAGGTCCAGGACCGCGACGCGCAGACGGTCTCCATCCGCAAGCAGTTCAAGGACGGCGAGGTCACCCGCGCCCGCAAGCTGGAGGGCATGTGGTGGGGTGACGGCGGCTTCTACTTCGTCTCCAGCTTCGCCCGCTCGGAGAGCCCGCTCCAGCACGACGGCCAGGTCTGGTTCTTCAACCCCGTCCGGCGCACCATCACCCTGAAGGTGCTGCTCGGCGTCAACACCGACGTCTGGGGCGACCACGACAACTTCGACGGCCCGGACAACATCACCGTCTCGCCGTACGGCGGCATCGTGATCGCCGAGGACGGCGAGGGCGTCTCGCACCTGTTCGGCGCCACCGAGGACGGGCTGACCTACCCGATCGCCCGCAACGAGCTGAACATCGGCAGCGCCGAGAAGCCGGAGTTCAGCGAGTTCACCGGCGTCACCTTCTCGGACGACGGCAAGACGCTGTTCGCCAACATCCAGACCCCGGGCATCCAGCTGGCCATCACCGGCCCGTGGCACCGGCTGAACGAGCACAAGCGCGGCCAGGGCTACGGTCAGTGAGCCTGACGGCCTGACGGTGAGGGGCCTGCTCCGGCGGGCCCCTTTCCGGTTGTCCGTAGGTATTTCAGCTGTCCGTGGGGTTCAGCCGTTCGCGGGTCCCGGCGGGTCCCGGCGGCGCTCAGCGGGTCTCAGGCGTCCGCGGGCAGCCGGAGCTGGAGCATGGCCAGCAGCCGCTGCTGCGGCTGGGCCAGGTCGATGCCGGTCAGCTGCTCGGCCCGGCGGACCCGGTAGCGCAGGGTGTTGGGGTGGATGTGCAGGGCGTCCGCCGCGACCCGGACCTCGCCGAGCGCGTCCAGCCAGGCCAGCACCGACTCGGCGAGCCGGGTGCCGTGGCGGCGGTCGTACGCCGCCAGCGCGGTCAGCCGCGGGTCGCGCAGGCCGCTCCGCTCCTGGAGCAGCGCCAGCATCTCGCTGACCAGCACCTCCGCCTGGACGTCGATCAGCGCGGCGACCTCCAGCTCCACCCCGCCGCGGCCCATCGCGTCCAGGATCCGGTCCGCCTGCGCCCGGGAGTCGGGCACCTGGGCCAGGCCGTCCACCGTCGAGCCGATGGCCGCCCGCAGCGGGACGCCCAGGTGGTCCCGGGCCGCCTCGACCACCTCCTGCGCCCAGTCGCGGACCGTCGTCATCGGCAGGCCGGCCGGCAGTTCCGGCAGTAGCACGTACACCCGCGACTCGATCGGGGCGAGCAGGGCGGCGCGGTGCCGGGCGGCGGTGTGCACCGAGATCAGGCCGGTCACCTCGGCGCGGGTGAGTGCCTCGGTGGTCCGTGCGCTGTACGCCAGGACGGTGGCCGGGCGGCGCAGGTCCAGGCCGAGGTGGGTGGCGAGCGACTGGGGGCCGGTCGAGCCCTCCAGCAGGCCGGTGAGCAGGGTCTGGGTCAGCCGGACGTCCGCCGAGAGCTCCCGGCGCCGGCGCACCAGCTGGGCCGCCGCCACCCGGGCCGCGCCGACCAGGGCCTGTTCGGCGAGCGGGGCCAGCGGCTGGGCCCCCTCCTGGACCCAGATGGTGCCGAGCGGCTGCGCGCCGGCCCGGATGCCGATGGCCAGGCGCCGGCGCAGGCCGAGTTCGGGGTGCGGCTCGACCGCGATCGGGGCGTCCGAGGTGCGCAGGTGCTGGAAGATGCCCCACTCGCGGAGCTTGGACAGGTACGGCTCGGGGCCCTGCCAGCCGAGGATGGAGAGCCGCCGGAGGTCGTCGACCTCGTCGGAGTCGGAGGAGCGGGAGTAGGCCAGCACCCGGCTGGAGGTGTCCTCGACCGAGACGATGCCGTTGGTGAGCACGGCGACGGTCTGGGCGAGGGAGAAGAGGTCGCCCGCGTTGTGCTCGGGGGCGCCGGGCGCGTCCGGGGCGTCCGGTCCGGCGATGACCGCGCGGGCCAGCGAGTCGAGGTGCTCCCAGCGGGTCTCGCGGCGCACGGAGAGCAGGGCGACGCCCGCCTCGGTGGCCGCCTCGCGCAGGGCGTCGGCCTGGCCGGGCGCGTCCAGCTTCACCGCGACGGCGGCCGCACCGGCCCGGCCGGCCGCGCGCAGTGCCGGGAGTGCGGCCCGGCCGCGGGCACCGATGGCGAGGACGAGTTCGCCGGGGGCGGCGGCGGGCGGGTCCTCGGGGTCGAGGATCGCGACGTCGCGGACCGGGACGTCCAACCCGTGGGGGGCGGCCTGGAGTTCGACCAGCGGCTCGCCGAGGGACATCAGCAGCTGACGGAGCGGGAGCCCGGAGGTGGGCGGGAGGCCGGGCGTGGTCACTCTGGACCTCCTTCATCCGTTCGGACAACGGCGTCTGGTCGATTTTAGCCGGGCGGACAGAGTTGAGGTTCGTCGATCCTGAATAGTTGACCCTGACTATCCGAGAATGGATAGTCAGTACTGACCAAGTGATGAGGAACGTTCTCATGGCGAAGCGACGCAAGGTGTCGAACCCGCTGGCCCTCGCGGTCCTGGCCGAGCTCACGGCCGAGCCGATGCACCCGTACGAGATGGGGCGCCGGCTCCAGGAACACGGCAAGGACCGCAACATCAAGTACAACCGCAGCTCGCTGTACATGGTCGTGGAGCAGCTGCGGAAGGCCGGGTTCGTCGCCGAGCAGGAGACCGTCCGCGACACCCAGCGGCCGGAGCGCACCGTCTACGCCCTCACGCCCGAGGGGAAGGCGGAACTCGACGACTGGATGCGCGAGTGGATCGCCGAACCGCAGGAGGAGTACCCGTCCTTCGGCGTGGCCCTGTGCCTGCTCGTGGTGGTCCCGCCCGCCGAGGCGGCCGAGCTGCTCGGGCGCCGGCTCGAAGCGCTGGACGCGCGGATCGACGCCGAGCGCGCCCAGCTGCACAAGGCCGCCGGGATGGACGTCCACCCGATGTTCGTCATCGAGGACGAGTACGCCCTGGCGCTGCTGCAGGCCGAGCGGCGCTACACCGAACGCCTCATCGCCCAGCTCGGGGATCCGGACTTCACCCGGACCCTGCACGAGTTCCTGAGGAGCCTGGAATGAGCGCCACCAGTACTGAGGGCAACACCGGCACCACCCGCACCACCAGGAAGGCGCTGGTCGTCGGCGGCGGCATCGCCGGACCGGTGACGGCGCTGGCGCTGCGCAGGGCCGGCATCGAGGCGGAGGTCTTCGAGGCGTACCGGACCTCCGCCGAGGGGATCGGCGGCACCTTCATGATCGCCCCCAACGGGCTCGGCGCGCTGGCGACCGTCGGGCTGGAGGCGGAGGTCGGCCGGATCGGGCAGCCGGTCGGACCGATGGTCATCGAGGACGGCAAGGGCCGCGTCCTCGCCGAGTTCAGCGGCCTCGCCGACCTCCCGCGCGGCCGGCTGATGCGCCGCGCCGAGCTGTACGAGGTGCTGCAGCAGCGGCTGCGCGAGAGCGGCATCGAGGTCCGGTACGGCAAGCGGCTGGTCGGCGCGGAGGAGGGCCCCGACGGGATCACCGCCCGCTTCGCCGACGGCACCACCGCCACCGGCGACCTGCTGATCGGCGCCGACGGCACCGGCTCCACCGTCCGCACCCTGATCGACCCGGCCGCACCCGCCGCCGAGTACACCGGTCTGCTCGGCATCGGCGGCTACAGCCCCTACCGGCTGCCCGGCCGGGCCGGGCGCGGCGAGTCCGTGCACTTCGCCAACGGCGCCCGGGCCTTCTTCGGCTACTGGGGCCTCGCGGACGGCAGCGGCACGGCCTGGTTCAGCAACATCCCGCAGCCCGAGCCGCTCGGCCTGGAGCAGGTCCGCGCCGTCGGCCAGGAGGAGTGGCTGCGCCGCTGCCGCGACCTGCACGCCGACGACCTGCCCGCCCGGGAGGTGCTGCGGGTCGCCGACGCCACCACCATGGAGGTCTTCCCGCGGCTGGAGATCATGCCGTCCGTGCCGCACTGGTACCGCGGCCGGATGGTCCTCGTCGGCGACTCGGTGCACGCCCCGTCCAACAGCTCGGGCCAGGGCGTCTCGCTGGCCGTCGAGAGCGCCGTCGAACTCGCCCGCTGCCTGCGCGACCTGCCCGACCACACCGCCGCCTTCGCCGCGTACGAGGCGATGCGCCGGCCCCGGGTCAGGAAGATCGCCGCCGACGCGGCGCGCACCAACAGCCAGAAGTCCTCCGGGCCGGTCGGGCGGATGCTGTTCAAGGTGATCGCGCCGATCGCGATGCGGACCTTCATGAGCCCCGAGAAGACGCTGCGGCCGGTGCACGGGTACCGGATCGACTGGGACCGGCGGGTGCTCCCGGTGGCCCCCGGCACGACGGGCCGTCAGGGGCGGGCCGTGACCGCGGCGTGACCCTCTTCGTCGGGGCGGACAACGCCGTACGGGGGACTTTAGCCGCCAGGCCAATCAAGTGGGGCCCGGTGCAGGAATAGCGTTCGGGTTGTGGCCGACGTGCGACCCACGTCGGCATCCCCCCATGAACCGAAGGAGAGCGTGCGCTCATGGATGCTGTGACCCAGGTCCCCGCGCCGGTGAACGAGCCGGTCCACAGCTACGCCCCCGGCAGCCCGGAACGGGCCCGCCTGGAGGCCAAGCTGAAGGAGCTGGGCGGCCAGGAGCCGGTCCAGCTGACCATGACGATCAACGGTGAGCGCCGCCTCGGCGGCGGCACCGAAATCCACGTCGTCCAGCCGCACAACCACGCGGCGAGGCTCGGTACGCTGCGCAACGCCACCCAGGCCGACGCGCAGGACGCCATCGACGCTGCCCTGGCCGCCGCCCCGGCCTGGCAGGCGCTCTCCTTCGACTCGCGGGCCGCGATCTTCCTCAAGGCCGCCGACCTGCTGGCCGGCCCCTGGCGCGAGACCCTGGCCGCCGCCACCATGCTCGGCCAGTCCAAGACCGCCCAGCAGGCCGAGATCGACACCCCCTGCGAGCTGGTCGACTTCCTGCGCTTCAACGTGCACTTCGCCCGCCAGATCATGGCCGAGCAGCCGATCTCCTCGGACGGCGTGTGGAACCGCAGCGACCACCGCCCGCTGGAGGGCTTCGTCTACGCGATCACCCCGTTCAACTTCACCGCCATCGCCGGCAACCTGCCGACCGCGCCGGCGCTCATGGGCAACGTGGTGCTCTGGAAGCCGTCCCCGACCCAGCAGTTCTCCGCGCACCTGCTGATGCAGCTGCTGGAGGAGGCCGGGCTGCCCAAGGGCGTCATCAACATGGTCACCGGTGACGGCCTGGACGTCTCCGCCGTCGCGCTGAAGCACCCGTCGCTGGCCGGCATCCACTTCACCGGCTCCACCGCCACCTTCCAGCACCTGTGGCGCGAGGTCGGCAACAACATCGCCGGCTACCGCACCTACCCGCGGATCGTCGGCGAGACCGGCGGCAAGGACTTCCTGGTCGCCCACCCGTCCGCCGACCCGGCCGTGCTGAAGACCGCGATGACCCGCGGCGCCTTCGAGTTCCAGGGCCAGAAGTGTTCCGCCCTGTCGCGCGCCTACGTCCCGGCCTCGCTCTGGGCCGGCCTCAAGG
This sequence comes from Kitasatospora sp. RG8, assembly GCF_017813315.1. NCBI lineage: Bacteria > Bacillati > Actinomycetota > Actinomycetes > Kitasatosporales > Streptomycetaceae > Kitasatospora > Kitasatospora sp. RG8. The sequence goes on from NZ_JAGIYX010000005.1 coordinate 204,986, forward strand.
ACGCGTTCCGCGACGAGGTCGAGGGCCTCACCATGGGTGACGTCAGCGACCTGTCGAACTTCATGTCGGCCGTCATCGACGAGCGCTCGTTCGCCAAGAACAAGGCCGCCATCGACCGGGCCCAGGCCGACCCGCAGGTCGAGGTGCTGGCCGGCGGCACGTACGACGACTCGGTGGGCTACTTCGTCCGCCCGACCGTGCTGGTCTGCCAGGACCCGGCGAGCGAGTACTTCAAGGACGAGTACTTCGGCCCGATCCTCGCCGTGTACGTCTACGAGGACGAGAAGTACGACGAGATGCTGGCGCAGATGGAGTCGGTGTCCGCCTACGGCCTGACCGGCGCGATCATCGCCCAGGACCGCGAGGCCGTCCAGCACGCGATGCTCAAGCTGCGCAACGCGGCCGGCAACTTCTACATCAACGACAAGCCGACCGGCGCGGTCGTCGGCCAGCAGCCCTTCGGCGGCGGCCGGGCCTCCGGGACCAACGACAAGGCCGGCGCCAAGCAGAACCTGGCGCGCTGGACCTCGACCCGTTCGGTCAAGGAGACCTTCGTCCCGCCGACGGACTACCGCTACCCGCACATGGGCTGAGTGCCCCTTCCCGCGCCCGGTCCCGCAGCCGGGCGCACCCGGGCGGCGGACCCCACCCCCTGGTCCGCCGCCCGCTTTCTGCCACCCTTAGAAGCACCAGCTCCAGGAGTCACGATGCTCCGTTCCGCCCTCCTCGCGGCCTCCCGCTCCCCGCAGGTCCGCACCGTGGTCGAGAAGTTCCCGCCGACCCACGCCATAGTCGAGCGCTTCGTCGCCGGCGAGCAGCTCGACGACGCCGTCACCGCGTGCGACGACCTGGTCGCCACCGGCCGCAAGGTCACCCTGGACCACCTCGGCGAGGACACCCAGGACGCCGCCCAGGCCGCCGGGACCGCCGAGGCGTACGAGCACCTGCTCGCCGCCCTCAAGGACACCGGCCTCGCCGCCGGCGCCGAGGTCTCGGTGAAGCTGTCCGCCGTGGGCCAGTTCCTGCCCGTGGACGGCGAGAAGATCGCCCTGGAGAACGCCCGCCGGATCTGCGAGGCCGCCGCCGACGCCGGCACAACGGTGACCCTCGACATGGAGGACCACACCACCACGGACTCCACCCTCGCCATCGCGCGCGAGCTGCGGGCCGACTTCCCCTGGCTGGGCGTCGTCCTCCAGGCCTACCTGCGCCGCACCGAGGCCGACTGCCGCGAGTTCGCCGGCGCCGGCTCCCGCGTGCGCCTCTGCAAGGGCGCCTACAAGGAGCCCGAGTCGGTCGCCTTCCAGGGCAAGCACGACGTCGACCTCGCGTACGTCCGCGCCCTCAAGGTGCTGATGGCCGGCGAGGGTTACCCGATGATCGCCTCGCACGACCCCAACATGATCAAGATCGCCGGCCAGCTCGCCCAGTGGAACGGCCGCAAGCGCGACTCCTTCGAGTACCAGATGCTCTACGGCATCCGTCCCGAGGAGCAGCTGCGCCTCGCCGGCGAGGGCAACACCATGCGCGTGTACCTGCCCTACGGCCAGGAGTGGTACGGCTACTTCATGCGCCGCCTCGCCGAGCGCCCGGCCAACCTGACCTTCTTCCTGCGCGCCATGGCGACGCGCGGCTGAGGTCCGCAGAACCGCGAACGGCCCGCACCCCTTGTGGAAGGGGGGTGCGGGCCGTTCGTCCGTTCCGGCCTGCCGGCCTACAGGAAGGGCTTGGTGTCCAGCTCGAACTCGAAGGGCGCGGGGAGGGCCAGCGTCTCGCCGAAGGCGGCGAGATGCACTTCGGTGTACTCGTCGCGGTGCGGCTTACCGAAGAGGCTCACCTGCGACTTCTCGCGGTCGACGAGCAGGTAGAGGGGGATCCCGGCGCGGGCGTAGCAGTGGCGCTTGGTGATCCGGTCCTGGTCGGGCTTGCCGGACGTGACCTCGGCGACCATGGCCACGCCGTCCGGCTCCATCCAGGAGGGGGCTCCGCGGAAGAGGCGGAGTTCCTCGGGGGCGAAGGTGGCGTCCGGGATGACGTGGTTCTTCGGGCAGAGCCCACCGCTCACCAGACGGAGACCCTTTCCACCGGAGATACTCATGTCGGTTGCGGAGTATCGGACCACCTGCTTGACCAGGTGGCTGATGTAGTCCTCGTGATCGCCGTCCGGCGGTGGTGCCACGATGATCTCTCCCTCGATGAGCTCGGCCCGGAAGCCCTCGGGGGAGTGCAGGCTCAGGAAGCCCTCCAGCAGGATGTTCTCCTGCGATGGAGAGTCCGCGATCGGTTGCTCATGCGCCACAGCACTCATGATGCCCCTCCTTCAGGTGCGAGTCACGCTAGTAGCGGGTTCGCGGCCGTTATGCCGGGCACGCCTCTTTTTCATCCGACGGGGTGAGAGCGTCGGTCGCCCTGGCATCGTTGGGCTGGTGAACCGGGCTTCCTGTGAGAGGAATTGGGATGCTGAAGGCCTTCGCGGAACTGTCGACGCCGTTGGTGGCGGATGCGTGCGTGCGGCTCGGAGTGGGGTTGCGGGCGGCGCCGGCGGGCGTCGGGGCGGTGGTGCCGGGGAGCCGGATCGCCGGGCGGGTGCTGCCGGCGCGGCACTACGGGAGCGTGGACGTCTTCCTGGAGGCGTACGGCGCGGCCGGGCAGGGGGACGTGCTGGTGATCGACAACGGCGGCCGGACGGACGAGGCCTGCGTCGGGGACCTCGCGGTGCTGGAGGCGCGGGCCGCCGGGGTGGCCGGGCTGGTGGTGTGGGGCCTGCACCGGGACACCTCGGAGCTGGTGGAGATCGGGCTGCCGGTGTTCAGCTACGGCAGCCTGCCGCTCGGCCCGGTGCGGCTGGACGCGCGGGAGCCGGAGGCACTGGTCACGGCACGGTTCGGGCCGCACCTGGTGGGCTCGGAGGACGTGGTGTTCGGCGACGCCGACGGCGTGCTGTTCGTCCCGGCCGCGCGGGTGGACGAGGTGGTGGAGACGGCCGCCGGGATCGCGCGGACCGAGCGCGCGCAGGCGGAGCGGATCCGCTCGGGCGAAACACTGCGACGGCAGACCGCCTTCGACGACTACCTGGCGCGCCGGGCCGCCGACCCGTCGTACGGCTTCCGGCAGCACCTGCGGCGGATCGGCGGCGCCATCGAGGAGTAGCGGCAGGGGAGTTCAGAGTGCCCGGTGCATGATGTGCAGGCCGACGTAGCCCTCGGTCGGGTGGCGGAAGCCCTCGGGGAGGGTGCCGATGACGGTGAAGCCCAGCGACTCGTAGAGCTTCACCGCGTGCTCGTTGGAGGCGACCACGGCGTTGAACTGCATCGCCCGGTAGCCGGCCCGGCGCGCCCAGTCGATGGTGTACTCCGCGAGGGCCCGGCCGACGCCGCGGCCGGAGTGGGCCGGGTCGACCATGTAGCTGGCGCTGGCGATGTGCGAGCCGTTGCCCTGGTGGTTGCGGTTCATCTTGGCGCTGCCGAGGACCGCGCCGGTCTCCTCGTCCACCGCGACCACCGTGCGGTTGGGCTCGGGGAGCAGCCACCAGCCACGGCCCTCGTCGAAGCCCAGGTCGAGCGGGAAGGTGAAGGTCTCCCCGGCGGAGACGATGGTGTGGAAGAACGGCCAGACGGCCGGCCAGTCCTCGGTGGTGGCTTCCCTGATCAGCATGGCGACATGATCACGGTCGGACGGCGGGGAAGGCAACAGCTTTCCCCGCCGTCCGGCCACCGCCGCCGTCAGAGCATCGAGGCGGCCGGCTTGACCATGGCGCGGGCGGTCTTGGCGTCGACGTACTCGCCGACCGCGGTCATCACCCACTCGCCGGAGTACTGGCGGACCAGCTTGCACATCACCACGCCGGTGTGCGGCTCGGACTGGGTGAGGTCGAAGCGGACCAGCTCCTGGCCCGAACCGGCGTCCACCAGGCGGCAGTACGCGTTCTTGACCTCGGTGAACTTCTGGCCGGAGAAGGAGTTCACCACGAACACCAGGCCGCAGACCTCGGGCGGCAGGCCGTTGAGGTGGACGGTGATCGACTCGTCGTCACCGCCGCCCTCGCCGGTGAGGTTGTCGCCGGAGTGGGCGACGGCGCCGTTGAAGATGCCCAGCTTCATGAACCAGGCGGTGTCGAGCTTCTCGCGCTGAGCGTCGAAGGCGATGCAGGACGCGTCCAGGTCGATGTTGCGGCCGCGGCCGGCGGGCTCCCAGCCGAGGCCCATCCGGACGGAGGAGAGGAAGGGCTTGCCGTTCTTCTCCAGGGAGACGGAGCCGCCCTTGGTGAGGCTGACCCGGCCCTTGTCCAGGGTGACCTTGGTGAGGGAGGCCGGCGGCGCGGCGGGCGCGGCGGCGGGGGCCGGGGGCGGGTTGCCGGCGAGGGCCACCCGCGGGTCGACGGGGGGAGCCGACGGTGCGGCCGGGGGAGCGGGCGGCGCTACCGGTGCGGCGGGCGTGACCGGAGCGGCCGGGGCAGCCGGTGCGGCGACGGGGGCGGCGGCCGCCGGGGCGGGCTCGTCGTCGACGGTGACGCCGAAGTCGGTGGCGATGCCGGCCAGGCCGTTGGCGTAGCCCTGGCCGACGGCGCGGACCTTCCAGGCGCCGTTGCGCTGGTAGACCTCGACCACGATCAGTGCGGTCTCCCGGCCGAGCTGCGGCGGGGTGAAGGTGACCAGCACCTCGCCGGTGGCGGTGTCGCGGACGGTGGCGGTCGGCTCGATGCCGGCGAAGGTGGCGCCCGCCTCGTCGGGGCTGGCGGTGACCACGATCTTGGTGATGCCGGCCGGGATCGCGGCGGTGTCGATGGTGATGGCGTCCGGGGCGCCGCCGGAGGCCGGGCGGTGGGTGACGCCGGGGCCCTGCGGGGCGTTGAAGAACACGAAGTCGGCGTCCGAGCGGACCTTTCCGGCGTCGGTCAGCAGCAGGCCGGAGACGTCCAGCGCCTTGGGTGCGGTGACCTCGACGGTCACCCGCGCGGCGGTCAGCGGGGCGTTGCCGCCTTGGGTCAGGACCGTGGACACGAACTCCTCCTCGGATGCGGTGGCACGGCGTTGGGGACCCGCGTCCGGGGTTCCGTGCCGAGTGGTACCCACAGTAACGAACGGGGTTGCTGGGAAGAGCCCGAGCAGGCCGGTGACCTGTCGGGTTGTCGGATGGTCGGTCAGCGCGCGGCGGTGCCGGTGCCGGCACGGCCGGCGGTACCGGTGCTGCCGTCCGTGGTGCCGCCGTCGGCGTGCGTGAAGGTGCCGAGGGCGGCGACGGCCCGAGGGCGGTCGATCCCGAAGGCGGCGGCGTTCCAGCTCTCGGCCGGGGCGGGCTTCCGCGTCGCGCCGGTGGGTCCGGTCGGCCTGGCCGGTCCGGCGGTGGGGCCGACTGTGGGGCCGGCGGTGGGGCCGGCGGTGGGGCCGGGCGGGGTCGGCGCGGGGCGCATGCCGCGGACGCCGAAGGTGTACCGGCCGGGGCGGACGTCGGTACCGGACGGGGTGGTGAACCGGTAGACCAGGGTGCCGCGCTCCTGGTGGGTGGTGACGACCGCGCCGGACAGGTCGGTCCAGGCGGTGCCGGGAGCCAGTTCGCCCGCGGCGAGGCGGAACTCGGCCTGGAGCGCGGTGAGCGGCTCGGTGACGGTGAGCGTCAGCAGGTGATGGGTGCCGTCGCGGCCGAGCGGCTGGACCAGGGCGGTGCCGGTGAGGGCCTGGTCGGCGGCGTCGTCGTCGGTGGGGCCGGTCGGGCCGGTGGGGGCGGTCCCGGTCTCGGTGGGGCCGGCCGGGCCGGTCGGGGCGGTCGGGGCGACGGGGGTGCCGGGCTCCGCCGGGGCCAGGGGCCGGGGCGTCGGCGGCTGTTGGTCGGCCGGCCGGCCGGCAGTCGGCGGGGTCGCGGTCGCCTGCGCGGCGGAGCCGGCCGCGGTCACGGCCCCGTCGCCGCCCTGCGACGGGCCGCCGGGCTGCTCCGCCGGGCCGGTGCGGGCGGCGGAGGGGGCCGGGACGGGGCCGGTGAACGGCGCGGCCGCATCGGGCGCGGGCGTGTCCGGGGAGGCCGGCCGGGGCGCGGGCACGCCGGAGGCCGGCGGGTGGGAGGCGGTGGCGCGAGCCCAGGGCGCCTCGGTGGACCGGCCGGCGGAGCGGTCGGCCGGACGGGGCTCGACCGGGGCGGGCGAGGAGTTCGCGGCGGCGTCGGCCCGCGTGGTGGCGTCCGGGCTGGGCGGCGGGGTGGAGCCGACCCGGGCCACCCCGGCGCGGCGTCCGACACCCTGCTGCTCGTTGAGCAGGCAGGTGGTCGCGATGCTGATGCCGACCACGGTGGACATCGCCATCGCGGCGCCGGAGAAGCGCAGGGTGGGCAGCCGGAGTCGGCCGCCGAAGGGCTTCGGCCGGCCGTGCCGGCCGCGGCGCCCGTACTGTTCGCGCTGCCGGTCGCGCTCGTGGTGCACGCCTTGCTCGGTGTCCTCGCGCAGAGCCACCGGACCCCTCCCTCCCCGAAGTCGCCGTTGCGGTCGCAGCATTCTTCCATGCGTCGCCGCCGGGCCGAAGCGCCGTCACGGGCGGACTCCCGTCCGGTGGCCGTCCGGTGGGGGCGGGTCCGCGGCCGTCCGGTTCCGTCCGCCGGCGGCCGCCCGTGCGGAGGCCGCCGGCCCGGGCGCGCGGGGGCCCGTGTCGTGCAGGGGCACGAGCGTACCAGCGGTGACCGGTCGGCCGGTCGGTTCCGGTGCGGAATCGTTCCGTTGGGCGGAAAGCCTTACAGCGAAACGAAGTTGACGATCAGTCTGACAAGAGCGGGTAAGGAGTGCCGATACCGGGCGGGGATTATTGCAACCTCCTTGCAACCCTTGCCGGTCCGCCCCGGGGTGCCGCAGTCTGGTGGCATCCCACGCCGTCCCGGAGAGACCGTCATGCCGCCCGACCCGCTGCCAGCAGCCTCCAGTGCCCCTCTCGCCGCCACCCCCACGGGCGGCGATGAGGCAAGCTCCACCGCCGCTTCGGCGGCGGTGGAGGAGGTGCTGACGCTGCGGATCTCGTTGGGCGAGGAGGTGGTCGGCGAGGTGCGCACCCGGTTCCGGTTCGACGCCGAGCGCCCGTACGAAGTGCTGCTGACGTTCCACCTCGGCCGGCCGGACGAGGCCGATTGGGTGTTCTCGCGCGAACTGCTGCGCGACGGCCTGCGCTCGCTGAGCGGCCAGGGCGACGTCAAGCTGTGGCCGGCGTACTGCCCGTGCCACGGCTCGACGTTGCACCTGGCCCTCGAATCCCCCCACGGCAGCGCACTGTTGGAGGTCTCCAAGCCCCGCGTCCAGTCGTGGCTGGACCGGACGTACGCGCTCGTCTCGGAGCAGGCCGAACAGGCCTACGGTCCGACCGACGCCCAGCTCTCCGCGCTGCTCGCCGGCGGCTGACGCCGCCTCGGCGGGGGCACGGCGTCGTCCCCGGGGCTGCGCGGGCCGGGGACCGGCGGCGCGCCCGGCAGCTGGACCACCCCGCCGGCCAGGCCGGCCCGCAGTCGGCGCACGGCCGGCGCGGAGGAGGACGGCAGCAGGTCGTACGGGTCGTCCGGGCCGAGGACGCTGACCAGTACCGACTCGGCGAACCGGTACGGCCGGTGGGCCAGCAGGCCGCCGAGGTAGCGGCGCAGCCGGGACAGCTCCGCGCGCACGGTGACCGTCCGGGCCGGGTCGCCGAAGAGCGCGTCGGCGAGCTGCGCCGCGCTGTGGCCGTCGCGCTCGACGGCGAGCAGGAGCAGCAGCTCGGCGTGGCGCGGGCTGAGCGCGTGCGACCAGCTGCCGGCCGCGCCGCGCACCGACAGTTCGGGGCGGTCGGGGCGGCGCAGGTCGAGCCGGAGCCGGGCGCCCTCCGCCTGTTCGGCGGTGACCGACCCGCCGTTCGCCGCCTCGTCGTCCCGGGTGCGGACCGGCCGCACCAGCCAGCCGTCGGCCAGTGGTTCTATCGCGCACTGGCCGAGGCCGGGCAGCCAGTGCACGGTGGTCGATCCCCAGCCTTCGGTGGGCAGGTGCAGCCGGGCGGGTGGTGGCAGGCCGGCCGCGGCGGCGGTCCAGCCCGCGCCGTCGACGACCAGGGCGGGGCCGTTGACCCGGGCCAGCAGCGGGGCGGCCAGGATGCGGAGCTGGTGCAGCGACTCCAGGCGGCGGGCGCGCAGCTCGGTCTCGGCGAGCCGGGCGGCGGTGGTGGTGAGCTGGAGCAGGTAGGGGCGGACGGAGTGGGCCGGGCCGCTGAGGTTGAGGGCGCCGACCAGCCGCCCGGTGCCGGGGTCGTGCACGGGCGCGGCGACGCAGGTCCAGGCGTGGTGGCTGCGCAGGTAGTGCTCGGAGGAGTGGACCTGCATCGGGCGTTGGGCACGCAGTGCGGCGGCGATGCCGTTGGTTCCGACGCTCTCCTCGGCCCAGCGGGCGCCGGTGAGGAAGCCGATCCGGTCGGCGCTGCGGCGCAGGCCGCGTTCGCCCTCCTGCCAGAGGACGTGGCCCTCGGCGTCGGCGATGGCGAGGATCAGCGGGGTCTGGCCGGCCGGGTCGAGCAGGGTGTCACGCAGGACGGGCAGCAGTGCGTCGAGCCCGCTGGCCCGGCGGCGGTGCTCGATCTCGGCGGGGCCGAGGTGGACGGTGGCGGCGCCGGCGTCCGGGTCGAGGCCGAGGCGGCGCAGGCGCGCCCAGGAGTCGCCGATCTCGGGGCGGGGTCCGAGGCCGGTCGGCCCGCCGTCGGCCGGGGCGGTCTCCCGCGTGAGGTCGCGGGCGGCGGCCTCGGTGAGGGTGCGGTCGTAGACCCTGGCCAGCTCGGGCGCGGGCTGCGGGGTTCGGCGCTCGGGCCGTCGGGTCTGCCGTCCGGTCTGCCGCACTCGGTTTGCTCCTCGCCGCCGATCGAGGACGCGCCGGGGCCGACGCGCTGACGAAAGAGTACGGGGGCGGCCCGGTCCTGGGGACGGGGTCTGCCAAGTCGGCACACCGGGCAACATGACAATGAACATGCCAACTCGCTATGGCAGTCATGACCTCGGGCGATCGGCCTCGTGACCGCTCCCGCGGTCCGCCGGGGGCGTGCCCCTACGGGCGGGATTCGATGCCCTGTTGGGCCGACTCGACGGTGCGGTGCAGGTCGGCGGTGGCGTCCAGGGCGGTGGCGGCGGTCAGTGCGAGGCAGGCGGCGAGGGCCAGGGCGGCGGCGCGGCGGCCGCTGCGGGACGCGGCCGGGCGGGGCTGGAGCAGTGCGGCGACCCGGCGCGGGACCGGCCCGGAGTGGGCGGCCGGGGCCAGCCGGGGACGGGCCGGCCGGGGGGAGCGGCTCGCCGCCAGGGCGGCGCGGCCGACCGCGCGGGCGGTCACGGCGCGGTCGCCGACCCGCTCGGCGGCGGCTTCGTCGGCCCACCGCTCCAGGTGGTAGCCGAGCGGCGTGCGCAGCGTGCGCAGTGCGGGGTGGACGGCGGCGGCGTGCTCGGCGAGCGCGAGGAAGACGTGGTGGCGGGCGGTCAGGTGGGCGCGTTCGTGGGCGAGCAGGGCGGCCCGCTCGGGCGCCGTGAGGGCGCGCAGCATGCCGGCGGTGACCACGATCCGCCCCGGTTCGGCGGCCCGGCCGGGCCGGGGGAGGCGGCCGGGGAGGGCGAAGGCGTCGGCCCGCTCGTCGTCCAGGACCGCGAGCGGGTGGGGCCCGGCGGGTCGGAGGAGTGCGCGGGCGCGCTCGACGAGCGGTGTGCGCCGTGTGGACCGGGCGCGTGCGTGGCGCACTGAGGCGGCGAGGGGGCGCACGTCCGGATGCCGGTCGTCGCCGGGCTGCGGCGCGTCGTTGCCGGGGTGCCCGCCGCCCCCGGGTTCGAGGGTGGCGCGGGCGGCGTGCAGTTCGCGGCGGCGCAGCCATGCGGTCCGGACGCCGAGCACGGCCAGGACGGTGAGCGCCAGCCCGGCCAGCACGGCCGGCAGTGCGGCCTGCGGTGCGGCGGCGGTCAGCCAGGGCAGCGAGAGGTGGCCGAGTGCGGCGACCGGCGGCAGCTGGAGCAGTCCGGCGGCGGTGAGCAGGCCGAGCGAGCAGAGGGTGCCGCCGGCCAGGACGGCCGCGGTGCCGGCCAGCGTCCAGGCGGCGGCGCGCGGGGTGAGCGCCTCGGCGAGGCGGCGGGCCAGCGGGGCGGCGAGGAAGGGCAGCAGCAGCGGCGCCCAGACGGCGGCGATCACCGGGCCGCCGGTCCGGCGTCGTCCGCGGGTCCGTCGGCCGCGCCGTCGCCGAGGAGTTCGCGCAGCAGCCGCTCGTCCTCGGCGGAGAGGTCGGAGACGAACCGGGCCAGGACGGTGGAGCGGTCCGCCTCGCGCCCGAGCTCGGTGTGCATCCGGCGGGCGGCGAGGCCCGCGGGGTCCTGCACGGTCGGGGTGTACGCGTAGGCGCGCCCCGCCCGGGTGCGTTCCACGGTGCCCTTCTCGTGCAGCCGGGCGAGGATCGTGGCGACGGTGGTCCGGGCGAGTCCGCCGCCGAGGGCCGTCTGGACGTCCTGCGGCGTCAGCGGCCGGTGGGCGGCCCACAGGGTGGCCAGCACCTCGGCCTCCAGCTCCCCGGCTGGCCGGCGGACGGACGGTACGTCGGACATGGCGGCGGTTCCTCCAGGATTCGTCTACAGTCATGTAGACCGTCTACGTCACTGTAGACGGTCAGGGGTGTGCTCCGCTGGTGCCGCCCCCAACGTACGGGAGGTCCGCCAGCCTTGCTCCAGTCGTCCGCCGATCCGGCTGTTCACGCACTCGCGGTGAACGTGCTGGACGCCTCGTCGCTGCTCGCGTCCTTCGGCGCACTCGGCATCGCCGCCGTGCTCTTCGCCGAGACCGGGCTGCTCGTCGGGTTCTTCCTGCCCGGTGACTCGCTGCTGTTCACCGCCGGCCTGCTCTGCGTCCCCGGCGTCACCAAGGGCCCGCAGCTGGAGCTGTACCAGGTGCTGCCGGCCGCCCTGGTCGGTGCGCTGGCCGGCGCCCAGGTCGGCTATCTGATCGGCAGGCGCGGCGGACGCGCGCTGCTGGCCCGCACCGAGCGCAGGAGCCTCCGGCAGGGCATCGGCCGGGCCGACGAACTGCTCGCCAAGTACGGCCACGGCAAGGCGATCGTGCTGGCGCGGTTCATCCCGGTCGTCCGGACGGTGCTCAACCCGCTCTGCGGCGCCCTGGAGGTGCCGGTCCGCACGTTCACCTTCTGGCAGGTCGCCGGCGGAACGCTCTGGACGGTGGGGGTGGTGCTGGCCGGATACGCGCTGGGTTCGACGGTGCCCAGTATCGACCAGTACCTGCTTCCCATCATCGGTCTGGTAGTAGTTGTCTCCGTGATCCCGATTGTTCTTGAGTTGTTCCGCGCCCGGAAGTCCCGGCGTGACGGTGGTGACGCCCGGTGACGGCCTCCACCTCCCCCCGCGCGCTCGCGGTGTACGACGGCAGCGGCATCGACGGCGGCCTCTACAGCCGGGTGGTCGGCTGGGCCGACGCCGCGCCGTACTGGCTCGACCAGCTGATCAAGGTGTGGTCCGCGGTCGGCCTCGGCCTCTTCGCCGTCCTGATGGTCCTCGCGTGGTGGCGGGCGCGCGGCGCCGGCGCGTCCGTGATGGCCCGGGTGCTGGCCTCGCCGCTGATCGTGGTCCTCGCGTACGTGGTGAACTCCGGCTTCAAGAGCGTGGTCGAGGAGGTCCGGCCGTGCGCGCAGCTGGGCGTGCGCGGCACGCTGGAGGCCTGCCCCGGCGCCGGTGACTGGTCCTTCCCGAGCAACCACACGGTGATCGCCTTCGCCGCCGCGACCGCGCTCTGGTTCGCGGACCGGCGGCTCGGCCGGATCGCCGCGATCGCCGCCGTGCTGATGGGCGCCTCGCGGGTCTGGGTCGGTGTCCACTACCCGCACGACGTGCTGGTCGGGGCCACGGTCGGCGTCCTGGTGGCGATCCCGCTGGCGCTGGCCGCCGGCCGGGCCGCGCCGCTGGTCGACCGGGCCCGCGCTGGGGCGCTGCGGCCGCTGCTGGGCGCGGGCGCCGTCGTCACGACGGGCGGACCGTCGCCGCTGGAGGCGCAGCGGCGCTGAACGGCCACCGCCGTCCCGGCCCTTGTCCGGCCGGGGGCGGCGGGAGGAGCATGTGAGCCGGGCGAGGGGCCTCCGTGACGGGGCGCCCGCCCGGCTCAGTCGTGCCGGGGCGCCGCGGCGCCCGCGCCCGTGGAGGGAAGTGCTGCCCATGCCGTACCGACTCGACGTCACCCAGGGGGACTGGCCCGCGGAGGAGCTCCGCAAGGGGGTGGAGGGGCTGCTCGGCGAGGCCATGGTGCTCACCCTCGCCACGGCCGGCCACGAGCGCGGCCCGCATGCCAACCTGGCCTTCTACGCGTTCGACGACGACCTCGTCCTGTACTTCGTCAGCGAGCGCGCCACCCGGCACAGCCACCACCTCGCCGAGGAGGCCCGGGCGGCGGCCACCGTCTTCCTGCCGCCGCCGGTCTTCGGCGAGCAGCTGCGCGGCATCCAGCTGACCGGCAGCGCGGGGGAGGCGTGGGGGCACCAGGCACAGGCCGCGTTCGCGGCGTACCAGGGCCGGTACCCCGCCTTCGGGCAGGACGAGGAGGTCCGGCGGCAGTTCCTGACCGGCGGCGGGGCCGCCGCGCTGTACCGGTTCCAGGTGGAGGAGCTGACGGCGGTGGACGAGCCGCACTTCGGCCGGCGCAACTACCTGCGGGCCGCGGTGGTGCGGTAGCGGCCCGGTGGCGGTCCCGGCGTTGGTCCCGGTGGCGGTTCAGGCCTCGCGGTGGGGCGCCGGGGTCGGCGTCGGCCCCGGCGTCCGGGCTGCGGTGTCCGACGGGATCGCCTCCGACGGGATCGCCTCCGACGGAGTTGCCCCCGGCGGGGTCGCCTCCGAGGTGGTGTCCGTTCCGCTGCGGCGGCGGGTGGCGAGGTAGTACCCGAGGGCGACGATCCCCGCGCCGGCCACCGCAACGGCCTTGACGCCCGACTTGCCGGCGAGGTGGGCGAGGCCGTAGCCGGGGGGTACGAGACCGCTCCGGTGCAGGACGGCCCAGATCAGGCCGGCGACGGCGAGGGCCGCGAGCACGGCGGCGGCTCCGGCGGCGCGGCGACCCGCGCGGGGGCGGGACGGTTCGGGGGTGTGCTCGGTCATGAGGTGGTCTCCGGACGGTGTCTCCGGGCCGGGGTGCGGCCCGTGTGGTGGGTGGGGGTGCCCGTGCGGGCGGCGGGCTCAGAGTTCGTCGTAGACCTCGGCCAGGCCGCGGAGGACGGCCGTGACGGTCTCCACCTCGGCCGTGTCGAGGCCGGCGGTCAGCCGTTCCAGCGACTCCACCAGTGACGCGGTGCGCAGCCGGTGCCGCTCGCGGCCGGCCGGGGTGAGGGTGACCAGGGTGGAACGGCGGTCGTGCTCCGGCCGTTCGCGGGTGACGTAGCCGGCCTCCTCCAGCCCGTTGACCAGCTGGGTCGTGGCGGCCGGGGTCGTCTCGGTGCCCGCCGCCAGCCGGCCGACCGGCAGCGGGCCCTCGTCGGCCAGGACCCGCAGGGCTCGCGCGTGGGTGAGCGACAGTGCACCGGGCGAGCGGGTGGCCCGGCCGCGCAGGCGGGCGTCGGCCGCGCTGAGGCTGTAGGCGGCGCGGGCCAGCCCGTCCAGGGCGAGGGCGCGGGTGGCGTCGTCGGCGGCGGGGTCTTGCGGCACGGGGGTGCTCCTTCTCCGGCGGTTTCCTCGGTGGCGGGTTGACAGCAAGATAAGCATAAGGACTTAATAATTAAGTACTTATCTAACTGCGACGAACGGAGCGTACCCGTCATGACCGTGCGATCGACCGGACAGAGCTGGGCCCTGGACCTCGCCCTCGCCCAGGGTGGATTCGACGCCCTGCACCCGCAGGCCAAGGGCACGATGGAGCAGCTCGGCCACGACCACACCGACTTCGACAAGGTCTTCGCGCTGGTCCGCAGCGGCGCGATGCTGCCCAAGGCGTGGGCGACCGTGGCCGGCCAGGCCGAGGAGCGGGCCGTCCACCACGAGCGGGGCGGGTACCCCCGCACCGCCGCCGACCTCTATCTGCGGGCGGCGGTGATGTGGGGCCGGGCGCAGTACTCCGTCCTCGACGCGGCGGACCCGCGCAAGCACGCCTTCCGGGAGCGGACCAACCACTGCGTCGCCCGGCTCGGCGAGCTGCGCGGCCGCCGGGTGCGCCGGGTCGTGCTGGACTTCGAGGGCGGGCAGCTCCATGCCCTGCTGCACCTGCCGGCCGGGACGGTCGAGGGGGCGCCGGCGGTCGTCCTCGGTCCGGGGATGGACATGATCAAGGAGGACTACATCTACGCCGCGGAGCGCTACTACACCTCGCGCGGAGTGGTCGCCCTCTCGATCGAGGGGCCCGGCCAGGGGGAGTCCCGGGCCGGCGGGCTCACCGTCGATCTCACCAACTACGAGCGCGCGATCAGTCGCTACCTCGACCACCTGGTCGGCCTGCCCGAGGTCGACCCCGGCCGCATCGGCATGTTCGGCATCAGCATGAGCGGCTACTGGGGGATGCGGGCCGCGGCCACGGACCCCCGGCTCGCGGCGCTCGCGAGCTTCGAGGGCGTCAGCGGCGACTTCCACACGATCTTCGACCGGGCGCAGCCCAGCTTCAAGAACAACTACATGTTCATGGCCGGCTACACCGACGAGGAGGAGTTCGACCGCGAGCTCGCCGCCCGCATGCCGCTCGGCGACCTCGTCGGGGACATCGCCTGTCCGGTCCTCCTGGGGATCGGGGAGTTCGACGAACTGACGCGGCTGGAGCAGGCGATGGCGACGTACGAGCGGATCCGCGCCCCGAAGGAGCTGCGGGTGTACGAGAACGAGTTCCATCCGCTGGGCGGTGTCGCGGCCGAGGTGTTCCGTTTCGGCGCCGAGTGGCTGGAGCGCGCCCTCGACGGTGAACTGCGCGAGCCCGGACGCGATGTGCGGCACTACGTGCGCGACGACGGCCGGACGATCGACGGGACGGCCGCCCCGGCGTGGTGGCTCGGCACCGACCCGGTGCGGGCGGCGTGACCGGGTGACCCCCGGGGGCGAGGTGCGGGGTGGTGGTGCTGCCACCCCGCACCTCGTCGAGCCGGGTTGTCTGTACAACTTTTCGGTCGGTTCACCTGTGGGACCGGATCCGGACTCCTCCCGGCCACCTCGCCGCACCAGCCTGGCCGCATGAGAGTCATCGTCGTAGGAGCAGGCGTGCTCGGCACCATGCACGCCTGGCAGGCCGTCGAGCGCGGTCACGAGGTCGTCCACCTGGAGCGCGAGGCCGAGGCGCGCGGCGCCTCCGTGCGCAACTTCGGGCTGGTCTGGGTCAGCGGCCGGGCCGGGGGCGAGGAGCTGGACACCGCACTGCGCGCCCGTGAGCTGTGGGAGGGGATCGGCGCCCGGGTGCCCGACCTCGGCTTCCGGGCCAACGGCTCGCTCACCGCGATCCGCACCGAGGCCGAACTCGCCGTCGCCGAACAGGCGCTGACCCGGCCCGACGCCGCCGCGCGCGGCTACCGGCTGCTCGGGGCGGACGAGACCCGGGCCGCCAACCCCGCCCTGCGCGGCAAGCTGCTCGGTGCCCTGTGGTGCGGGCGCGACGCCGCCGTCGAGCCGCGCACGGCCCAGCCCGCGCTGCGCGCCGCCCTGCTGGCGAGCGGCCGCTACACCTTCCTGCCCGGGCGCGAGGTCCGCGAGGTGATCGGCGAGAACGCCGTCCGCGACGACCACGGCGACGTCCACACCGGCGACCTCGTCGTCCTCTGCACCGGTGCCTGGCTGGGCGGCCTGGTGCGCGAGCTGGCACCGCAACTCCCGGTCCGCCGCGTCCGGTTGCAGATGATGCAGACCGATCCGCTGGGTGAGGAGCTGACCACCTCGGTCGCCGACGGCGACAGCTTCCGCTACTACCCCGCCTTCGCCGGCAGCGCCCTGGAGCAGCTCAAGGCCGCACAGCCGCAGCCGCCGGTCGCCGCCGAGCACAAGATGCAGCTACTGATGGTCCAGCGCCGCGACGGCGGCCTGACCATCGGCGACACCCACGAGTACGACCAGCCGTTCGGCTTCGACGTGGTCGAGGACCCGTACGACCATCTGGTCGGCGTGGCCGAGGAGTTGCTCGGCCGGCCGCTGCCGAGGGTGCGCCGCCGCTGGGCCGGCGTGTACGCGCAGTGCGTCGACACCACCCGCGTCGTCCACCGGGAGAAGGTCCGGGACGGCGTCTGGCTGGTCACCGGCCCGGGTGGTCGCGGCATGACCTGCTCGCCGGCCATCGCCGAGAAGACCGCCGAACTCGCCAACCTGTAATCACCTGAGGGTAGTTGAACATGTCTCCTGATATCCGTCTGGTCGTCCTCGACATGGCCGGCACCACCGTGGCCGACGACGGCCTGGTCGAGCAGGCCTTCCGGGCCGCCGCCGGCTCGCTCGGCGTCGAGGCCGGCAGCCCCGAGCACGCCCGCATGCTGGAGCACGTCCGGGCCACCATGGGCGAGTCCAAGATCTCCGTCTTCCGGCACCTGTTCGGGGCGGAGGAGAAGGCGCAGGCCGCCAACTCCGCCTTCGAGGCCGCCTACCACGACCTCGTCGACGCCGGCCACTGCGCCGCCCTGCCCGGCGCCGCCGAGGCGATCGCCGAACTCCGCGGCCAGGGCCGGAAGGTCGTCCTCACCACCGGCTTCTCGCGGGCGACCCAGGACCGCATCCTGCGCGCGCTCGGCTGGGAGAGCGTCGCCGACCTGACCCTCTGCCCCGCCGAGGCCGGCCGCGGCCGCCCCTACCCCGACCTGGCGCTCACCGCGCTGCTGCGGACGGAGACCGACTCCGTCCGGCAGATCGCCGTCGCCGGGGACACCGGCTACGACATGCTGACCGGCTCCCGGGCCGGCGCCCCGGTGGTGGCCGGCGTCCTCACCGGCGCCCACGGGGAGGAGCGGCTGCGGGCGGACGGGGCGACCCACGTGCTCGCGTCCGTCGCCGAGCTGCCGGGCCTGCTGGCCCGGGGCTGAGCGCCCGGCCCCGTCCCGGCCCCCCGCGCGCGAGGGCGGCGGGGCCGGGCCGGTGACCCACCCCGTCCCGGCCGTCGCCTGCTCCCGCCGTCCTCTGCTCCCGCCGTCCCCCGCTCAGCGGTTCCAGTGCGGGCTGAGCGCGATCCCCTGCAACTGGTCGATGGTGAGCGGCGGTTCGGCCCGGGTGGGGCGGTTCGCGGCCGTGACGGGCAGCTGGTCGGTGTTGAAGGCGGCCGCCTCGACCCTCCGCAGGTCCGGCCGGGTCGCCGTCACCACCCACGCGACCTGCCCGTTCACGAGCGAGAGCTTCTCGGCCTTCACCACCGTGCCGTCCGGGAGGACGTCGCAGAAGAGCGGCTTCACGGCCTGCTCGCAGGAGCGGCTCGTACTCTGCGGGGTGTCCATGACCTTGACGGCGACGGAGGCCCGGCCCTTCCCGTCGTCGTAGAGCACCTGCCCGTCCGCCACGCTCGTCCCGCCGGCCGACGTGGCGAGCCGGCCGTCCTCGAAGGAGCCGGTGCTGAGGACCCGGGTGGTCCTGCCCGGCGGCAGGAACTCCGCCAGCTGGGCCGAGACCGGGCCCGTGCGCGGGCCGCCCACCGGCGGGGCGGCGGACGGGGAGCGGGTCGGGGCGCTGCTCGGGGTGGGCGTGGCCGTCGCGGTGGGGGTGGCCGTCGGGGCGGTGGTGACGGCCGCCGGCGGGGCGGGCGCGGCCCGGAGCGGGAGCTGCGCGGCCCCCAGCGCGGCGGCACCCGCGACGGCGGCGGCCGCCGTGCCGATCTGCACGCGGCGGACGAGGCGGAGCCGGCGGCCACGGGCGGCCGCGCGGCGGACGAGATCGGGGCGGTGCGGGCCGAAGGCGTCGGAGGTGTACTGCATCGCGTCGCGCAGACGACGGTCGGACTGCTGATCGGGGCTCACGGTGCTCTCCTTTCGAGGGTCGGGGATGCCGGGGCGACGGCCCGATCAGATGTGTTCGAGGTCGGCGAGCAGGTCGTCGCCGAGGACGGCCCGGAGCTTCTGCAGGGCCCGCAGGCTGCGGGTGCGGACGGCGCCCGCGCTGATCTGGAGCATCCGCGCGGTCTCCTCGACCGGCCGGTCCTCCCAATACCGCAGCACCAGCACCGCCCGCTCCTTGGGCGCGAGCCGCGCGAGCCCGTCCAGCAGCGTCAGCCGCAGGTCCGGGTCGCCGCCGCCGGGCGCCGCGCCTTCCGGCAGGCGGTCGACCGGACGCTCGTCGGCGCTGCGCCGCCGCCGGTACGAGGTGAAGGTCCGCACCAGCACCGTGTGGGCGTACGCGACCGGCGCCTGGGTGCGGTCGATGCGCCACCAGGACCGGTACATCTTGGCGAGGGTCTCCTGGACGAGGTCCTCGGCCAGGTGCCGGTCGCCGGTGAGCAGGCACGCCGTGCGGAACAGCTGGTCGCTGCGGGCATGGGCGAACTCCAGGAAGTCCGCGGGTGTGTCCGCCACCGGATGGTCCCTTCTCGAACTGATGTCACCCCCAAGTACGCGCCGGGAGGGGGCGCGCGTTACAGACCTCGTGGGCGGAGCACCGCGGGAAGGGGGCCGGACGGCGGACGGGGCGGCCGGGGCGGGAGTCCGGAGCGGCCGGCGGTGGGGCCGTGACGGTGACGTCGTGGCGGGACCGGCCGAGGGGGCGGGCGGCGGCGGCCCGGGGCCGGCCCACTCGCCCTACGCCGGGACGGAGCCGCCGACCGGGCGCGGACCGAGGCTGCGGGCGGTCTCGGTGAAGGCCCGCAGGCGCGGACTCTCCCGGGCCGTGGGCCAGACGAGCGCCCACTCGGTCGGCGGTGCGTCGTGCAGCGGGACGTAGGCGACGCCGGGGTGGGTGTAGTACCGGGTGACGTGCTCGTTCAGCGGGCTGACCACCCGGCCGGCGGCGATCAGCGCGAGCACCTCGTGGAAGGTCCGCGCGGACGGCCCGCGCGGGATCGGCCGGCCCTCCGGGGTGTGCCGCGGCAGCATGGCGTCGGCCCAGTAGCCGGGAACGTGGGGGCCGAACTCGAAGGTCGTGCAGTCGCCGAGGTCCTCCATCGACATCGACTCCCGCCGGGCCCAGCCGGAGGCGGCCGGGACGGCGAGCACCCGGCCCTCCGTCAGCAGGCAGGGACCGGCCGTCAGATCGGGCTCCCGCACCGGGAGCCACATGAGCTGGACGTCGACCTGCCCGGTGCGCAGCAGCGCGAACGGATCGCTGAAGTGGAACTCCGCCAGCGTGACCTCGCAGTGCGGGTACTGCGTCGTGAATGCTTCGAGGAACGGCTGCATCTCGTGGCCCAGCACGCCCATGACGCCCAGCCGCACGGCGCCGTGGACGCCCCCGGTGGCGGCCGAGGCCCGTGCGATCCCGTCGTTGATGAGGTCGTACGCCTGTCGCAGGTCCTCGCGCAGGCGGTTGCCGAGCGGAGTCAGGGTGACCGACCGGCTGGTGCGCTCGAACAGGGCGCCGCCGATCCGGCGCTCCTGCTTCTTGATCACCTGGCTGACCCGGGACTTCGAGACGTGCAGCCGCTCGGCGGTGCGGCCGAAATGAAGCTCCTCGGCCAACACCAGGAAGATCTCGATGTCCCGCAGCTCCACGCCCGCCCCTAGATCGATAACCGCACGGTAACCGGGATGGTAGCGAAATCCGCATTGATCCCGGCCTGCGCCGGGTGGAAGGCTTGGACCGCCGGGCGCAGGCCCCTCGGGCCGTCGCGGACACGTCGGCCAGGACGGGCCGGCGGAGGTGCGCCGGTGGTGGGGACCACCGGCGCGGTCCGTGAGCACGGCCGGACGGCTCGGGCCACCGCCGTGATCCCGACGGGGGACCGGCGACGAACACAGGGGGACGACGATGACTGAACTGAACGGCAAGACGGCACTGGTGACGGGCGGTTCGCGCGGGATCGGGCGGGCGGTCGCGCTGCGGCTGGCCGCCGACGGCGCGCTGGTCGCGGTGCACTACGGCGGGAACGCCGGGGCGGCCGCGGAGACGGTGGCCCGGATCACCGAGGCCGGTGGGCGGGCGTTCGCCGTACGGGCGCGGTTCGGCGAGGCGGGCGCGGTCCGGCAGCTCTTCGAGGGGTTGACGGCCGGGCTCGCCGAGCACGGGGCGAAGGGCCTGGACATCCTGGTCAACAACGCGGGCATCTCCTCGTTCAGCCCGATCGGCCAGATCACCGAGGAGGAGTTCGCGGCGCTGCTCTCGGTCAACGTGAGCACGCCGTTCTTCGTGGTCCAGCGGGCGCTGGCGCTGCTGAACGACGGTGGGCGGATCATCAACATGGGTTCGGTGGCGAGCCGTTTCGCGGTCACCACCCAGATCGGCTACACCGTCAGCAAGGCGGCGCTGGAGTCGATGGGCCCGACCCTGGCCAACGAGCTCGGCGGCCGCGGCATCACGGTCAACACCGTCGCGCCCGGCGTGGTGAAGACCGACCTGACCGCGGTCTTCACGACGATCCCGGAGGCGGTCGCCGACCTGGAGTCGATCACCGCGCTCGGCCGGCTCGGCGAGCCGGAGGACGTCGCCGACGTGGTGGGCTTCCTGGCGGGCCCGCAGGGCCGCTGGGTGACCGGCCAGACGATCGACGTCTCCGGCGGCACCTACCTCGGGCCGATCGGACCCCGGTGACCCGCAGGCGCTGAGGGGCGCGGAGGCCGGGCCGGCGCGGGGGCGCCCGCCCGGCCTCCGCGCGTTCGGGGAGCCTCCCCCTCGGCGCTTGACTCTCGGGTTACGCGAGACGGCACAGTCATCTCCGTGGACAGGACGAACCTGCTGCCCATCGGGCAGTTCGCGCAGGCCAGTGGCCTATCGGTGACCGCGCTTCGGCACTACGACGCCAGCGGTCTGCTGGCCCCGGCGTTGGTCGACCCGGACAGCGGCTACCGCTACTTCCGGCGTGACCAGCTCCGGACGGCGCAGCTGATCCGCGCACTCCGGCAGCTCGGCATCCCGATCGAGCAGGTGCGGGGGCTGATCGCGCGCAGCGAGGGCGGCGAGGACATCGCACCGGCCCTGCGCGACCACCTGGGCGCGGCCGAGCGCCGGCTGGAGGTCCAACGCTCCGTCGTCCACAGCCTGTTGAGCCGACTGACCGAAGGAGCCGAGATGACCCACGGAGTCACCATCCGCCAGGGCGCCGCCGTACGGGCGCTGGTCCGCAGTGCGACGCTGGACCGGCCCGGCCTGGACCGGTTCATGCTCCCCGCCTACCGGGAGATGTACGCCGTTGCCGGCCAGGGCCCGCTGACCTTCGCGGGGCCGGCCTTCGCCCGCTACCACGGGCTCTGCGACGAGGAGAACGAGTGCCTCGTCGAGGCCTGCCTGCCGTTCACGACGGGCGGCGCGCAGCCGGCGGAGCTGCCGGACGGGATGTACGTGCTGGACATCCCGGAGACCGCCTACGCCTTCACGGAGGTGACGGGCGAGGCGGCGACGTTCCCGCGGATCCACACCGCGTACGACGCCGTCGCGAACTGGGTCACCGAGCACGGCTTCGTCTTCGCCGGACCGGTCCAGGAGATCTTCCGGCACTGGACGGGCACGCCCGGCCACCCGGAGAACCGCCTGGAGATCGCCTGGCCGATCGGGGAGCCGGCGGCGGGCTGAGGCCGCCGGGAGCAGGGAGCCGGGCCGGCCGGCTCCCTGCTCCTCCTCAGTGGCCGCCCTTCAGGTTGAGGACGACCACGCCGACGATGATCAGGGCCAGGCCCAGCCACTGGAGCCGACCCAGCGACTCGCCGAAGGCGACCACGCCTATCCCCGCCACCGCGGCCGTTCCGGCACCGGACCAGACGGCGTAGGCGACCGACACCGGGATGTGCTTCAGCGCCCTGCCGAGCAGCGCGAAGGAGAGCACGTAGCCCACGGCGACGCCGATGCTCGGCCAGAGGCGGGTGAAGCCCTCGGTGAGCTTGAGGGCGCTGGTGGCGCAGACCTCGCTGACGATGGCGAGGGCGAGCAGAAGATAGGACATGGCCGGTCAAACCGCCGGCGCGGCGCCGAGCTTCCCGAGCAGCGCGAGGTCGGCGTGGACCAGGCTGTCGAGCAGCGTCACCCGGGCGCCGCCGGGGATCGTGACGTCGGACGACGGCACGGCGAGCACCGCGCAGCCCGCCGCGGTGGCGGAGGCGACGCCGGTCGGGGTGTCCTCGACGGCGACGCAGGCCGCCGGGTCCAGGCCGAGCCGCTCGGCGGCGGCGAGGTAGGGGTCGGGCGCGGGCTTGGTGCGCGGGGTGTCCTCGGCGGCGAGGGTGACGGCGAACCAGTCGCGGCCGATGGTGGAGAGCACCAGGTCGACCACCCGGCGCGGCGACGCGGAGACCAGCGCGGTGGGCACCCGGGCGTCCCGCAGCTCGGCGAGCAGGGCGAGCGCGCCGGGGCGCGGGACGGTCTCGGCGGCGACCTTGCCGGCGAAGGAGTCGCCGAGCCGGTCGGCGAGTTCGGCCTCGCTCAGCGTGGTGCCGCTGACCCTGTGCAGGTGGGCGGCGGTGTGCTCGACGGCCTGGCCGAGCACCTCGGGGACGTCGGAGTCCGTCAGTGAGTGGTGCAGCTCGTCGGCGAGTTCGGCGGCGGCCTGCCACCAGAGGTGCTCGGTGTCGACCAGGGTGCCGTCCATGTCGAACAGGACGGCGGCGGGCTTGCGGGAATCAGGCATGGCGGTACCTTCGGCGGTTCATCAGAAGAATGCGGACGGATCAGACCGTACGACGGTCCACCAGGACCGGACGGTCCGGGAGGGTCAGCGCGGCGCGGGCGCCGGCCGGCAGTGCGGCGGCGGCCTCGGTCGGCAGGTCGGCCTTGACCACGGTGGCGTCGTCGAGGCGGACGGTCAGCCGGGTGACGGCGCCCAGGAACGAGGCCGAGACCACCAGCGCGGGGCCGTCGGCGGCGGGGGTCAGCGTGACGTTCTCGGGGCGGACCAGCACGTCCAGCGAGCCGTCCGCCGGGACGACCCCGTCCACCGCGTGCCGGCGGCCGAGCACCTCGACGCCCTCGGCCGTGCGCAGGCACGGGATGCGGCTCATGGTGCCGACGAACTCGGCGACGAAGGCGGTGGCCGGGCGGGCGTACAGCTCGGACGGGGTGGCGCACTGCTCCAGCCGGCCGGCGCGCAGCACCGCGACGCGGTCGGCCATCGAGAGCGCCTCCTCCTGGTCGTGCGTGACGAACAGGGTGGTGATCCCCAGCTCCTGCTGGAGGCGGCGGATCTCCTCGCGCAGCGAGAGGCGCACCTTGGCGTCCAGTGCGGAGAGCGGCTCGTCGAGCAGCAGGACGCGCGGCTTCAGGGCGAGCGCGCGGGCGAGCGCGATGCGCTGCTGCTGCCCGCCGGACATCTGGTGCGGGTAGCGGTCGGCGTGCTGCGGAAGTCCGACCAGCTCCAGCAACTCCTGGGCGCGCCTGCGCCGTTCGGCCTTGCCGGTGCCGCGCATCCGCATCCCGAAGGCGACGTTGTCGGCGGCGGTCAGGTGCGGGAAGAGGCTGTACGACTGGAACACCATGCCGGCGTCGCGCTTGTGGGCCGGGATCGCGGTGATGTCCCGGCCGTCCACCAGCACCTGGCCGGAGTCGTGCTGCTCGAAACCGGCCAGGATGCGCAGCGCGGTGGTCTTGCCGCAGCCGGACGGGCCGAGCAGGGCGAGGAGTTCGCCGGGGCGGACGGTCAGGTCGAGGCCGTCCAGCGCGGTGGTGGCGCCGAACGAGCGGCGCAGCGTGCGGAATTCGACGGTGGCGCCGCCGGAGCGGGTGGCGGTCTTCTCAACGGCGAGGGAGCTCATGGGGGTTCGTTTCTCCGAAGGAGGTCAGGACGTGGTCTTCTTGCCGCGCTCGCGGCCGACGGTGGCCAGCAGGAGCAGCAGCAGCCAGGTGATCAGCAGGCTCAGGATGGAGACCGCGACCGACATGTGGGCCTGGCTGTTGCCGACCGAGTAGATCCACACCGGGAAGGGCTGGTAGCCGAGGATCGAGGCGGCGGTGAACTCGCCGAGGACCAGCGCCAGGGTCAGGAAGGACGCGTTCAGCAGCGCGCCGCGCAGGTTGGGCAGCACGACGGTGAACACCGCGCGCGGCCAGCTCGCGCCGCAGTTGCGCGCGGCCTCGACCAGGGTGCGCACGTCGACGGCGCGCAGTCCCGCGTCCAGCGCCCGGTAGGCGAGCGGGAGCGACATCAGCACGTAGGCGATGACCAGGACCAGCGGGAAGTCGGGGTCCTGGACGAACACGAAGGTCTGGAAGAACGGCGTGTCCATCAGGTAGTCCGGTCCCCAGCGGAGCACGCCGATCAGGCCGGCGGTCAGCGCGACCGGCGGGACGACCAGCGGCAGGGTGCAGAGCACGTCGATCACCGGGCGCAGCCTCGGCGCGCCGAGCCGGACCGCGATCAGCGCGGGCACCAGCAGGAGCAGCAGCACCAGGACGGTGGCGACGGCGAGCCCGAGGGTGAGCCAGAGGCTGTCCAGGAAGCCCTCGGCGCTCAGCAGGCCGGTGTACGCCTCGAAGGAGAAGCCCTTCGGGTCGTCGACCGAGAAGTAGCCGGCGGCGGCCAGCGGCACGACGAAGTAGACGCCGGCGAGCAGCAGGACGGCGCCGCGCCACCAGCGCACCCCGGGACGCCGGGAGGTTCGGGGGGTCGTCAGCTGAGCCATCGGGCACTCCGGCGCTGGAGGGGGAGGTACACGGCCATCACCAGGACGGCCACGACGATCATGTTGAGGCTGAGGGCGAGGGCGAGGTTGCCCTGGCCGACCAGGACGTTGCCGGAGAGCGCGTCCGCGATCGAGCGGCTGACCAGCGGGACGGTCGCGCCGACCATGGCGGCGGCGGTGGCGTACGCGGCGAAGGCGCTGCCGAAGAGCAGCACGAAGCCGCCGAGGAGCGAGGGCAGCAGGATCGGCAGTGCGACGTGGCGCCAGTACTGGACGGTGGTGGCCCGGTTGTTGTGCGCCGCCTCGCGCCACTGCACCCGCAGGCCGTCCAGAGCCGGGGTGATGGTGAGCACCATCAGCGGGATGAGGAAGTACAGGTAGACGATGGTCAGGCCGGTGAAGGAGTAGAGCGACCAGCCGTGGTCCGTCAGGTGGAGCAGCTTGGTGACCTCGCCCGCGTTGCCGAGGGTGGCGACGAACGCGAAGGCGAGCGGCAGTCCGCCGAAGTTGGCGAGCACCCCGGAGGCGGTCAGCACGGCCTGGCGCAGCCAGGTGTTCCGGGAGGTCACCACGGCCTGGGCGATCGGCAGGCCGATCAGGGTGGCGAGCAGTGCGGTGAGGCCGGACAGCTTGAGGCTGCTGACCATCGCCGTCCAGTACGCGCCCTGGACGGAGGCGGTGATGTTGTCGAGGGTGAACCGGCCGGCACCGCCCTCCGCGTCGCTGGAGGTGGTGAAGGCGCCGATCACGATGGCGACGGCGGGCAGGCCGAAGCCGATGACGAAGAAGAGGAAGAGCGGGACGGTGGCGAGCCAGGCGCCGCCGGGGCGCCGGCGGGTGCGCCGGCGGGGGGTGGGGGTGGTGGTCGTGGCGGTGGCGGACGCCCCCGCGCCGCCACCGAGGTCGGTGGCGGCGGGGGTGGTCGGCACCGGGGTGGGAGCCGTGGTCATGAGTCGATCAGCCCGTTCGGGTGTGCTGCGGCCGGGTGTCAGCCCGCGATGGCCTTGGTCCAGTTCTCGGTCACGACCTTCTTGGCGGCCGTGATCTGGTCCTGGGTCGGGAAGGTGGTGAACGGCTTCTCGACGGTGGGCAGCTTGGCGGCGGCCGCGGCGTCCAGGGAGCCGTCCTTCTTCAGGGCGTCGAAGGTGGCCGGGGTGGCGTAGCCGCCGAGGAAGAGGTTCTGGCCCTCGGCGCTGAAGAGGTACTCCTGCCACAGGCGGGCGGCCGCCGGGTGCGGGGCGTACTTGTTGATGCCCTGGTTGTAGAACTGGGCGTAGCTGCCGTCGGCGGGGACGGAGACCTTCCAGTCGACGCCCTTGTCCTTGAACTCGTCGGTGTAGCCGGCGTTCAGGTAGGACCAGTCGATCGAGATCGGGGTCTCGCCCTTCTCGATGGTGGCCGGGGTGGACTCGACCGGGTTGAAGTTGCCGGACTGCTTCAGCTTGCCGAAGAAGTCGATGCCGGGCTGGATGTTGTCCAGCGAGCCGCCGTTGGCGAGCGCGGCCGCGTAGACGCCGCCGAACGCGGAACCGGACTTGGTCGGGTTGCCGTTCAGCGCGACCTGGCCCTTGTACTCGGGCTTGAGCAGGTCGGCGAAGGTCTTGGGGCAGTTGGCGATCTTCTTGGCGTCGCAGCCGATGGAGATGTAGCCGCCGTAGTCGTTGACGCGGGCGCCGCTCGGGTCCTTCATGGTGTCCGGCACCTTGTCGAAGGTGGCGACCTTGTAGGGGGCGAGCAGGCCGTCCTTGACCGCCTGGAGCGCGAAGGCGCTGCCCAGGTCGACCACGTCGGGGGCGCGGTCCTGGCCCTTGCGGGAGGTGATCGCGTTGATCTCGTCCTGGCTGGAACCGTCCGGGTTCTCGTCCTCGATCTCGATGCCGTACTTGGCCTTGAACGAGTCCATGATCTTGCCGTAGTTGGCCCAGTCCTTGGGCAGCGTGATGACGTGCAGCTTGCCCTCCTTCTTGGCCGCGGCGACGAGGGCGTCCATGCCGCCGAGGTCGGCGGCCGAGGTGGCGTCCTTGACGTCCTTGGCGCCGGCCTTGGCGGCGTCGCCGGACTTCGCGGTGGACGAACCGGCGGAGCCGCAGGCGGTGAGGGAGAGCGCGGCGGCGGTCAGTACGGCCGCGAAGGCGGCGGCGCGGGCACGGTGCACGGTCACGGGTCAGTCTCCTGATCGGGGGCGTACTGCGAGAGATGTCGAGATCGGGGGATCGGGTCGCGCGAGCGGCTCTTCGGGTCCCTGCGGCGGCTGTTCGAAACCGTCCGAGTTGACTAGCCAACTTCGCTGACGGGGGTAAGTACGCCGGAGCCCGGTGACGGGAAGGTGAACGGATGGCCCAGAACCGGAGTCGGCTGTGGGAACGGTCGAATCAGGCCACCGGGGAGTGATCAACCGGATGCGATGCTTCGAAGGCGCAGCGGGATAAGGTCGGGCTGTCCGCGCCGGTACGGCTGCGCAGGACACCGCCCCAGGAGGGACTTTGACTGACGTGGCACTGGAGCCCGAACGCCCCCAGGCCCCCCGGGCCCGCCCGGCCACCGAGGACCGCGCGGCCGGTGCGCTCTACCGCAAGGTGGCCGCCGACCTGCGCGAGGCGATCACCACCGGCGCCTACGGCGAGGCCGGCCGGCTGCCCGCCGAGGGCGCGCTGGCCGAGCAGTACGGCGTCTCGCGCGGCACCGTCCGCCAGGCGCTGGCCGTGCTCCGCTCGGACGGGCTGGTCACCTCCCGGCGCGGCACCCGGCGCGTGGTGCTCGGCACCGCCCGGGTGCAGAGCTTCTCCGAACTGCTCAGCTTCACGCACTGGGCGTACTCCATGGGGGAGGAGCCCGGAGGCATCCTGGACTCGCTGGTCCGCCGCCCGGCCGACGCCGCCGAGCGCGAGCAGCTGCGGCTGGAGCCGGGCTCCGAGGTGTACGTGACGGTCCGGCTGCGCACCCTCTCCGGCACGCCGGTGATGGTCGAGCGGACGATCTACCCGCCGCGGGTGGGCGAGATCGTCGCCCAGCTGCCGGCCGACGTGGTGTCGCACACCGAGGTCCTGCGCGAGCACGGCATCCTGTTCACCGACGCCGACCACACCATCGACGTCGTCGCGGCCAACGCGGAGGACGCCCGGCTGCTCGGCTGCCGCCGCGGCGGCCCGCTGCTGCGCGAACGGCGGCGGACCACCGACCCGACCGGCACGCCGGTGGAGTGGTCCCAGGACCGCTACCTGCCGGGAACGGTGGCCTTCAGCGTCCACAACTCGCTGGCCACGTCGGCGCTTTCGCGGCACGCCCGGGAGCAGGACTGACCCGGGATCAGGACCGACCCGGGGGCACGGCCCGCGGGCGGCCCGGCCCGGCCGGGCCGCCCGCTCCCGCTCAGCGCATGAGCGACGCCAGCAGCGGCCGGAAGTGCTCGAAGTCCGGCGTGCTCGCGCCCGCCTCCTTGGCCTGCTCGTCCCAGCGGCGGACGGCGACCGCGTCCCCGGCGCCCGGGGCGGCGGCGAAGGCGGCGGCCTGCTCCGCACCCATCGGGCCGCCCTGCACCCGGAGCGTGAACTCGGAGGCCTCGGAGAGCCGTTCGCGGTACCCGGGCTCGACCGCGCACAGGTAGCGCTTGGCGGCCACGTGCAGGCGGACCGGCTCGGTGACGTCCGGGCCGAACCACTGGGCCAGCCACCGTGCGCCGGTGTCGCTGTGCCGGTTGTCCTGACCCTCCATCAGATCCCGTCCGTGCGACGAGTCGTGGCCGTGCTCGTCGAGGAAGTGCCCGACGTCGTGCAGCAGTGCGGCCGCGACCAGGTGCGGCGCCGCCCCCGCCGCCTCCGCGAGCGCGCCGGCCTGGAGCATGTGCTCGGCCATCGTGACCGCCTCGCCCAGGTACTCGCCGGCGCCCACCCCCTCGAACAGATCGGCGATCGCGTCCAGCGCGGCGGAACGGCGGTGCAGCACGGCGAGGGTGGAGAGGAGGGAGTCGAGGTCCGCGTAGCAGCCCTGGAGGTGGCGCGAGCCGTCCTGCTCGAAGGCCGTCCGGGCGTGCAGGAGGCGGGTGTTGTCGAAGATCAGGCAGTCGCCGCGGCCGAGGCGGAAGGTCAGCTGCAGCTCGGGACGGAGCGTGATCGCGGCGAAGCGCCGGTAGGCGGCGTAGAAGGCCTCCGGGTCGCCCGTCCGCAGCGTGCCGATCGACCGGTTGTTGAACCGCACCTCCCGGATCCGGCCCAGTGCGTCCACCCCGATCAGCGGACGGTCGGCGCGCAGTTCGGCGGAGCGGTCGCGGAAGGCGAAGGGGACGGGCGTGCGGGTGAGGACGGCGAAGTCCTCCGGCGCCTCCTCCCGGAGGAGCGCCGCGGCCTTGAAGCCGTCCACCAGGCCGGAGTCGCCGCCGGTCGCCGAGTTCTCCAGGCAGTGCAGCAGCTGGAGCGTCGGCACCGGGTCCCGGTAGGGGTTGTCCGTGTGCGGGGTGATCGCGACGCTGGTGAAGGCCAGGTTGTTCGGGTCCGGCTCGACCCGGACGTCGAACAGCTCGCCGTAGTTGGTGACCCGCACGTACCCGAAGGTCCCGGCCACCTCCAGCACCTGCCGCTCGACCGCCGGCACCCCGCGCAGGACGGCGAAGCCGCTGCGCCGGACGGCGCCGAGGACGGCCGCCTGCTCGGCCGGGTCGGCCAGGTACGCCGCCCACTCCGCCTCGGGGATGCCGCGGGCGAAGTCCGCCGCCGCCCAGAGCCGCTTCTCCGCCTCCGTCCGCCCGTCCCCGTCGGCGGGCCGCTCCAGCCACTCCAGCGGGTAGCGTGACCGGTGCCCGTCCGACCAGAGCACCTCCAGGTGCCCGTTCAGCTCGGCCTGTGCGGCGACGGCGAGATCGTCCGGCAGGTCGGTGATCTGGAACAGTTTCTGCCCGTTGCGCGGATCCCGGCACTCGGCACACGGGCAGTTGTCGCGCAGCCAGTACGGCGGCAGCTCGGTCATGACGGTTCTCCTCCTCGACGAAGCGGCAGGGGAGTTGTATAGCCAACTTCACCCCCTTCGCCGGGAGCCTGCCGCCCCCCGGTGATGTCCGCGTGCCGCGCAGGTGAACGCCGGGGGAACTGTGCCGGGAGGTCGCCCGGGCTCCGGCGGCAGGACGTCCCGCCCGGCCGCGCCGTCCCGCGGGCCCGGTGCCGGCCGCCACCGACGGCCCATTCCTCCGCCCGGCTCCCGGGGCGGGTGGCGGGCCGTTCGGGTGACGGGGCGGATCGCCGCGCGTTTCGGCGAGGGGGAGGGGCGGGTGCTGCGGCACTGTCGGAGCGGATTTCCCCGACGCGAGAGGCGGCCGGTCATGGCTCACCCCACCACCGATACACCTGCAGCCTCGGGGCATACCGGGCTGAAACGGGAAGTCGGGATGATCGGGCTGCTCTGGGCCTCGGTCGGGGCGATCATCGGGTCCGGGTGGTTGTTCGGGGCGGAGAAGGCGGCGGTGGCGGCGGGGCCGGCGGCGCTGATCTCGTGGGGCATCGGTGCGGTGGCGATCATCCTGCTGGCGCTGGTGCACGCCGAGCTGGGCGGGCTGTTCCCGGTGGCGGGCGGCACCGCGCGGTACCCGCACTACGCGTTCGGCGGTTTCGCGGGGATGTCGTTCGGCTGGTTCACCTGGCTGCAGGCGGCGACCATCGCGCCGATCGAGGTGCAGGCGATGATCAACTACGCCCAGCACTGGTCCTGGGCGGACGGCCTGCTGAACCCCAACCAGACGCTGACCACCGAGGGGTTCTTCGTCGCGGCCGCCCTGCTGGGCGTCTTCGTCGCGATCAACTTCCTCGGCGTGCGGCTGCTCGCGCACACCAACAGCGTGGCCACCGTGTGGAAGGTCCTCGTCCCGGTCCTGACCATCTTCGTGCTCGGGTTCACGGAGTTCCACGGCTCCAACTTCACCGCCCACGGCTTCGCGCCGGACGGGGCCAAGGGCGTGCTGGTGGCGATCAGCACCAGCGGGGTGATCTTCGCGCTGCTCGGCTTCGAGCAGGCCATCCAGTGGGCGGGCGAGAGCCGCAACCCCCGCCGGGACATCCCCCGGGCCGTCCTCGGGTCGGTCGTGATCGGCACGCTCATCTACGTCCTGCTCCAGGTGGTGTTCATCGGCGCCCTGCCGCCGGAGACCTTCGCCGGCGGCTGGACCAACCTCGACTTCCCCGGGATCAGCGGGCCGTTCGCGGGCCTCTCCACGCTGATCGGCCTGGGCTGGCTGGCCACCGTCCTGCGCATCGACGCGATCATCTCGCCCGCCGGAACCGGGCTGGTCTACATCACCTCCAGCTCGCGGGTCACCTACGGCCTGAGCCGCAACGGCTACGCGCCGCAGACCCTGCAGTTCACCGACAAGCGCTCGGTGCCGTGGCTCGGCCTGATCATCGCCTGGGTCGCGGGCGTGCTCTGCTTCCTGCCGTTCCCGAGCTGGCAGCGGCTGGTCGGCTTCATCACCTCGGCCGTCGTGCTGATGTACGCGGGCGCGCCGCTGGCCTTCGGCGTGCTGCGCAAGCGGCTGCCGGGACTGGAGCGGTCGTACCACCTGCCCGGCGGCACGATCATCTCGCCGATCGCCTTCGTGGTGGCGAGCCTGGTCATCTACTGGGCCGGCTGGGACACCCTCTGGCGGCTGGGCCTGGCGATCCTGATCGGTTACGTGCTGCTCGGCGGGTACTCCGCCTACTCGGTGTCGAAGGGCGTGCCGAACGCGCCCCGGATGGACTTCAAGGCCGGGCAGTGGCTGCCGGTCTACCTGGTCGGCATGGGACTGACCTCCTGGCAGGGCACCTTCGGCGAGGGCTCCCAGGGCAATCTGCCGCTCTGGTGGGACATCCTCGTCGTGGTGCTGTTCTCCCTGGTGATCTACTACTGGGCCCTGGCGGTCGCGCTGCCGGTGGAGGAGATCGAGCGGAACATC
Organism: Kitasatospora sp. RG8; assembly: GCF_017813315.1. Lineage (NCBI taxonomy): Bacteria > Bacillati > Actinomycetota > Actinomycetes > Kitasatosporales > Streptomycetaceae > Kitasatospora > Kitasatospora sp. RG8. Next base: position 236,516 of record NZ_JAGIYX010000005.1, read on the forward strand.
CGCGGCGTCGAGGTGGTGGACGCGGGCGGCCACTGAGCGGCCCCGGCGGAGCGGCCCCCGTGCGGAAGCGGGGGCCGCTCCGGCGTTCTCAGGCCCGGACGTCCGCCCAGGCGGCCTCGGCGGCGGCCAGGGCCGGCCCGGCGTCCGTCCCGGTGACCGTGGCCAGGGCGGTGAGGAAGCCCCGGACGGTGGCGGGGGAGGCCGCCGGGCCGTAGTGGTTGAGCCGGAGCATCGTGGTGGCGAGGGCGCCGCCGCCCGGCTGGACCGGCAGGGTGGGGTCGAGACGGAGCAGCTCGGCGGCGAGGGCCGCGGCGGGCAGGCCGTCCGGGGTTCGCAGGGTGGTGGCGACCGGGGCGGCGTGGGCGTCCTCGGGCACGAACGGGGTCAGCGCGGCGAGGGCCCGGACGCCGGCGCGGGTGGCGGCGGAGGCGGCGCGGTGACGGGCGATGACGACGGGCAGGCCGTCGGCGTCGATCCGGTCCAGGCACGCGCCGAGGGCGAGCATCTCCAACTGGGCCGGGGCGTGCGGGAGCACGGTGCGCCCCGCGTCCGTCCAGCGCTCCTTCCAGTCCAGCAGGGAGAGGTAGGAGCGGCGCGGCGCGGCCGGGTTGGCGGCGATCCGCTCCCAGGCGCGGTCGGAGACCGAGACGGCGGAGACCCCGGCCGGGCCGCCCATCGCCTTCTGGCCGCCGATCACGCAGAGGTCGACGCCCCACGCGTCGGTGAGCAGCGGTTCGGCGGCCACCGAGGCGACCGCGTCCAGCATCAGCAGCGCGCCGTGCTCCCGGACCACGGCGGCGATCCCGGCGACCGGGTTGGTGTTGCCGGTGGCGGCCTCGGCGTGGACGAGGGAGACGAAGTCGACCGCCGGGTTCTCCCGCAGGGCCTGCGCGACCTGCTCGGCGGTGACCGCGCTGTCGAACGGGACGGCGAGGTCGACGACGGTCGCCCCGCAGTCGCGCAGCCAGTTGCCGAAGGTCTGTCCGTACGGGCCGGTGACGATGTTCAGCGCGGTGGAGCCCGGGTGCGCGGCGCCCCGGATCGCGGCCTCCAGCGGCAGCAGCGCCTCTCCCTGGGTGACGATCACGTCCGCGGTGGTGTGCAGCAGCGCGGCCACCTGGTCCTCGATCGCCGCGAAGTCGGCGGCGGTGAGCGGGGGCAGGTCGAGGAAGGGACTCACGGGTGACGGGCCTTTCGCCGGGCGGGTGGTCGGTGCGGGAACGAGTGTGCCGCATTCTCACTGCTTACACGTGGCGTCGGCGTCGGTAGAGTGCGGGACATGAGCGATGGCGCGGTGCTGCACGTCAGGGGTCGGGTGCTGGTGGGCCCGGAGGACGTCCGTGACGAACTCTGGGTGGTGGGCGGCCGGGTGGCGTTCGAGCGCCCGCCGGGCGCCGCCGACGTCCGGACGGTGACCGGCTGGGTGCTGCCCGGTCTGGTGGACGCGCACTGCCACGTCGGCCTGGACGCGCACGGCGCGGTCGACGCCGCCACCAGCGAGAAGCAGGCGGTCACCGACCGCGACGCCGGCACCCTGCTGATCCGCGACGCGGGCTCGGCCGCCGACACCCGGTGGATCGACGACCGCGAGGACCTGCCCCGGATCATCCGGGCCGGCCGCCACATCGCCCGTACCCGCCGCTACATCCGCAACTACGCCCACGAGATCGAGCCCGGCGACCTCGCCGCCTACGTCCGGGCCGAGGCCCGGCGCGGCGACGGCTGGGTGAAGCTGGTCGGCGACTGGATCGACCGCGAGCGCGGCGACCTCGCCGCCTGCTGGCCCGGGGACGCACTGGCCGAGGCGATCGCGGCGGCGCACGAGGAGGGCGCGCGGGTGACGGCGCACTGCTTCGCCGCCGAGTCGCTGCCCGACCTGCTGGCGGCCGGCATCGACTGCGTCGAGCACGCCACCGGGCTGACCGAGGAGCTGATCCCGGCCGTCGCCGAGCGCGGGGTCGCGATCGTCCCGACCCTGGTCAACATCGCCACCTTCCCGGGCCTTGCGAGCGGCGGCGAGGCCAGGTTCCCGGCCTGGGCCGCGCACATGCGCCGGCTGCACGAGCGCCGCTACGCCACCGTGGGCGCCGCGCACGACGCGGGCATCCCGGTCTTCGTCGGCACGGACGCGGGCGGCTCGCTGGCGCACGGCCTGGTCGCGGACGAGGTGGCCGAGCTGGTGAAGGCCGGGCTGACCCCGGCCGAGGCGCTGTCCGCGGCCAGCTGGGGCGCGCGCCGCTGGCTGGGCCGACCGGGCCTGGAGGAGGGCGCGCCGGCCGATTTCGTGGTCTACGACGAGGACCCGCGGGCCGACGTCCGGGTGCTGGCCGATCCCCGGCTGGTGGTGCTGCGCGGCCGCCCGGTGGGGTGACCGTCCGCTCCGGGGCGGGGCGGCGGCCCGGCCCTGCCGGGGTGATCGCCGGGCCGCGGGCGGGGGTGATCGCCCGGCGCGGCCGGGGGACCGTTCCCGTCGGGCGTTCGAAGATCATCCGGGTGAACGCGCTGTCGGCGTAGGCCGATAGGGTGGCGGCCATGGCACCGCGTCCACTGAACGAGATCGTCGAGCCCGGCTGGGCCGCCGCGCTGGAGCCGGTCGCCGGGCGGGTCGCCGCCATGGGCGACTTCCTCCGCGCCGAGCTGGCCGCCGGCCGCACCTACCTGCCCTCCGGGCCGAACGTGCTGCGCGCCTTCCAGCAGCCCCTCGCCGACGTGCGGGTGCTGATCGTCGGGCAGGACCCCTATCCGACCCCCGGCCACGCCGTGGGGCTCAGCTTCTCGGTCGGGCCGGAGGTGCGGCCGGTCCCGGCCAGCCTGATCAACATCTTCCAGGAGTACGGGAGCGACCTCGGCCTGCCGCAGCCGTCCAACGGGGACCTCACCCCGTGGACGCGGCAGGGCGTGCTGCTGCTCAACCGTGCGCTGACCACCGCGCCGCGCAAGCCCGCGGCCCACCGGGGCAAGGGCTGGGAGGAGGTCACCGAGCAGGCGATCCGGGCGCTGGTGGCGCGCGGCGGCCCGCTGGTGGCGATCCTCTGGGGGCGCGACGCCCGCAACCTGCGCCCGCTGCTGGGGGAGGTGCCGGCCATCGAGTCGGCGCACCCGAGCCCGTACTCGGCGAACGGCGGCTTCTTCGGCTCGCGGCCGTTCAGCCGGGCCAACGAGCTGCTGGTGCAGCAGGGGGCGCAGCCGGTGGACTGGCGGCTGCCGTAGCCGTTCCGTCCGTCAAGTGCCGGGCGTCAGTGCCGGGCGTCAACCTCACTCGAACGGGTGAAATGACGTTCTGTGTGACTCATGTGACGGATTGTTCGAGAAGACTGGCGGCTCGTCGTTCAGAGCAGCGGCCCCTCGCCCCGCGCCGCGGGTGAGGCCGGAGGCCCGCTCAACCGAGACCACCACCCGTGGGGGTACCGCCATGTCCTCGTTCCGTCCCGTCGCCGCCGTCGCGGCCGCCACCGCCGCAGTGTCGGCCCTGATAGCCGTGCCCGCCGCACACGCCACCGGGCCGACGCCGCAACCCGCCGCGCCGTCCGGCAGGGCGCGCGCCGTCACCGCCGAACTCGACCTGGACGTCAGCCTGTTGAACAAGACGGTCGACGTCCCGGTGAACATCGCGCTCAACAAGGTCGAGACCCCCGCCCAGCGCGACAGTTCCGTCCTCACGGCCAAGGTCGACGGGGTGGAGCAGCAGGGCCCGGTCACCCTGGTCAAGGCGGACGTCGGCACGTCGGTGACGAAGTCCGACGCCAAGGGCACCTCCGCCTCCGTCCGGCTGGTCAACGCGGACGTGCACGCCCCCGGCCTCCCGGCCACCACCCTGCTGGGCCTGGAGGCGCTCAGCTCCGAGGCCACCTGTCCGGTCGACGGGCAGCCGACCGCCGACGTGGTCGCGCCCGCCAGGCTGACCGTCCTCGGCAAGCCGGTCACCCTGAGCCTGTACGGGCCGACCAAGGTGGACGTCCCGCTGGTCGGCAGCGTCTCGGTGGAGTTCTCGAAGCGGACCACCACCTCGACCACGGCCGCCGCCTCGGCCCTGGAGGTGCAGATCGAGGTGAACCCGCTCAACCTCAACGTCGCCAAGGTCACCGGGAGGATCACCGTCGCCTCGGTGAGCTGCGAGAAGCCGGGGGCACCGACCGTGACCCCCTCCTCTGCCCCTGCCACCCCCCTGCCGACGGGCACCCCGGCCGTCCAGCCCGTCGCCGACGCGACCACGGCCGCCGCCGCCCCGCGCGCGGCCACCGCCACCGTCTCCGCGAGCGCCCCCGCGGCGGGCGGCAACCTCGCCGCCACCGGCGGAAGCGACAGCACCGGCCCGCTGGCCGCGGGCGCCGCCGCCCTGGTCGCGGCCGGCGGCGGTGCCCTCTGGGCCACTCGTCGCCGGGCCGCGCACGCCCGCCGGCACTGAGCTGCGCCCCCTCGGCGAGCGGGAGTGCCACCCGCGGCACTCCCGCAGCGTGACCGTGCCAACGCGGACGGTTGGTTCACCTGGGTGTTACATAAGAGGAACAACCGGGAAACGGCGGCTTGCGACGCTACGCGGGCACCCACCACCCAGTTTGTGAGGTTCACCGCCGTGGCAATCAAGGCCGAGTACATCTGGATCGACGGCACCAAGCCGACCGCCAAGCTCCGCTCGAAGACTCGGGTCCTGGCCAACGCGGACAAGATCCCCACCTGGGGCTTCGACGGCTCGTCGACCAACCAGGCCGAGGGCCACGCGTCGGACCGCGTGCTGGAGCCGGTGAAGGTCGTCAAGGACCCGATCCGCGGTGGCGACAACATCCTCGTCCTGTGCGAGGTCCTGGAGACCAACGGCACCGCGCACGAGTCGAACACCCGCGCCCTGCTGCGCGAGGTCGCCGAGCGTTACGCCGACCAGGAGGCGATCTTCGGCATCGAGCAGGAGTACACCTTCTTCAAGGGCTCCCGTCCGCTCGGCTTCCCGGAGGGTGGCTTCCCGGCCCCGCAGGGCGGCTACTACTGCGGCATCGGCGCCGAGGAGGTCTTCGGCCGCGAGATCGTCGAGCTGCACCTCGACCGCTGCATCGACGCCGGCCTGGCCATCTGCGGCATCAACGCCGAGGTCATGCCCGGCCAGTGGGAGTTCCAGATCGGCCCGGTCGACGCCCTGACCGTCTCGGACGACCTGTGGATCGCCCGCTACCTGCTGTACCGCACCGCCGAGGAGTTCGGCATCGACGCCACCCTGGACGCCAAGCCGGCCAGGGGCGACTGGAACGGTGCGGGCGCCCACACCAACTTCTCCACCCGGGCGATGCGCGAGGGCTACGACGCCATCATCACCGCCTGCGAGTCGCTCGGCGCCTCCCAGGAGAAGGTGCTGGAGCACGTCAACCAGTACGGTGACGACATCCAGTCCCGCCTGACCGGCAAGCACGAGACCGCCCCGTGGAACGTCTACAGCTACGGCGTCTCCAACCGCGGTGCCTCGGTCCGCATCCCGTGGCAGGTCGAGGTGGAGCAGAAGGGCTACATCGAGGACCGTCGCCCGAACGCCAACGTCGACCCGTACGTGGTCACCCGCCTGCTGGTCAACACCTGCTGCGAGGCGCTGGAGAAGGCCGGCCAGGTCTGATCCGGCCCCACCGCCGTACGCCCGTCGGCCCTTCCCCATCAGGGGGAGGGCCGACGGCCGTTTCTCAGGCCAGCCCGCCCGTCGCCCGGATGTTCTGCCCGGTGATCCACCGGCCGTCCGGCCCGGCCAGCACCGCCACGACGTCGGCCACGTCCTCCGGCCGGCCCAGCCGGCGCAGCGGGGTCATGCCGGCGACCGCCTCCAGCGCCTCCGGCGGGTTGGTGCCGCGCAACAGGTCGGTGTCGGTCGCTCCGGGCGAGACGGTGTTCACCGTGATGCCGCGCGGCCCGAGCTCCTGGGCCGCGACGGCGGTCAGCTGCTCGACCGCGCCCTTGCCGGCGACGTAGGCGGCGCTGCCGGGGACGGGACGGACCGTGTTGGCCGTGGAGAGGTTCACGATCCGGCCGCCGTCGCGCATCGTCCGGGCCGCGTGGCGGATCGTCAGGAACACCGCCCGCGCGTTGACCGCCAGCACCCGGTCGAACTCCTCCGGCTCGGTCTCGGCGATCGTGGCCCGGGTGAAGGACGCCGCGGCGTTGTTCACCAGGATGTCCAGCCCGCCGAGGAGCTCCTCCGCCTCCCGCATCAGCCGCTCGGGTCCGTCCGGATCGGCCAGGTCCAGCCGGAGGGCGTGGACCGTACCGCCCTCCGCCCGCACGGCCCTCACGACGTCGGCGGCGGCGTCCACGGAGGTGGCGAAGTTGAAGACCACCTCCGCCCCCTCGCGGCAGAGACGCTCGACGACCGCCCGGCCGATGCCGCGCGATCCCCCGGTGACGACGGCGGCCTTGCCCTTCAACACGGTTCCTCCAACGGGTGTGCGGTGACTTGTCCTCGGACCGGCTGCCCTCGAACCGGCTGCCCTCAAACCCGGGGCCCTCAATCCGGCTGTCCTCAATCCGGCTGTCCTCGGACCGGCTGTCCTTGAACGTAACCCGGCGCGCCCGGGTGTGTCCCGGCCTGGCGGGGCCGGCGCCCCTCTTGATCGGCACCGGAGGGGCGCGGATAATCGCGCCCATGACCGCTCCCGCCCGTCACCTCCTCGTCCGGCGTCTCCACGTCGACCTGGTGCGGGTCTGCGCGGCCGCCTGTTGCCGGTGACGTCCACCGGCACTTCCACCAGCAGGCAGCCACGGCACCGGAGCGTTCACGCATGTCCCTCACCTTCCACTGGTTCCTCCCCACCAACGGCGACAGCCGGCACGTCGTCGGCGGCGGGCACGGCTCGACGCCCGGTACGGCCGGGTCCGACCGGCCGCCGAGCATCGCCTACCTGGGGCAGATCGCGCGCAGCGCCGAACAGCTGGGCTTCGAGGGGGCGCTGACGCCGACCGGTGCGTGGTGCGAGGACGCCTGGCTGACCACCGCGATGCTGACCCAGGTCACCGAGCGGCTGAAGTACCTGGTGGCGTTCCGGCCCGGGCAGATCGCCCCGACGCTGGCCGCCCAGATGGCGGCGACGTACCAGCGGCAGTCCGGCGGGCGGCTGCTGCTCAACGTGGTGACCGGCGGGGAGTCCGCCGAGCAGCGCGCGTACGGGGACTTCCTGGACAAGGACGCGCGCTACGCCCGGACCGGGGAGTTCCTCTCGATCGCCCGGCGGCTCTGGGCGGGGGAGAGCGTCGACCACGACGGCGTCCATCTGCGGGTCGAGCAGGCGAAGTTGAACCGGTTGCCCGACCCGGTGCCGCCCGTCTACTTCGGCGGTTCCTCCCCGGCGGCCGGCGAGGTCGCCGCACGTCACGCGGACGTCTACCTCACCTGGGGCGAACCGCCCGCGCAGGTACGGGAGAAGATCGGCCGGATCCGTGAACTGGCCGCCGCCCAGGGCCGCGTGGTCCGCTTCGGCATCCGGCTGCACGTGATCACCCGGGACACCTCGGCGCAGGCCTGGGCGGAGACCGAACGGTTGCTGGCGGCCATGGACCCGGCGCGGATCCGGGAGACCCAGCGGGCCCTGGGGGAGAGCGAGTCGGAGGGCCAGCGCCGGATGCTCGCGCTGCACGGGGGTTCGGCGGAGCGACTGGAGATCCACCCGGGGCTCTGGGCCGGCATCGGACTGCTGCGCGGCGGCGCGGGCACGGCGCTGGTCGGCAGCCACCGGGAGGTCGCGGACCTCGTCACCGAGTACCACGAGCTGGGCATCGACGAGTTCGTGCTCTCCGGGATGCCGCACCTGGAGGAGGCCTACTGGTTCGGCGAGGGTGTCCTGCCGCTGCTCGCCGCCCGCAACCTCTGGAGCCGGCCGTGAGCTCCGGAGGTGCCGGGGGCGGGTGCGCCGGGGTCGGGCGCGGGGTGGCCGGGTGCGGGTGTTCCGTGGTCCGGTGTTCCGTGGCCCGGTGTCTCCCGGGCGGGCGTTCGGCGGCCCCGGGAGGCTAGGCCCGGGTGTACGGGCTCCGCATCGTCAGGAAGCGGATCTCCAGGTCCTCGGTCAGGTAGTCCATCCGGCGCTCCCGGAAGTCGCGCAGGTGCGGCAGGGCCAGGTGGGCGTCGAGGTCGGCCTGGCTGCGCCACGCCTCGTAGAACACGAAGACGCCGGGCTCGTCGCGGTCCTCGTGGAAGTGGTACTCCAGGCAGCCCGGCTCCTGCCGGGTGGGCTCGACGAACGAGAGCAGCAACTGCTTGAGCTCCTCGGCGCGTTCGGGCTTGGGGTGGGCGGTGCCGACGAGCGTGACGAGCTGGTCCATCCGAGTTCTCCCCTGCTTCAGGTACGACTGCAGTCGTACCTAGCGGACGCTAGCAGCCGCCAGAGGTACGATTCAAGTCGTACCTGAGGAGCGCCCGAGGAAGGCCGCCGCCATGCCGGACGAAGAAGGCCATCCGGCCGTCGAGGAGATCGAGCTCGGCAGGGTGCTCTCCGCGCTCGCCGACCCGCTGCGCCGCCGGGTGGTGCGCGAGCTGGCCGCCGCGCCGGACGGCACGGCGCGGACGTGCAGCTCCTTCGCGCTGCCCGTCTCGAAGGCGACGGTCACCCACCACTTCCGTACGCTGCGCGAGTCCGGGCTGGTCCGGCAGGTGGACGGCGGGAACAGCCGGATGGCCAGTCTCCGCCGCGACGAGATCGAGGCCCGCTTCCCCGGCCTGCTGGCCATCCTGCTTGCCGAGGGTGCGGCCGGGCCGGCCACGGGGGCCGTCGGCGGGTAGTCGGTCGGGTCTCCGGTCCGGTTGCCGTTCTGGTCTCCGGTCCGGTCGCCGGCGGGCGGGGGAGGCCGCCGGCTGCCGGAGAGGTCCGCGCCTCCCCGGGCATGCCATGGATCGTCCCCGACCGGCCGTCGGTAGCCGGGCGTCCAGGTGGCGGAGGGGCAAAGCGGTGGCCGTCCGGCCGCTGTCCGGGCGAGGATGCGCGGTATGACGCAGCCCCTCCTCCTGCTCGACGTCGACGGCCCGCTCAACCCGTACGCCGCCAAACCGCACCGGCGGCCGGAGGGTTACGGCACGCACCGGGTGAAGCCCGGCTCGTGGGTGGCCCGATTTCCGCGCAGGCCCGCCGAGCACGTGCGCCCGCTGCGGCTCTGGATCAACCCCGCGCACGGACCCGAACTGCTCGCGCTGCCGTACGAGTTGGTGTGGGCCACCACCTGGATGGAGGAGGCCAACCACTGGATCTCGCCGCTGGTCGGCCTCCCCGGGCTCCCGTACGTCGACTGGCCCGAGCTCCACCAGGACGACCCGGACGGCCTGCACTGGAAGACCCGCCACCTGGTCGCCTGGGCCGGCGGGCGACCGTTCGCCTGGGTGGACGACGAGTCGGGGCCGCAGGACGGCGAGTGGATAGCCGCCCACCACCCGGCCCCGGCGCTCGTCCTGCGCATCGACCCGCGGACCGGCCTGCGCGAGGGCGACTTCGCGACGCTGCGGCGGTGGGCGGAGGCGCTCTCGTGAGGGTCGGGACGGTGGAGCGGCTGTGGCGCTATCCGGTGAAGTCCATGCTGGGCGAGGAGTTGGGTGCGGTGGCCGTGGACGAGCGGGGCCTGCACGGCGACCGGGTGTGGGCGCTGCTCGACGAGCAGAGCGGGCGGGTGGTGAGCGTCAAGAACCCGCGGCGCTGGGCGGGGATGCTCGGCTTCACGGCCGTCCTCGTCGCCGGCGAGCCCGTGATCACCGGCCCGGACGGCCGGCCGGTCGGCGTGGCCGAGCTCTCCGGCCTGTTGGGGCGGAAGGTGCGCCTGATCGCGGGGCGCCCGCCCGGAGCGACGATCGAACGGGCCGTTCCCGAGGAGGTGTTGGCGCACGGCATCGAGGAGGAGGTCGCCGTCACGGTGAACGAGATCGGCCGGGCCGCCCCCGCCGGCACCTTCTTCGACTTCGCCCCCGTGCACCTGCTCACCACGTCCACCCTGGACCGGGCCGTGCCCCAGCCCGAGCGCTACCGCCCCAACGTCGTGATCCGCACCGACGCCGACGGCTTCGCCGAGAACGCCTGGGTGGGAAGGGTGTTGGCGATCGGTCCGGAGCTCCGTCTGCGCATCCTCATCCCGACGCCCCGCTGCGCCGTCCCCACCCTCGTCCACGGCGCCCTGCCGCGCAGCACGGCCGCTCTGAAGGTGCTCGCCGAACGGAACCGCCTGGTCCCGCTGGAGGGCATGGCGGCCCTGCCGTGCGCGGGCGTGTACGCGCAGGTGCTGGAACCCGGGTCGGCGAGGGTGGGGGACGCCGTCGTCCTGCGCTGAACCGGGAGGCCGGCCGCGCCTCCGGGCCGTACCGCCGGTCCCGCGCTGCCGGTCCCGTACCGCCGGTCCCGCGCCGCCGCCGGGTGCCGCCGTCAGTGCGCGTGCGGGGAGGTGCGGTGCAGGACGGTCTCGCGTAGGACGGTTTCGCGCAGGACGGTGTCGAGTGCGGAGAGGAAGCGGTCGGTGGTGGCCTGGTCCCGGACGGCGATCCGCAGCCAGTCCGGCCCGAGGCCCGGGAAGGTGTCGCCACGGCGGACGGCGAACCCGTGCTCGCGCAGGCGTTCGCGGACGGCGGCGGCGTCCGGCAGCTCGATCAGGACGAAGGAGGCGGCCGGCTCGCCGTGCACGCGGACGGCGGGGAAGGCGGCGAGGCCCTTCAGCAGGTGGTCGCGGTGCTCGCCGAGCAGCCGGGCGGCCTGCTCGGCCTCGGCCAGGGCGGCCGGGGTGCTGCACGCCTCTGCGGCGGCGAGGGCGGGGGTGGAGACCGGCCAGAGCGGCTGGGCGGCACCGAGCGCGGCGATCAGCGGGGCCGGGCCGAGCGCGTAGCCGATGCGCAGGCCGGCCAGGCCCCAGGTCTTGGTGAGGCTGCGCAGGACGACCACCCGGCCGGGCAGGTCCCGCACCGCGGCGAGGGATTCGGTCTCGCCGGGCACGGTGTCCATGAAGGCCTCGTCGATCACCAGCGTGCGGCCGGGCCGGGCGAGGGCGGCGACGACGTCGGCCGGGTGCAGGACGGAGGTGGGGTTGGTGGGGTTGCCCAGGACGACGAGGTCGGCCCCGGGCGGCACGTCGCCCAGCCGGAAACCGTCGGCGGGCGAGAGGAGCACCCGCTCCACCGTGTGCCCGGCGTCCCGCAGGGCGGCCTCCGGCTCGGTGAACTGCGGGTGCACCACGACGACATGACGCGCCGTCAGGACGCGTGCCAGCAGGACGAACGCCTCCGCCGCCCCCGAGGTGAGGAGCACCTCGTCCACCGGACGCCCGTGCCGGGCGGCGACGGCGGCGCGGGCCGCCGTCTGGTCGGGGTAGGCGGCGAGCTCGCCGAGCGTGGCGGCGAGGTGCTCGCGCAGCCACAGCGGGGGCGTGCCGGTGCGGACGTTGACGGCGAGGTCGACCAGACCGAGCCCGTCCGCGCGCACCTCCGCGTCACCGTGGTGGCGGAGGTCATGGTCGGGGGTGGTCACGAGGGTTCTCCAGCGGCGCGGGCATCGGCAGGGGTACGGGCGTCAACGGGTGCATCGAGCGCAACGGGTGCATCGAGGGCAATGGCCGCCAGGGGAGCGACGGCTGCAGCGGCCGCTGTGGGTGCGCCGGCGGCAGGAGGGCCGTCGGCGGGCGGGAGCGGCAGGCCGGGGACGCGGAGGAGGTCGTAGCCGTCGGCGGGCGGCGGGGCGTGGCCGAGCCCGTCGCCGACGGCGACCAGGGCGACGGACTCCCGCCGTGACGCCAGTTCGACCGCCGCGCCGACCGGGTCCCCGGTGGTGAACCGCCGGGCCGTCGGCCGCAGGAACCCGGCGGCCAGCGCCAACGCGCCCGGCTCGCCCACCGCCACCGACGCGCGCCGCAGCTCCGCCCCGGCGCGCGGGACGACCAGGTCATGCTCCCCGGGGCCGAGGCCGATCACCGCGAGCCGCCCGCGCACCGCCGCCCGGGCGACCGCCACCGTCACCGTGGCCGACTTCTGCTTGCCCACCACGAGCCCGCCGCCCGGGGCGCTCGCCAGTGCCGCCGCCTCCGCCACGCTCATCGTGCCGACCGCCTCGCCGACGGACGCCGACGGGTTCGGCACCGCGACGGCCGCGAGCTCGTCGGCCGGGTGCTCGTCGACCGGGAGGCCCAGCAGCTCGGCGGCCCGGCGGACGGCGGGGTGGTCGCCCTTGCCGGTCAGGGTCGCGAGCCGGGCGAGGTCGGAGGCCGGCAGCCCGGCCTCCAGCAGGGTGCGGTGGATCAACCGTGCCACCTCGGGCGCCGCGGTCGCCTCGCGCAGGCCGACCCCGACGACCAGGCCGCCGGCGCGCACCCCGGGGGGCCGGGTCGTCAGCGGGGGGCGGGCGAGGACGTCCTCGTCCCACCCCGGGAGGTCGTGGTGTCCGACGGCGGCCGGCCGGGCGGGGGCGGGTCGGCCCCGGCCACCGGTGATCACCGGGACGGTGCCGAGGAGGGCCGACACCTCGCCGGCCAGGTCGTCCGCGCCACCGTCGGGCCCGGTCAGGGACACCGCGAACCGGCGCTCGACGTCCACGCACACCACGCCGACCCCGTCGAGGCCGCCGAGGCCGTCGCCCCGGTTCGGACCGACGGGCCGGCGGCGCAGCAACAGTCGTACGATCGAAGCGACGGGTGCGAAACAGACCAGCTGCCGACAGTCGCCCAGGGCGAGTTCCAGGAGTTCCTCCGGGCCGTGGAGGTCATGCTGCGTGCCGTCGTGCTCCGTGCCGTCATGCGCCACGCCGTCGTGCCCCGGGCCCCCGTGCCCCGCGCGGTACACCCGGCTGCCCGGCCACAGCCCGTGCAGAGCCCCGGCGAGCGGGTGACCCGCCTCATCGAGGGCCAGCAGCCCGATCACGTCGCGTTCCCTTCACCCGGTGGCCGCCCATGCGCCGCTCGGCAGCCTTTCGCCGGCCGACGAAATCCCACCACGGTCGCGACGGGCGGGTCAATCGAGGCCCCTGTGACCTCCACCGCCCCCGGCGACGGCTGTTCGCCTGTTCTTCATGTTCCTTCTGCGGTCCCCGCCACCGCCGCGCTCCTACTGTTTGCGGCGCTCCAAACCCGGCACCCCACCGGGGTTCCCTGCCCGGGCCCCGGCACTTCCCGACGCACGGAGGACACCATGCCCTTCGCACGACTCCGCTCCACCGCCACCCGCCCCCGCCGCACCCTCACCGCCCTCGGCGCCGGCCTCGGCCTGGTCGCCGGCTCGCTCGGCCTCTGGGCGGCCACCGGCTCGGCCGCGCAGGCCGCGACCCTCCCCGCGCCCGACCACGTGGTCGTCGTCGTGCTGGAGAACCACGCGTACACGCAGGTCATCGGCAGCTCCAGCGCGCCGTACATCAACAACACCCTCAAGGCCGGCGGCGCCACCCTCACCCAGTCGTTCGGGATCACCCACCCCAGTGAGCCCAACTACTACCAGCTGTTCTCCGGCTCCAACCAGGGCCGCACGGACGACAGCTGCGTGTCGGTCGGCTCGATCTCCGCGCCCAACCTGGGCTCCGAGCTGATCGCCGCCGGCAAGACCTGGGGCAGCTACAACGAGGGCCTGCCGAGCCAGGGTTCGACGGTCTGCTCCAGCGGCAAGTACGCGCAGAAGCACAACCCGTGGTTCGGCTTCAGCAACGTGCCGACCAACACCGCGTACACCATGACGCAGTTCCCGACGAACTACGCCACCCTGCCGAAGGTCTCCTTCGTCGTGCCGGACCTCTGCAACGACATGCACGACTGCTCGGTCTCCACCGGCGACACCTGGGTCCAGAACAAGCTCGGCGCGTACGCGGCCTGGGCCAAGAACAACAACAGCATCCTCGTGCTCACCTTCGACGAGGACAACAAGCTCTCCGGCAACCGCATCCCCACCGTGTTCTACGGTGCGCACGTCACGCCGGGCGCCACCACCGCCACCACCTACAACCACTACAACGTGCTGCGCACCCTGGAGGACCTCGCCGGGCTGACCACCCACGCGGGCAACGCCGCCACCGCCGCCACCATCTCCGGCATCTGGAACTGACGCCGGTGTACGTCGCGGAATCCCGCAGCTCCAAGGCCCCCGTCGCCCCGGCCACCCGGCCGGGGCGGCGGGCGGCCGCCGCCGTGCCCGGCACCGTGCTGGTCCTGGGCACCGTCAGCCTGGTGACCGACGTCTCCTCCGAGATGGTCAGTGCGGTACTGCCGCTCTACCTGCTCACCGGGCTCGGCCTCTCCCCGCTCGGCTTCGGGCTGCTGGACGGCATCCAGAACGGGTTCAGCGCGCTGGTCCGGCTCGCCGGCGGCCACCTCGCCGACCGGCGCGGCGCGGACGGGGCGCCCCGGCACAAGGCGGTCGCGGCGGCCGGGTACGGGCTGTCGGCGCTCTGCAAGCCGCTGCTGCTGCTCGTCCACACCGTGCCGCTGATCGGTGCGGTGCTCGCCGTCGACCGCACCGGCAAGGGACTGCGCACCGCACCCCGGGACGCGATGATCTCGCTCGCCACCGAACCCGCCCACCGGGGACGGGCGTTCGGCGTCCACCGGGCGATGGACACGGCGGGCGCGCTGCTCGGACCGCTCACCGCGTTCCTGGTGCTCCGCCTGGCCGGCGGGCCGTTGCTCGCCGACGGCGGCGAACAGCACGGCTACAACGCGGTGTTCACGGTCAGTGCCTGTGTCGCGCTGCTCGGAGTGCTGGTGCTGCTGCTCTTCGTCCCGAGTCGCATCCAGGCTGACGAGACGTCAACGACCGCCCCCGGGCTGCGTGACGGCCTCGCACTGCTGCGCCTTCCCGGCCTGCGCCGGCTGGCCCTGTGCGCGGTGCTGCTCGGCCTGACCACCGTCAGCGACTCCTTCCTCTACCTGCTCGTGCAGCGCCGGCTCGGCCTCGCGACCGACCTCTTCCCGCTCCTGCCGCTCGGCACCGCCGCCGCCTTCCTGCTGCTCGCCGTCCCGCTCGGCGCGCTCGCCGACCGGATCGGCCGCCGCCGGCTCTTCCTCGCGGGCCACGGCGTCCTGCTGCTGGCGTACGGGCTGCTGCTCTCGCCGCTGAGCGGGCTGCCGGTGGTGGTCTGCGTGTTGGTGCTGCACGGCGGCTTCTACGCCGCCACCGACGGCGTACTGGCCGCCGCGGCCGCCGACGCCGTCCCGGAGGAGCAGCGCGGCGCCGGGCTGGCGCTGGTCGGGACGGGCCAGGCGCTGGCACGGTTCGCCTGCTCGCTGGCGTTCGGCGCGCTGTGGAGTGCGGTCGGCGGCACCGCCGCACTGGGCTGGTCGGCCGCCGCACTGGCCTGCTGCGTGGCCGGGGCCTCCTTCGTCCTCCGCGAACCCGATTCCCCCACCGACGCCGAGGTGCCTTCGTGACCCGACCGCTCCAGAACCGCACCAGGGTGCTGATCCTGCTCGTCGCCGTCCTGCTGCTCGGCACGGTCGGCACCGGCGCCGTGCTGTACGCGTCCGACCAGTCCGCCCGCAAGGACCAGGTGCAGCCGGGCGGCCCGGTGGTCACCCCGGGCCCGGTCTCCCTCCAGCCGGGTGCGGCCCGCACGCTGGTCTTCCGCAACATGGCCTGGGGCCCGCACCGCGACGAGCTCGCCACCGTCCCCGCCGGCCACCCGGACGGCCCGCGCACCTCCTCCGGCGTCCAGTGCCTGCGCTTCCACACGGCGGGCGGCACCGGCATCTGCCTCCAGGCCGAGCACGGCGCCTTGCAGGACACCTACCGCGCCGTCGTCCTCGACGACCACCTGAAGGAACTGCACTCCTTCCCGGCCGCCGGCATCCCCACCCGCTCCCGGGTCTCGCCCTCCGGTCACCTCGCCGCCTGGACGGTCTTCGTCAGCGGCGACTCCTACGCCGGCACCGACTTCTCCACCCGCACCTCGATCGTCGACGTCCGCGACTGGAACCTCCGGGAGAACCTGGAGGCCTTCGACCTGATCAAGGACGGCAAGTCGTACCGGGCGCCCGACGTCAACATCTGGGGCGTGACCTTCGCCGACGACAACGCCTTCTACGCGACCGCGGCCACCGGCGGCCAGACCTACCTCGTCCGCGGCGACCTCGCCGCCCGCACCCTCACCACCCTGCACCAGAACGTCGAGTGCCCCTCGCTCTCCCCGGACGGCACCCGGATCGCCTACAAGAAGCGCGTTCCCGGGGCGTCCGCCGACGCGCCCTGGCGGCTCTACGTGCTCGACCTCGCCACCATGACCGAGACCGCCACCGCGGAGCAGCGCAACATCGACGACCAGGCGGTCTGGTCCGACGCGTCCACCCTGCTCTACGCGCTCCCCGGCGACTTCGGCGCCGACCTGTGGACGGTGCCGGCGGACGGCGGCGGCTCGGCCGTACGCCTGCTCGAAGCGGCGGTGGCCCCGGCCTATCCGGGCTGAAGGGGGCGGTTGGTACGACCCGGAACTTCAAGCGTAGGGTCCTCGTCGAGCAATGCGAGTGACGCGAGGCGGGGGAGCGGCAACGGTGAACGAAGCGGGGCGGCCTGCGCCGGAACGGGTGGTCAGCGACTCCTGGCCCGCGCTGCACGGGCGGCCGGTGCTGCGGCGGACGGTCGCGGTGGGCCTGGTGCTCACCATCGCGGTGCTGGCCGCCCTGGCCGTCCGGGGCGTCAACGCGCTCACCCTGGGGCGGGGCGCCATCGAGACCGACCGCGACCGTGCCGAGCTGCTGGCCGGCCTCCACCCCTCCCAGCACCCGGGCGCGGGCCGCTACTACGTACCGGTGGGCGCGGTGTACACCCGCCTCGCCGACGGAGCGCCGGTCGCCTACCTGCACTACCGGCTGAGCGGGGGCCAGGACGTCGGGCTCGGCGACTTCCTGCGGACGTACGACCTCCCCGCCCCGGGGCCGAGCGCCCCGCTGCCCGCCGACCTGGCGGCCGCGCTGGGCGGCGACGAGCCGGCGGAGGCCCTGGAGCTGGCCGACCCGTCCGTCTCCCCGTCCGTCTCCCCTTCTCCCTCGGCCACGCCGACCCCGACGCCGACGCTGATCACGCCGACGCCGACGCCGACGCCGACGCCTACACCGACCCCGACGCCGTCGGCCGAACCCACTGTGTCGGAGGCGCCGAGCTCGTCCTCGTCGCCGTGCACCGACGACGACGAGCCCACCGAGCAGGCCGATCCGGGCGTCTCCGAAACCCCTGTCGACGCCCGGCCCTCGACCGGCCTCCGCTCGGCGGACGACTCCCCGGCGCCCACCGACTCCCCCACCCCCGCGCCCGCCGTGACGCCCACCCCCACGCCCACCCCGGTGCCCAGCGACACCCCGACCCCGACCCCGGCCCCGACCTCCACGCCCGCCCAGGCCACCGCCGGCCGGCGGATCTACGTCTCCACCATCCCCAGCGGCCTCCCCGGCGCCGCCGACATCTACGTCCGCGCCACCGGCACCACCGGCTGACGCACGGGCCCGGCCGCCCGGACCACCGCCGCGGGGAGTTCCGCCGCCTCGTCCGCGGGGTCGGGGTGCTCCGCGAGCCCCTTGGTGATGAGCCGGAACGCGAGCGCCAGCTCCCAGGCGAACACCGGCAGCGCGGCGAGCGAGCCGGGGGTGGAGACCTGCGGGTAGACGCCGAACAGCACGGCGACCGCGGAGGCGCAGATCAGCGGGCCGCCGACCAGCCCCAGGACGGTGACGGCGCGCGGCACGAGCCTCGACCGGTGCAGCAGGAGGGCCAGGAGCAGCGAGTTCACGCCCAGCACGATGTCGGGCCCGAGCAGGAAGGCCCGGTCGTGGACGGCCACCATGGCCGCCGCGGCCGCTCCGGCGCCCGGCGTCCCCGCCGCGTCCTGGCGCAGGGTGAGGACGGACAGGACGCCGATGATGCCGACGGCGATGACGGCGGCCTCCAGCAGCCGGCCGCAGACGTAGCCGAGCGCCAGCGCCTCGTGCCTCCGGCGGAGCACCGGGAACAGGGCGACGGCGGTGCCGATCACGCCCACCAGGAGCACCACTTCGCACACCGCGCCCAGCGCCACCCGCCGGTCGGCGCCGTCGCCGGCCACGTACTCCGCGCCGTGCAGCGCCGGGCCGTAGAGCAGCAGCCCTGCGATCGCGGCGACCTCGGTCACGAGGAAGAACACCCCTGCGACCACGGCCGCCTTCCTGGTCGATGTCACCAGGACCCCCTCTCCAACGTTTCAGGTGTACGGCGTACACCTGGTGCTCACCGTAGGCGTACGCCGTACACTCGTCAAGGGGATCGGCCCCGCGACGGAGGACGGAGAGGGGATCGGGATGCCCGAGCAGGGGGCGGCCGCGCGCCGGGTCCCGCTGAGCAGGGACCGCGTGCTGCACACCGCCGTGGCGCTCGCCGACGGCGCCGGCATCGACTCGCTCAGCATGCGCCGGCTCGCCCAGGAGCTGGGCGTCGTGCCGATGGCGCTCTACAAGCACGTGGCCAACAAGGACGAGCTGCTGGACGGCATGGTGGACGCCGTCGTGGGCGAGGTCGACCCCCCGCTCGCCGGGGCCGGCTGGCGCGAGGCCGTCCGGCAGCGCGTCCTCTCGGCCCGCGCGGTGCTGCTCCGCCACCCCTGGGCGCCGCGTGTCATCGAATCGCGCCCCGGTCCGACGCCCGCCGTCCTCGGCTACCTCGACTCGATGGCCGGCCTGTTCCGCGGCGGTGGCCTCTCCGCCGACCTGACGCACCACGTGATGCACGCCATGGGCAGCCGGCTCCTCGGGTTCAGCCAGGAGCTGTTCGAGGCCGCGCCGAGCCCCGAACCGGCCGCCGACCCCGCCGCACTGCGCGCCCTGGCCGGCGCCTTCCCGCACCTCGCGGAGATCGCCACCGCCGCGGCCCACGACGGGAGTTCGGTCGTCGGCCCCGGCTGCGACGACCGCTTCGAGTTCGAATTCGCCCTGGACCTCCTCCTGAACGGCTTCGAGCGGCTGCACCACCGGGGCTGGACCTCCGCGGACGGCCGGTCGTCCTGACGGCACGGCGGGACCTCGGCCTCCCCGCCCCGGTGTCACCCCGACGGCGTTCGCCGGATCCGCGTTGCTACGGTCTCCAACGGCCCACCGGGGCGGGTCGGCGCCGGGCATCGGACGGGCCGACCTCCGGTGCGCGGGAAAGGCGGGTTGATCGGTGAAGCTGAGGACCACGGTCCACCGGGTGCGGACCGGCCGCGACGAGTACCGGGTGGTCAGCGCCACGGCGGGGGAGGGCCTGGCCGTGCTGTACGACGGCCCGTGGGAGATGCAGCTGTACGCCGACCGCGCGGGTGCACGCGACCTCGCGGCCGCCTGGGCACTCGCCGCACGCTCCCCGCGCTCGCTGATCCACCTGCCGCTGCGGGCCGACGCCGGCTCCCCGGGGCTGGAGGGCCAGGAGGCCGTTCCGCTGGACCTCGTGCTGCTCCACCACAGCCTGGGCTTCCCGCCGTCCCGCTGGAAGGAGGTGCGGGCGCGGCTGGGTAGGGGCGTGCCGCACACCGCGGACATCCCGGAGAGCGACTTCCCCGCCGAGGACGAGATCGACCACGAGCGCCGGCACTTCGCCGGCTGGCGCGACGAACTGCACTTCGCGGGCGCCGCACGGACGTTGTTCCTCACCGGCAGCGCGGAGGCGTTCCGCCGGACGGGGACGTTGGTCCGCTCGCTGGACACCGAGGCGGCGGCCGTGATGGCCCGCTGGCCGAACCGCTCGCACTACTGCGTCACCCTGACCCACGGCTCCGGCAACCGGCCCGGCCGGGCGCCGAAGGGCGGCGTGCCGGGGCAGCTGCACATCGAGTACGTCCAGGAACGGTGAGGGCGGCGGCAGCCGATCCCGGCGTCACCCGATCCCGGCCGCGGTGGAGGCCAGCGACAGGACCAGCGCGCCGAGCCCGCCCGCCGCAGCGAGCAGCCGCAGCCCACGACGGTCCTCGTGCCCGCGGGCGTACCGCACGGTGGCGGCGGCGAAGGCCAGCCCGCCGGCGACGAACCACGGCCCCCACAGGTACAGGTACCAGCGCGTCAGCCCCGCCAGGCCGGGCTCGACGGAGACCGCCCCGGCCTCGACCAGCACCCCGTGCACGACGAACAGCGAGCCGTGCCAGACGAGCAGGACCGTCGCACCGCCCCCGCACAACGCCAGGAACCGCCCGGCCCGGACACCGCGCGGCCGGGCCAGCCCGAGGCCGACCACCGCCCCGAACAGCTTGAGCAGGCCGGTGACCCAGAGCACGGCCAGGAACCACGGCACCCGGTCGCGGGCGAGCCTCACCAGCTCCGGCGCCACCGTCGACTCCGCACCGGCCGTGCCACCCAGCGCCCAGACGAAGCTGGGCACCGCGAACAGCACCCCCCACACCACGACGGCGTACCCCGCCCACCGGCCCGCCCGCGGGCCCCGACGATCCCCCGGGCGCACCGTTGCGTCCCCCGTAGCAGCCTTGGTCAGCATGGCTCCACCGTGCCGGACCGCGCGCCGCCGCGACCTCGTCCGTACGAACGAGACCATCCCCCCGGGGAGCCAGCGTGCCGTCCGCCCGGGCGGCACCCGCCTCGCCTCGCTGCTCCGCGAGGCTCTTGCCGAGCCACGACGAAAGACGACAGGCGGTGCTCTCACGGCACGTCACGATCGATGGTGAATGCCATGACGCTCCCCGGCTGGAGGGGAAACGGCAGCTGGACGAGGCCCGCCAGATTGTTGAACGGCGCGGGGAAGGTGGCCCGGACGCTGGCGCCGTGGGCGGCGCCGAGCGCGCTGATCTCCGACGCGTTGACAGCCAGGCGGGTCGGCCTGATGGCCGGATCGATGGTGATCCGGTACTCGGCGTCGGTGACGTGGCGGAACACCTGGGCCTGGATGCGCACCCGACGGTCGTTGCCGACGTACTTCCGGGCCGTGATGCTCAACTCCACCAGGTGGCCCAGTGTGACCTGGGCGTCGTGCGGTACCGCGAAGTGATCGATCCTGGCCGTTCCTCCCGCAACGGCCTCATGGGTCGGGGGCCTGCGCTCCAAGTCCCGGTTGTCCACCCGGACCGCTCCGATCGCGAAGATCCCGGGATCGTCCGGGTCGAGGTTGTCGTCGACCATCCAACGCAGCAGGAACTCCGGCCCGGTGAAGCGGTCCAGGCTGGCGTCATCGTTGGAGGAGAGGCACGCGATGCTCACCGCCTTGGGGAGCTTCTCGATCCGGTAGGAGATGCGGAAGCATTGGTAGAGGTAGTCGGGGTGGGCGTCTCCCGGCGGCGGAGGCGTCAGGAGGCAGTCGTAGCGGTACGCGGACAGCGCGGCGGCGAACAGCGGATCGCGCACCGGTCCGAGGACGTCCTGCATGCCGCGAAGCACTGCGCTGTCCACCTGCTCGGTGGTTTCGCGAACCGTCAGTGATCCGATCGCCAAGGTCACCACCGCAGCTGAGACGAAGGCGCCGCCGATGAGGCTCAGAACGGTTGCCACTACCTGCTGGTGCGTCAGTAGCGACGCGGCCACCACGCATGCCAAGCCGGTGGCCAACGCCAGGATGTTGACCAGCACCAGAATCTTGCGCACTTCTTGTTCCCGTGACGCAGCCACGCGCACCCCCGGCGGACGGCGTCAGTGCGCCGCCGCTTCCGCGACGATTCGAACAATCCGCTCGGAGAGCTCCCCGATCTCCTGCGCCGTGCGAACGTTATCTGACTGACCGTCAGTGAGAAAGACCATGACGACGGGTGTGCCTGGAAGGAGGACGATGCCGGCATCGTTGACCACGCCCCGCAGGCTGCCGGTCTTGTGTCGGACCGGGACGTCGTCGTCCAGGCGGGACGGGATCCTGTCGTTGCGCAGGTAGTTGACCAGATAGCGGCGGAGCGGTTCCAGATGCGGAGTCCGGTCGATGTGCTCGACCAGTCGCAACATGTCCTCGGCGGTCGTCGTGTTCGCCCGGCCCAGCGGTCCGAGCTCGGCTTCGGAGAAGCCGGCCGGGAAGAGGGTCGAGTTCAACTGCAAGCCCTTGATCGTCGAGTCGATCCGGTCCTGCCCCAGCACCGCTCGCACGTACTCGGCCGCAGGATTGTCACTGGTCACCAGCGCGAACCCGCACAACTCCCGGACGGTGACGGTCGTCTCGGGATCAAGTGCCTGGAGAACACTCGGATACATCGTGCCGGGCAGATCGGCGATCCGGACCCGTACGTCCAGATCGATCTCGCCACGCCGTCCCGCCTCGAAGAGTGCGACTCCCAGGATCATCTTCGCCAGGCTCGCCGCAGGAAGTACCTGGTCCGCGCGGTGCGCGACGATGACTTGCGGGTCGTGGAGGGTTTTGACCAGGACGCTACGGACCCCACGGTCGTTGCCGCCCTCCGCAAACGCCGCGATTTGTGTGGCAATTGCGGTGCGCACTGCATCGGAATCGACCATCGGGCCGTCCCTTCCTCTTCATGACAGGTGACTCGGGCTGACAGTCGTCTACCCGCCTGTCGGGCTCTCACGCAGGGGCCGTTCTCCGCGCCGGCCCGATGTCCCGTCCGCCCGTCGTGGCCGGGGCGTCGGCGTTCACCGGCAGGAGGCCCGGGGGCCGACGGTGACGACCGGCCGCACCTTGGTCAGCATCAGGTCGAGGAATCGGTCGGGGTGCAGGAACGACGCGAAGTGGGCGGCGTCCTCGATGAGGGCGAAGTCCTTGACCGGGGCCTGGACGTCGTCGTGGAAGCGCCTGGCGCGGTCGGTCGGGGTGAGGACGTCCTGGTCGCCCTGGAAGATGAAGAACGGCAGGTCGAAGCGGGTGCCGTCGGCCCAGTCGTCGAAGCCTGCGGTGGCGGGGAGGATCTGCTCGGAGAGCTTCATGCCCTTGCCGAGGGTTCCCAGCTCGCCCAGCGAGTGCAGCGGGGAGAACCAGAGCGACTTCATGACCACGGACTTCATGGTCCGGAAGGTCAGCGGGTCGGTGGTGGCGACGATCTTGGAGTAGGCGCCGTGCTGCTCGGCGGTCCAGGTGCGCGGGTCGGGGCCGATCTCCTCGACCGCGGCGATCTCCTTGCGCTTGCCGGCGGCGTGCAGCCGGGTCAGCAGGGCCCGGTGGGCGGAGGTGTCGCGGCCGGCGTCGTGGATGTTCTGGTCGGTGCCGACGTAGGCGCTGTAGCGGTCGGGGTACTGGCGGGCCAGGCGCAGCCCGAAGGTGCTGCCGAAGGAGCTGGCGACCAGGACGACCCGGTCGACGCCGAGCCGGGTGCGCACGTGGTCGGTGACCTCGACGGCGTCCGCGTACATCCGGGCGAAGCTCAGTTCGCCCTGGCCGTCGGCGCCGGAGCGGCCGAGGGTCTTGCCGGTGCCGCGCATGTCCCAGCGGACGACGGTGAAGTGCTTCTCCCAGGCCCGGGTGCGCGGTCCGTAGATCGCGTTGGAGGCGCCGGGCCCGCCGTGGATCTCCAGCATCACCGGGTTGTCGCGGTCCTCGCCGCGGACGGAGACCCACTGCTCGATGCCGCCGATACGGACGAAGCCCTGCTCGTGAATGCCGTTCGGCGTCTCGATCCGCAGGAGGCGGGCGCCGGCGGCCTGCCGGAGGCGGCGGTGCCCCAGGGTGCCGGCGACGGGCGTGGCGATGGCGGCGGCGGAGGCGATGAGAACGGCGGCGATCACGGTTACTCCCCTGAACTGTGTATCGATTACGCAATTGAGTGTATGTTATACACAGTTCTGAAAGGGCGTCAATCGCCCGCCGGAAGCACCACCGGAACTGCTGAGAAGCACCACCGGAACCACCGGAACCACCACCGGAACCACCGAGGAGGACCCGCATGGCCGGGAGCCGGGAGAAGAAGCGCGACCCGAAGGCGAGCCTGGCGCTGCTGTGGGGCGAACAGGACCAGCCCCGTCGCGGGCCGAAGCCCTCACTGACCGCCGGGCGCATCGTCGACGGTGCCGTCCGGATCGCCGACGCGGAGGGGCTGGACGCGGTCTCGATGCAGCGGGTCGCCGCCGAACTCGGCGTCACCACCATGGCGTTGTACCGGTACTTCCCCGGCAAGGCCGAGCTGGTCGACCTGATGGTCGACTCCGCGCTCGGCGCGCCCCCTGAGGTCATCGGCCACCAGGACGGCTGGCGCCCCCGGATGACCGAATGGGCCCGCCAGTGCTGGGCGCTGTACCGCCGCCACCCCTGGATCCTGGCGGCCACCGGCATGCGCCGGCAGCTCATGGGGCCCAACCAGCTCGCCTGGATGGACGCCGCGTTGGCCGCCCTGGCCCCCACCGGGCTCTCCGCGGTGCAGCGGCACGACACCGTACTGCTGATCATCGGCCACATCCGCAACCTCGCCCAGCAGCTCGTCGACGCGGACGAGGAGGGCGGCGAGGAGTGGAACCGGCTCGCCGGCGAGGTCCTGGAGCGCCACGGGCACCGGTTCCCCGCGCTCAGCGCCACCATCGCCGCCGGGGGCTTCGCGCCCCAGGGCGGCGACCCGCTCGACTTCGGCCTGGAGCGCATCCTGGACGGGGTCACCCCGCTGGCCGACCGGGGCTGAAGCCGGCCGCACCGAGAGGGCCCCTGGAAACCGCTCCGGTTTCCAGGGGCCCTCGTCGTTCAGCGGCGGTGCGTCAGGATCGCGCCTCGGCCTGCTCCTGGAGGAGGCCGGCGATCCGGTTCAGGTCGTTGACGACGTCGAAGAAGGTGTTGATGTCCTGCGTCGAGGCGCCGTTCACGGCCAGGTAGAAGGTGTGCAGCCGGCCGTGGCCCGCGGCGAGGTAGCCGCCGAGCGTCTCGGCGCCGATGGCGAGCCGCTGGTTGACGGCGTCGAAGCCGGCCACGGTGCCGGGTTTGGCCCACACCTTGCCCTTGCCCGGGCAGGTGGGGCAGCCCGCGCAGGCGAAGGCCAGTGAGCCGTCCACCCCGAGGATCGGCAGCGCCTCCCGGAAGCGGGTCGCCTCGGGCGTCCCCTGCCAGTAGTGCAGGATCTCGTTCTCCACGTCGGGCGTGACCCGGTCCACCGGGTTGCCGCCGCGCCCGTCGAGCAACTGCACCTTGGTCGGGTCGATCCCGGCCTGGATCAGGAAGTCCCTGAGGACGGCGAAGCCGTCCTCGCACTGGTGGCTGCCGGTCGTGACGGCCATCAGGCAGATCCCGAGGTTGGCCCCGAGGTTGTGGCTGACCTTCAGGATCAGCCGCGCGTACTCGGCGTAGACGGGGGAGACGTACGCGGCGACGCGCTGCGTGCCGTCGTAGGAGTCCGGCAGCAGGCCGACCGGGTTCGGCCCGGTCGGCGGGGCGGTGACGGTGACGCCGGCCCGGGCGAGCGCCTCGATCAGCGCGGTGCGCCCGAAGGCGTTCGGGTCCTGGACCTGGGAGACCCGCAGCGTCGGCTGGGCGTCGGCCGCGATGGTGCCCGACAGGGTGATGTGGGTGCCGTCCGGCGAGGCGGAGACGTCGATGCTGGTCGTACCGCCCGCCGCGACCGTCTGCACCGTCGACTCCACCTGGTACGGCGCGACCTGCGGCCGCCAGCTGAGCTGCGCCGGCTGACCGGGGGTGGTGCCGGTGGTCAGCAGGTCGATGAGGTTGTCGTTGATGATCAGCGGGGTCGGGGTCGGGTCCAGTCCGGCGTCGGGCGCGAAGAGCCGTGGGTCGACCGCGACGTCCCCGTGGACCTCGGTGATGCCCGATGCGCGGACCTGGCCGGCGATCTCGTTCAGCCCGGCGAGCGGGTTCTCGGGTGTGAGCGTGGCGCCCGGGAGGTCGTTGGCGTAGGTGTGGTCGATCGGGGTGAAGTCGACGGAGCCGCCCGGCTTGGTCCGGCCGCCCATGGTGAGGTCGCCCTGCGCGACCATGGCCAGCGTGCCGTCCAGTACCGATCCGCTGCGGCTGCCGACGGCCTGCACGGGGGTGGTGAACCGGTGTTCCCCGCCGAGCGTGTGCCAGGTGCCCGAGACGCTGACCAGCTTGGCCGTCGAACCGGGGATGAAGAACTGGTTCGGGTACTGGGAGTGGATCACCTCCCCGGTCGTGTCGTCGATCTCCAGCAGTCCCCACTGCGCGTGCTCGTAGGCCGGCTTGCCCATGATCGCCAGGATGTCCGGGCTCAGCCCGTCCTCGTGCCGCGGCGCGGCCTCCGCCGGTCCGGCGGACACGACGGTGGCCGCCGTCGCGGTGACGACGGCGGCCACGGCACGCCAACCTCGCGCAAGCGCTCTCGATCTCATGGACCCACCTCTTCCGGGCGGACAGCGGCCGCCCTGACGACTGCTCAGCCCGAGAGGGATACCGCCCCGCCCTGCCCGCCGAATCCCCCGCTAGGCCGTTCACCTGCATGCTTCATCCCTCCGGGATCTTCGGCCGGGGAGGCCGGCTGCGACGCCGGCCGCTGCGGGCGGGCCGTGCCGGTCAGGGGGATCCCGGCGCCCCGAGGTGGGAGGTGCGGTCGGCGTGGCCGGGCACGGCCGGGGGGTGCCAGTCGTAGGTCGCGCCGGCCCGGCCCAGGAGGACGCGGTCGGGGAGGAGGCCGGCGACGGTGAGGGCGGTGTCGCGGAGCAGGACGGCGACCGGGGAGCGGCGGGCGACCAGGGCGCCGATGCGGCGGGAGCCGGCGGCGATGGCGGTGGTGCGGGACAGGCGGGCGGCGGTGTAGGCGGGGAGGCTCGCGGCCGGGTCCGTGCCGGGGGCGATGCCGGCGGCCAGGACCACCGCGTCCTCGATCGCCTGGCAGGCGCCCTGGCCCTGGAACGGGCACATCGCGTGGGCGGCGTCGCCGAGCAGGGCGACCCGGCCCCGGTGGTGGGCGGGCAGGGGGTCGGCGATCTCCCAGACGTCGTGCCGGAGCACCTCGGCCGGGTCGGCGGAGGCGAGGAGCGCGGGCACGGGGGCGCACCAGTCGCCGTAGCGGCGCAGCAGTTCGGTCCGCTCGTCGCCGTCCGCGGCGCGCGCACCGGCGGGGGCGAGCGCGGCCCCGTACACGTAGACCCGGCCGTCGGCGAGGGGGACGACGCCGACGAGGCAGCCGCGGCCCCAGACCTCGCCGACGGCGGACGGCGCGCGCGGCGGCTCGGCGACGATCGTGCGCCAGGTGGTGAAGCCGGAGTAGCGCGGGCCCGGGTGCCGGGGGAAGAGCAGGGCGCGGGAGGCGGAGCGGATGCCGTCGGCGGCGACGACCAGGTCGGCGTCCTGCTCGCCGTCTCCGCTGCGGACCACTGCGGGCCGGGAGGCGGAGCCCGGGTCGACCAGTTCGGCGGGAGAGCCGGTGCGGACGGCGCCGGCCGGGAGGGCGTCGGCGAGGGCATCGATCACGGCGGCGCGCGGGACGGCGATCACCTTCTCGCCGAAGTGCGCCTCCATGGCGTCGGTGCCGGTGCGGGCGAGCCAGCGGCCGGAGGGGTTGCGCAGGCCGACGGCGGGGTGCGGGGTGGCGAGGGCGCGCAGCCGGTCGCCGACGCCGAGCCGGTCGAGGGCGCGGAGCGCGTTGGGGGCGAGGGCGAGGCCCGCACCGACGGGTTCGAGCGAGGCGGCGCGTTCGTGGACGGTGACGGTGACGCCCTGACGATGGAGGGCGAGGGCGGCGGCCAGTCCGCCGATCCCGCCGCCGATGACGACGGCTCGCGGCTCTGCCTGGTCCATGGGGACTCCCCTTTCGAACTACATCTGTAGTTTCGCTGTCGGGAGCACCGTACTACAGCTGTAGTGAAATTGGGCGCATCTCCCGGAACCCGCGAGGATCGGACCCATGACACCCCCGCGTCCGATGCTGATCGCCGACACCGCCATTGCCCTGATCGCCGAGCGCGGCCTGCGCGGACTGACCCACCGCGCGGTGGACGAGGCGGCCGGACTGCCCCCCGGCTCGACCTCCAACCTCGCCCGGACCCGGGCCGCCCTCCTGGAGCTGGCGCTGACCCGGATCGCGGAGCGGGAGTCGCCGGGCGTTCTCGCGTCGGCCGCACAGGCCGTACCGGTGGCACCGGCCGCCCCGGAGGCCCTGCCGCGCGACCTGCTCGCCCAGGTCGCCGCCGATGCCGTGCACCAGGCGCTGACGGCCGGCCGCGCGCTCACCGTGGCGCGCTTCGAACTTGCCCTGGAAGCCACCCGTCGCCCCGAACTGCGCGCCGTCTACGACCGGTTGGGCGCGGGCTTCGTCGACTTCGCGGTCTCCGCGCTGGAGCGCTGCGGCTCCCGGGCACCGGAGGCGGACGCTCGTCGGCTGGTCCGCTGGTGCGAGGGCGTACTGATCAACGGGACGGCCGGCAGTGGTCACGGCCGTACGCCGGGGCCGGCCGAGCTGCGCGAGGAGGTGGCGGTCTACCTCGCCGCGCTGCTCGACCGGGAGGCGTAGGGACTACGCGGCGGCGACCGTCACCACGGCCTCGTGCCGCACCGGGAAGTTCACCGAGGCGGCGATGAAGCACGCCCGGTGTGCGTCGTCGTGCAGGGCGAGCGCCTTCTCCGTCATCTCCTCCGAGGCGACCTCGATCCGGGGCCGCAGCATCGCCCCGGTGAAGTGCCCGCCGCCCGCCGTCTGCTCCATGGTGCCGAGCGGGCGGTCCACGTAGGACGTCACCACGACGCCGTTCACCGCGCACTGGTGCAGGTACGAGAGCATGTGGCACTGGGAGAGTGCGGCGAGCTGGAGCTGCTCGGGGTTCCAGCGGGCCGGGTCGCCGCGGAAGGCGGGGTCGGACGAACCGGGGATGGTCGGGAGCCCCTCGCCGGCCACCTCGTGGGAGCGCTCGTACGAGCGGTAGTCGCTGGTGCCGGTGCCCCGGTTGCCGGTCCAGGTGATCTCGGCGGTGTAGGTGTGCTGCCTGGCCATGGAGTGTGCCTCTCCGCTCGGTGGTACTGGTGGCCAGTCAACCGCACATCCGCCGGGGGAGGTTGGGCGGGTCGCCGCGCCGGCGCCCGTGCCCGGACCGCCGTCGGCCGCGCTGCCGCCACCCCGGCGGGGCCTCCGCCGGGGCAGTGCGGTGCGGCCGGCGCCCGGAGGCGCCCTCCCGGAGCGGGCCGGGTTCGCGGGTCTCACTCGATGGTGACGTCCACCTGCATCTGGTCCGCCCCCGCCGTACCGGCGATGTCGAGGGTGATGCCGGTCCAGGTGCCGTCCGCCTCGTTGAGCGCCGGGACGGTGTGCTGTCCGATGCTGCTGTTGCCGAGCGCCGGGTAGAGGTCGGTCGGGTCGCCGCGGTTGCCGGTGCCGAAGATCTTCGCGAGGTCGCGTCGGCCGTCGGCCTGCATCAGCTCGATGGCGAGGTGGTGTTCGTCGTTCACGTTGTCGATGGCCTCGTCCACCACGTAGGCGGCGATGCCCTCGTCGGGCAGGAAGCTGTCCTGGCCGCGCTTGCGGCGGTACTCGACGATGACGTACTGGCTCTCCTTCATCCGCTGGGGGTTGCGGACGAACAGCAGCTCGCCGCCCTCGGCGACGGGCCGCAGCGCGATGCCGTGGGTGGTGCCGGCGACCTCCTGGGGGACGGTCCAGCCGTGGAACATCCGGAGCATGCCGTTCGGGAAGACCGGGGTGATCCCGTCGTTGCCCCAGGAACCGGCCGCCATCAGGCAGTAGTTGCCGAGGCCGTTGGAGGTGGTCGCCTGGAGGGAGCCGGTGTCGTAGAAGTCGGCCCAGCGGGCGGCCAGATGGCCCCACTCGTGGGCGCAGACGCCGACCGCGCAGTCCTCGGGGACGGTCAGGAAGGTCTGGACCCGCAGGTTGGGCGCGACGTCGACGCCGTGCACGTCGGGCGGGTTCCACTTGAGGCTCCAGATGTCGCCCGGCTGCCCGGTCTGTTCGGCGCCGGCGCCCGCGTGGACGATGAACAGCGCGGTGACGAGGTGCTCGCCGAGCGCGTCGAAGCCGGCGGTGAAGTCGATGCCCTCGGCGCGGGCGAGTGCCAGGGCGTCGGCGGCCAGGCCCTGCGAGTTGCGGGGCGGGTTGCCCATGCCGGACTGGTCGTCGGCGTAGAAGGAGATCGGGTGCGGCAGCCGGAACCAGCCGTGGACCTCGCCCTGGACGTCGATGCCGCCGGCGGCCGGATTGGCCGGGTCGAAGCCGCTCACCCGGTGGTAGAAGTCGCGCATCGAGCCGGTGGCGAAGGTGTCGGCGCTGAACAGCATCTGTTCGTAGTGGCCGACGGTGTGGTCGGGGCTGTGCGGGAGGTCGGGGAAGTCGACCAGCAGGACGAGGGTGCGGATCTCGCCCGCGAGCTGCTTGGCCGGACGGGTGATCAGCTGGGCCCCGGTGCTGGGGCCGGGGCGGACGGCGCCGTCGTCGAGGCCGATGACGTTCTCACCGCGCCGCCGGGAGCGCCAGACGTAGTAGTACTGCTCGAACGTGACGTCCGCCGGAAGCCGCCGGTTCTCGACGAGGTCCTGGTAGCGGGCGCGGAGTTGGGCGAGGGCCTTGGGTGACATCGGCACCGGGCAGGGATGGCGGTCGTCGTGGGGACGGTGATGCAGCGGGGTTAAGGTGTGACGCATCGTGACGGCTCCTTCGAGCCAGCCCACTCACGGGGGCACCGTCGGCGGCCCCGTCGGGTGGGTGGTCGCCGGCAATCGGTCGGCTCGCCAAGGGGCGGTCGGGTCTGGCCGGGGCCGGTTGCGAAATGGGCGATATGCGGTTATCAGTCCCTATTCTGACGCTCCGGACGGGGAAAGCACCAGACCCGAAGGCCCGTCGGTTCCGCTCAGGCCGCCCGGTGTGCCGCGGCCGCCGCCGCGAACGAAGCGGCGAGCTGCGGGGATCCCGCCCAGTGCAGGTGCAGATACGAAGCGTGAACGTTGCCGAGAGTGCCGCCGGCGAAACCCTCGGTGTGCGGTCCGGCCGGAAGTCGCCAGCCCCAGGCGGGCCGTTCGCCCGCCGCCGGCTCGCAGGCCGTGCGGTGGAACTCGTGCCCGCGCAGCCGGGTGCCGGCCGGCGCCAGCGGCGAGTCGTGCAGCGCCACGGCCTCGCGGTACCCGAGGGTCAGCCGCTCGGTCATCCGGGCCGACGTCTCCAGCACGCCGCACATCGGCAGGCCGTCCAACTCCCGCCCGAGGTAGAGCAGTCCGGCGCACTCGGCGGCGATCGGCGCGCCCGAGGCGGCGAACGCGGCGATCGCCGTGCGCAGTTGCGCGTTCGCGCTCAGTTCCCGGACGTACAGCTCGGGGAAGCCGCCGCCGATCACCAGGCCGGCCGTGCCCGCGGGCAGCGCGTCGGCGTGCAGCGGGTCGAACGGGACCACCTCGGCGCCGGCCGCGGTGAGCAGCTCGGCGTTCTCGGCGTACGAGAACGAGAACGCGGCGCCGCCGGCCACCGCGATCCGGGGCGCGCCGGGGACCGGGGCGACCTCGGCGGCCGCGTCCCAGGGCGCGGCGTCCAGCGGGGGAGCGGTCCGGGCCAGCGCCAGCACCGCGTCCAGGTCCACCGAGGCGGCGACCAGTGCACCCATGTCGGCCACGGCCTTCAGGGCCTCCGCCGAGCGCTCCACGGCCGGGATCAGGCCGAGGTGGCGGGACGGCGTGGCGACCGCCGCCGAGCGTCGCACCGCGCCCAGCACGGGCACGCCGGAGCCCTCCTCCAGCGCCTCGCGGAGCAGCAGCTCGTGCCGGTCGGAGGCGACCCGGTTGAGGATCACCCCGGCCAGCCGGACCTCCGGGTCCCAGGAGGCGAAGCCGTGCACCAGCGCGGCCACCGAGCGGGACTGCGAGGAGGCGTCCACCACCAGCACCACCGGTGCCCGCAGCAGCTTGGCCACGTGCGCGGTGGACGCCAGCTCCCCGCGCCCCGAGGCGCCGTCGAACAGCCCCATCACGCCCTCGACCACCGCCACGTCCGCCCCGGCCGCGCCGTGCAGGAAGAGCGGCGCGATCCGCTCCGGCCCGCACATGAAGGCGTCCAGGTTGCGGCCCGGACGGCCGGCGGCCAGCGCGTGGTAGCCCGGGTCGATGTAGTCCGGGCCGACCTTGTGCGGCGAGACCGCCAGCCCGCGCGCGGCGAGCGCGGCGATCAGGCCGGTGGCGACGGTGGTCTTGCCGGAGCCGGAGGACGGCGCGGCGACGACGAGGCGGGGGATGTTCACGTTCTCCAGGCTTCCCGGGCTACCACTCGATACCGCGCTGGCCCTTGCGGCCGGCGTCCATCGGGTGCTTGACCTTGGTCATCTCGGTGACCAGGTCGGCGAAGCCGGTCAGCGCCTCGGGCGCGTACCGGCCGGTGATGACGACGTGCTGGCTGCCCGGCCGGTCCTTCAGCACGGACACCACCTCGTCCGGGTCGACCCAGCCCCAGTGCATCGGGTAGGTGAACTCGTCCAGCACGTAGAAGCGGTAGGTCTCGGCGGCGAGGTCGCGCTTGACCTGCTCCCAGCCCTCCTTGGCCGCCGCCTCGCTGTCCATCTCCATCTCGGAGGAGCGCTGGATCCAGGACCAGCCGGAGCCCATCTTGTGCCAGGCGACGGTGCCGCCCTCGCCGGAGGCGCCGAGCACGCGCAGCGCGTTCTCCTCGCCGACCTTCCACTTGGCGGACTTCACGAACTGGAACACCCCGACCGGCCAGCCCTGGTTCCAGGCGCGCAGCGCCATGCCGAACGCGGCGGTGGACTTGCCCTTGCCGGGGCCGGTGTGCACGGCCGTGATCGGCAGCGTACGGCGCTGACGGGTCGTCAGGCCGTCCTCGGGAACGCTCTCGGGAACACCCTTGGGCATGGGATCAGGCCGCCTTTCGGATCGCACGGTCGGGACGGTTGTCGCGGACGAGCGAGGCCACGCCCTCGGCGCGCAGCTCGTCCAGGGTCACGGCGGGGGCGCCGAGTTGCGCCGCCAGCGTACGGGCCAGGCCGAGCCGGACCGGACCCGCCTCGCAGTCCAGCACCACGCCCGCCACGCCCTGGGCGGCCAGCAGTCCGGCGGCCCGCTGCGACTGCGCGACGGCGTCGCGGGTGCCGGTGGCCCGGCCGTCGGTCACCACGACCAGCAGCGGGCGGCGGTGCGGGTCCCGCATCCGCTCGACCCGCAGCACCTCGTGCGCCCGCAGCAGTCCGGCCGCCAGCGGGGTCCGGCCGCCGGTGGGCAGCGACTCCAGGCGGGCCGCGCCGACCTCGACGGACGAGGTGGGCGGCAGCGCCAGCTCGGCGGAGGCGCCGCGGAAGGTGATCATGCCGATCTTGTCGCGGCGCTGGTAGGCGTCCATCAGCAGCGAGAGCACCGCGCCCTTGACGGCGGTCATCCGCTGCCGGGCCGCCATCGAGCCGGAGGCGTCCACCACGAAGAGCACCAGGTTGGACTCCCGGCCCTGGCGGACCTGCTCGCGGAAGTCGTCCTTGTGCAGCAGCAGCGCCCGGGACGCCCGGCCGCGCGCCACCTGGTGCGGCGCGGCGGCCTGCAGGGTGGCGCTCAGGTGCAGGTGCGCCAGCCGGCCCTGCGGGCGGCGGGCGCGGATGGCGTGGCCGCCGTCGGTCTCGGCGGGGGAGCGGCGGCCCTGGGCGCCCTTCCCGGTGCCGTCCACCTTGAACAGCCTGGTCCGGTACGGCTCGCCGGCCGCCACCGGGGCGGACTCCCGTGCGGGGGCCGGGTGCTGGGTCGGCACCGGCTGCTGCCCGGGGGCCTCGGGGGCGTCCGCGGGGGCGGGGGCGTCGGAGCCCGCGGGGGCCTCCGGCCCGGCGGGCTCGGGCGCGCCGCCGCCACCGCCGTTGTCGGGGCCGCCGCCGTCGGGGCCCGGGCCGTCGTCCTCGGGCCCGTCGCCCTCCGGCTCCCCGGGCCGCGGGTCCTCGCCCTCCGGTTCCCCGGACTGCGGCTCCTCCGGCTGGGCGTGCTCCTCCAGCGTCCGCTCCAGCTGCTCCTCGTCCAGCCCCGGTGCGTCGAAGGGGTTGCGACGGCGGCGGTGCGGCAGCGCCAGCCGGGCGGCCTGGCGGACGTCCTCCTCCAGCACCTCGGTGCGCCCCGCCCAGGCGGCCAGGGCGACGGCGGTGCGCGCCATCACGATGTCCGCACGCAGCCCGTCCACCTCGAACGCCGCACAGACGGCGGTGATCTGACGCAGCGCCACATCGGTGAGCCCGACCTTCGGCAGCAGCTCGCGGGCGGCGGTGATCCGCAGCGCGAGCTCCCGCTCGTCCTCGGCGAACCGCGCGGCGAAGCCGGCCGGGTCGGCGTCGTACGCCAGCCGGCGGCGGACCACCTCGGCGCGCTCCGCCGGGTCGCGGGTGGCGGCGATCTCGACGGTCAGGCCGAACCGGTCGAGCAGCTGCGGCCGCAGCTCGCCCTCCTCCGGGTTCATCGTGCCGACCAGCAGGAACCTCGCCGCGTGCCGCACCGAGACGCCCTCGCGCTCGACGTAGGAGCGGCCCATCGCGGCGGCGTCCAGCAGCAGGTCCACCACGTGGTCCTGGAGCAGGTTGACCTCGTCGATGTAGAGCACGCCGCGGTGCGCCTGGGCCAGCAGCCCCGGCTCGTACGCCTTCACGCCCTCGGCGAGCGCCCGCTCCAGGTCTAGCGAGCCGACGATCCGGTCCTCGGAGACGCCGACCGGCAACTCGACCAGCCGGGCCGGGCGTTCGGAGGAGGCGCCGCCGGCGTGCGGGCCGTCCGGGCAGTGCGGGTCCGGCGCGCCCGGGTCGCAGGCGAAGCGGCAGCCGTCGATGGTGGCGATGGACGGCAGCAGGCCGGCCAGCGCGCGCACCATGGTCGACTTGGCGGTGCCCTTCTCGCCGCGCACCAGCACGCCGCCGACGGCCGGGGAGACCGCGTTGAGCAGCAGCCCGAGCCGCAGGTCGGCCATGCCGACGATCGCGGTGAAGGGGTAGCGGACGTCACTCATGATTCTCCAAGGGGGCCCCGGGCGGAAGGAACGGCAGCGAACCCGCAGCCGGCACCCCGCCCTCGATCAGCTTCCACAGCGCGTCGGTGTCCGCGTGCTCCTCGATCAGGTCGCCCAGCCGGTCGAGCCGGGCCTCGCGCGCCTCGGCGAACGAGACGTCCGGCGCGGGCGTGAACGCCCGGCCCGACAACCCGGCCACCTCGCGCAGCAGTTCGCGCCGGAACCCGTCGTTCTCCAGCGCGCCGTGCCAGGTCGTCCCCCAGACCGAGCCCACCCGGCAGCCGTCCAGGAAGGCCTCGCCGCCCTCCACCGCGACGATCCCGTGGTGGATCTCGTACCCCTCGACCCGCTGCCCGTACGCCTCGCCGACCGGCCGGCCGAGCACCTTCTCGGCGCCGAACCGGACGTGCGTGGGCAGCAGCCCGAGGCCGTCGACGGCGCCGGCCTTCGACTCGACCTCGTCCACGATCTCCCGCGCCAGCATCTGGTAGCCGCCGCAGACCCCGAGGACCGGCAGCCCCGCCGCCGCCCGCGCCTTGATCGCCGGCTCCAGGCCCCGCTCGCGCAGCCAGGCGAGGTCGGCGACGGTGGCCCTGGTGCCGGGCAGCACGACCAGGTCGGCGTCGGCCAGCTCCTCGGGCCGGGTGGCCCAGCGGACCAGGACGCCCGGCTCCTGGGCCAGCGCGTCGAGGTCGGTGAAGTTGGACAGCCGGGGGAAGCGCACCACGGCCACCCGCAGCACGTCCGCGCCGAGCGGCCCGCGCCCGGCGGTCCGGTCGACCACGGTCGACAGGTCGAGCGAGTCCTCGGCGTCCAGCCAGAGGTCCGGCAGCATCGGCAGAGTGCCCAGTACCGGGCGGCCGGTCAGCTCGCGCAGCATCTCCAGGCCGGGCGCGAGCAGCCGCGCGTCGCCCCGGAACTTGTTGACGAACCAGCCGGCCACGTGCCGCTGGTCCTCCGCCGAGAGCAGTGCCAGCGTCCCGTACATCGCGGCGAACACCCCGCCGCGGTCGATGTCGCCGACCACCACGACGGGCAGTCCGGCGGCGGTCGCCAGGCCCATGTTGGCGATGTCGCGGTCGCGCAGGTTGATCTCGGCGGGCGAGCCGGCGCCCTCGCAGACCACCACGTCGTAGCGGCGGCGCAGGTCGGCCAGGCACTCCAGGGCGCGCTCCAGCAGGACGGGCTTGCGCTCGCGGTAGTCCAGCGCGCCGACCTCGGCGACGGGTCTGCCGAGCAGCACCACCTGGCTGCGGCCGTCCGCGCCCGGCTTGAGCAGCACCGGGTTCATCGCCGCCTCGGGCTCCACCTTGGCGGCCTGGGCCTGCATCGCCTGGGCACGGCCGATCTCGGCGCCGTCGGCGGTGACGAAGGAGTTCAGCGACATGTTCTGCGCCTTGAACGGCGCGACGCCGACACCCTGGCGGGCCAGCCAGCGGCAGATGCCCGCGGTGACCACGCTCTTGCCCGCGTCCGAGGTCGTTCCGGCGACCAGCAGTGCGTTGCTCATGCCTTTCCCCTCCTGAGGGCCGCCCGGAGCAGCAGGTGCCCGGCGACGGTCGTACCCAGCGCCAGCGCGCCCACCCTCCGGGACAGCACACAGGCCCGCTCGATGTCGTCCACCCCGACCGGCCGCAGCTCCCCGCCCAGCACCGGCCGGTGCTCGACCCTCCCCCAGCCCTCGGCCGGGGGGACCCCCGGCCCGGGGGAGGCCCCGTCCCCGTACCGCAGGGTGCCGCCGAGGCGGACGCCGACCGCGCCGGCGAAGGCCGACTCGGCCTGGCCCGCGTTGGGGCTCGGGTGCGCGGAGCCGTCCCGCCGCCAGACCCGCCAGGCGGTCCGGGGCTCGGGCGCGGCGGCCACCGTCAGCAGGGCGGTCAGCCGGGCGCCGGGCCAGCCCGCCACGTCGTCCAGCCGGGCCGAGGCCCAGCCGAACCGGGCGTGCCGCGGCGAGCGGTGGCCGACCATCGCGTCCAGGGTGTTGACGGCCCGGAACGCCAGCAGACCGGGCGTGCCCGCGACCGCGCCCCAGACCAGCGCGTTGACCACGGCGTCGGCGGTGTTCTCGGCGACCGACTCGACCACCGCGCGGGCGATCTGCTGCTCGTCCAGCGCGCTCGGGTCGCGCCCGCACAGGTGTGGCAGCCGCTCGCGGGCCGCCGTCAGGTCCCCCGCGGCGAGCGAGCGGCCGATGGTCCGGGCCTCGCGGGTCAGCGAGGTGCCGCCGAGCACCGTCCAGGTCGCGGCGGCGGCCAGCGCGGCCCGCCCCGCCGGGCGGCGGCCGAGGACGCGCTCGGCGGCCACCGCACCGGCCGCGACGGCGCCCACGCAGAGCGCGGTGTAGGCGGTGCCGGCGGCCCGGTCGTCGCGCCAGAGCCGCTTCTCCAGCCGGCCGGCCGTACTGCCGAAGACGGCCACCGGGTGGCCGCGGCGCGGGTCGGCGAACCGGGCGTCGGCGAGGTACCCCGCGACGGCGCCCACGGCGAAGGCCGCGGCGCGGGTCAGCGGGCGCACGACGGACAGCAGAGGGCTCGGAAGGTCGGGGCAGCCTGCATCGCGTGCGTGTCCTCACTCAGGGTCCGCGCCCTGGATCGACGTACCGGGGGCGAGAGTCTCCTGGCTTCCGGGTCGGACGCACCCCCGGGCCTTCCAGCGGCTTCTGACGGCCCGCCGTGGCTGTTCCGAACGTGCTCCCCGGTGACAGTGGCGGGACCGCGCCGGACTCGCACCGGCTTCCTCTGCATGCCTCCGTATTGGCTGAAGGATCCCATCACGCGGCCGAACCGCGAGTCAACCAAGGTCACGGAGGGGTTGGTCACACGGTCTGCACGGTTCCCGCCCCGGTTTCGGCCCCGTCGCTACCTCTGATCATCACCCCCCGCAGGGGCATGACAGCCTGTGTGATCGTCCAGCGGCATGTAGACCCCTACAGCGGTGCTTCGTGCGTTCGGCGGCTGGGGCACCGAACCACCAGCCCCTACCGTCGGGTCCCATGCGACGCAGACAGCCCCCCGCCGTCCCTCCGGTGCCCTTCTCGCCCGCGGCCGCCCGCGCGCACCGCGCCGGCCTCGGCCTGACCCCGGAACAGGTGGTCGAGGGCATGGCCGCGCACGGGGTCCGGCTGCTGCCCGCCCACGTGCTCGGCTGGGAGAGCGGCGAGCTGCGCCCCGCCGAGGAGGAGTTCATCGCGCTGGCCCGCGCCCTCTGGTGCCCGCCGGCGCAGCTGATGGGGGTCCGCCCGGCCCGGCTGCGGGACTTCCGGGTCGCCCGCGAGCTCGGCCAGGAGAACGCCGCCCGCCGGATCGGCATGCCGCTGCCGCACTACCAGCGGGCCGAGGCCACCGACCGCTGGGACGGAGACGAGGAGCAGACCCACGCGCTCGCCCGGGTGCTCGGCCTGACACTGCGCGAGCTGGTCGCGGTGACGGGCCGTCGGGAAGAGCTGGACCAGCGGCTGCGGCAGTGCGTGGACGGCCGCTGGCAGGCGCAGGTCCGGGCGATCGGCCGGATCGTGCCGGTGTACGAGGAGGACCTCGCCGCCGTGCTGGCGGTGCTGCAGAACGAGAACCAGGTCTCCTCCCACTGGGGCGCGGGCAGCTGGGGCTCCCCGGCCCCGGCGGCGCGGCACTCCGCGGGGCGGGAGCAGCCGCTCGACGAGCGGTTCTGGGAGCTGCTCGGCCGGCGGGACACCGAGATCCCGGTCTGACCGGAGGTCCGCACCCCGCGGCGACGCCGTGCCGAGGTGAAGACGGACCGAGGTGCCGAGACGATGCCGTGCCGAGGTGACCCCGTCCCGGTGCGGCCGGTGCTCCTCGGCGTGACGGGCGTCCCGGTGGGTCCCGGTGCGGCCCCGGGGGCCCGGTGTGACCCGGACGGCCGTGTCCGGTGGCCGGCCGCCGCCTCCGCGAGTGGACTGGTGGGCACACTGCCCAGTCCGCGACCTACAGAGCGGGGAGCGATATGCGTTGGGGAACCGCAGCCGTCGTGGCGGCCGCCGCCATCGGTGCCGGTGCCGGGGCCGCCGTGCTGGTCATCGGCCGGAGGGCGTCCGAGCGGATGGTCCACCCGGTGAAGGCCCCGGACCGACCCGCCGGCCCCGTCCTGGTCAAGGCCCTCGCCTCCGGGCGCGTCACCTTCACCCGCAGTCCGGAGAGCATCCGCCCCGGCCGCTGGGGCGTCGAGTGGGGGGACGGCGGGCACGCCGTGGTCGAGGAGGTCCTGCACGAGGACGCGCAGGGCGTCACCCGGCGGCTGGTCCGCGCCGACCGCGGCACCCTGACCTCCGGCACCGTGGTCCGTTTCACCCCCCGCGTCCACACGGGCGACCCGACCACCGCCCTCGGCCTGCCGTTCTCCGAGACCGCCGCCGCGGGCGAGCTGGGCGCCCTGCCCGCGTGGTACCTGGACGGCAAGCGCGGCACCTGGGTCGTCCTGGTCCACGGCTCCGGCGCCGACCGGCAGCAGGTCCTCCCGGTGCTCCCGCTGCTGGACCGGCTCGGCCTGCCCACTCTCGCCGTCACCTACCGCGGCGACGCGGGCGCCCCCGCCTCCCCCGACGGGCTCGACCACTTCGGCGAGACCGAGTGGCGGGACGTCGAGGCGGCCGTGCGGCTCGCCCTGGACAGCGGCGCCGGGAGGGTCGTCCTCTACGGCTGGTCGCTCGGCGCCACCATCGCCCTGCAGACCGCCGCCCGGTCCGCCTGGGCCGCCTCGGTCAGCAGCCTGATCCTGGACTCGCCCGTCCTCGACCTGCCCGCCACCGCCCGCCGGGGCGCCGCCCGCTCCGGCTACCGCGGCACCGCCGCCGAGCTCGGCGCCCTGGCGGTGGAGGGACGGACCGGCGTCGACCTGGCCGACTTCGCCCGGATCGCGGACGGCACCGACCTTCGGGTGCCCACCCTCGTCCTGCACGGCCCCGACGACCCCGTGGCACCCTGGCGGGCCGCCGCGCGGCTGGCCGGGCGCCGCTCCGACGTGGTCAGCCTCCAGCCGGTCCCCGGCGGCGACCACGCCGCCCTCTGGAACGCCGACCCCGCCCGCTACGAGGAGCAGCTCCGCCGCTGGCTCACACCGTTCCTCTAGCCCACCGTTCCTCCGGCCCCAGGCGGCCCTCCGCCCCCTCCCGTGACCACCGGGCGGCCGCCCCCGGGCAGCCCTGGCATGATCACGACATACAGATCCGGCCAGGCGGTTTGGCCTCTGTTGCCCGATCTTGTGGACCCCCCGCGCCCGCCTCCCGGAGCCCGCGGCGAACCGGATGTGACAGATGGCCGGTACAAGGGGAAGACTGCACGACGTGACGTCTCGGAACCCGCGCGACCGTGATGCCCCGCTCCCGCCGACGATCGGTTCCGGTGCGACGGTGACCCGTCTCCCCGGAACGGCCTACCGCCCCGCCGGCGCCCGGCCGGGCACCGGCGTACCCCGCCGACGAGGCCCCGCACCCGCCCCCGGCCGCGGCCGGGTCCCGGTGCCCGAGGGCTTCCCCGCTCCCGCCGAGCTCGCCCCGCTGGCCCGCCGGATGCTGGTCGACGCCGTCCGCATCGCCCGCTGGGCCGGCGAACTCTCCGAGGTCGACAAGCGCGGCGAGCTGCTCCCCGAGGACGCCCGCGCCGCCGGCCGCGCGCTGGCCATGACGGTCGGTGCCGCCGCCAACGCGTGGGGCCAGGCCCTGCTCGTCGGCCTGGTCGAGGCCAGGGACGGCGGCGCCGCCCCCGGCTGGCGCCTGCACGCCTGGGAGCACGACGACGAGGCCGTGGTCCGCGGCTGGTCGGCGCTGTTCGACGCCTGGACGCTGCTCGCCCCGGTACCGCCGGCCGCCCTGCGCGGCGTCTTCGCGGTGCTCGCCGGGCAGGCCGTCGACCAGGCGCCGCAGCTGCTCTCCTTCCTGCACCTGGTGGCCGGCCCGGTCGCCGACAGCGAGCTGCTGGAGCTGCTGCGCCGGGGCCTGGACGAGCGCCGGGTGGGCGGCGGTACCGGTGCGCTGGGCCTGTCGCCCGTGCCGCACGCCGCGTCCGCCGTCTCGGCCGTCCGCGGCACCTGCCGCGAGCCGCAGATCGACACCCCGGCCGCGACCGCCGACGTCGCCGCCGTCCTGGACTGGATGCTGGACGGCCTCGCCGCCGTCGGCGCCGTGGTCCGCAAGGACGAGGCCGCCGAGCTGTCCCCGCTGGGGCACTGGGCGGTGCGGGCCAAGCTGGAGGAGATCTGCACCGTCGCGCAGACCGCCGCCGGGCACATCGAGCAGAGCGCCTTCGAACTGCTCAACGCCTGCGCCGACTACTCGCCGGGCCCGGCCCGCGCCGAGTTCCGCGCCTGGGTGGCCGCCCGCCCGGCCGACCGGGCGGTGGCCGAGCTGCTGGACGCCGCGCAGGGCGACGACGCCCTGGTGCGCGGCCTCGCCTTCGAGGCGCTGCGCGTGGCCGGTTCCACCGCCGAGCAGGCCGTCCGGGCCGCCGTCGACGAGCCGGTGCTGCGCCCGTACGCGCTGCTCTGGCTGGCCGAGCAGTCGGACGAGGGCGTCGCCCCGGCGGACGTGCTCGGCGCGGAGGACGCCGCCTGGCTCTGGGTGGACACCGCCGCGGCCGTGCTGGACCACGGGGAGACCGAGCTGCTGGTCGGCCACGTCGAGGGCGCCTCGGCCGGTG
Source organism: Kitasatospora sp. RG8 (assembly GCF_017813315.1). Classification (NCBI taxonomy): domain Bacteria; kingdom Bacillati; phylum Actinomycetota; class Actinomycetes; order Kitasatosporales; family Streptomycetaceae; genus Kitasatospora; species Kitasatospora sp. RG8. The sequence continues at coordinate 277,830 of NZ_JAGIYX010000005.1, forward strand.
ACCCGGTCCGGCTGTTCGCCCGCGCCCGGCAGTCCGGGCACCCCCGGGCCGCCTCGGTGCTGACCGCCGTCTCCGGGGTCCACCCGGACCCGGGAGTGGCCCGCGCGGCCCGCCGTTCGGCCTTCAGCGTCCACCGCGGCGGCGCCTGAGCCGCGCCTGCGCCTGGGCCTGAGCCGTGAGCCTGAGCGGCCCGGGCAACCGCACCGCCGGAACAACCGCACCGCCCGGACGACCCCGGGTACGACGAAGGGCCCGGATCCGTTCACCGGATCCGGGCCCTTCGTCGTGCGTGTCGTGATCAGTCGAGCCGTGACTCGGCGCGGCGCGCCCGCACGTCCCCGACCTTCTGGCCGACCTTGCGCCGGATGACCAGCAGCGGGGCCATCGCGGCCAGCGTGATCTGGCCGTAGGCACCGATGTGCAGCAGGTAGTCGCCGCCCTTGAGGCCGGTCGCCCAGGCCGCCAGGCAGCCGATCGAGAGGACGATCCAGCAGAGCGTGGCGGTGGCCAGCAGCCCCTGCGGCTTCGGGTACTCGATCCGGCTCATCATCAGGTACGCGGTGCCCGCGATGGCCAGCAGGCCGGGCAGGAACGGCGGGTCCAGCAGCACGATGGCGATCACCGTCATGGCGCCCATCGGGCAGGGCATGCCCTGGAACACCCCGGGCCGCATCTTCACGGCCGAGAAGCGGGCCAGCCGCAGCACCACGGACAGCAGTACCGTCAGTGCGATCAGGGCCGAGAGCCGGCTGTCGGAGCCCGGCGAGACCATGCCCCAGACCGCGACGAAGTAGGCCGGCGCGATGCCGAAGCTGATCAGGTCGGCCAGGTTGTCGAGTTCGGCCCCGAGGGCGGAGGAGCGCAGCTTGCGCGCCACCAGCCCGTCGAAGAGGTCGCACATCGAACCGATCAGCAGCAGCGTCACCGCGGTGGCGGCGCTGTGCTTGTCCGGAGCGGCGTCCGGGTTGGTGATGTGCGGGACGAGGACCCCGGTGGTGATCGAGTAGATCGCCAGGAAGCCGCAGACGGCGTTCCCCAGGGTCAGGAAGTCGGCGGTGGACAGGTGCTGCGGGGAGCGCGGAGCACGCAGCTCGCGGTCGCGCGCCCAGCGGCGACGGCGCAGGGCTGTCTCCTCGTCGTCCAGGCCGACGATGGTCTCAGGTTCAGTCACGGTCAAGGCGAGTCACCCCGGCTGTGGTCTTCTGGCCGACCTCGACGCCGACCTCGACGCCGGCCGGCAGGTAGGTGTCGACCCGGGACCCGAAGCGGATCAGACCGATCCGATCGCCCTGCTCGACCTTGGTACCGGCGTCCACGTACGGCACGATCCGGCGGGCCACGGCCCCCGCGATCTGCACCATCTCGATGTCGCCGAGTTCGGTGTCGAAGTGCCAGACGACCCGCTCGTTCTGGTCGCTGTCCTTGTTGAACGCGGGCACGAAACCGCCCGCGACGTGCTCCACCGACGCCACCGTGCCGGGCAGGGGCGCCCGGTTGACGTGGACGTTGAGCGGGCTCATGAAGATCGCCACCCGGGTGCGGCCGTCCGGCCAGGCGTCGATGCTCTGCACCACGCCGTCGGCGGGGGAGATCACTCTGCCCGTGCCGATCTCACGCTCGGGGTCGCGGAAGAACCACAGCATGCCCGCGCCGAGCGCACAGGCGGGTACCGCCGCCAGGGCCCACTTGCCACTGCGCCGGGTGAGGGCGGTGGTCACGGCGGCCGTGGCGAGAGTGGGGACGAACCAGGGGGTGGCTCCGCGCGCGATGGTCACGCGGGGTCGCCGACCGGCCGTCGTGGGTGCGAGGGCATCGCGGTCCGTGACGGAGGTGTGAGGGGACGGGCTGATGGGCATCGAAGACCTTTGTCGCGGGGGAACATGGCCGCTGGACGGGGGCCACCGCGGGGATCGAGTAATAGAGGGACGGCTGCTGTCCCGGTGGATGCTATCGGGAGCACACGGTGGGTGGGCAACCCGCCTGCTCGTTCATGTGTCCTGCATGAGGCGTCGTTGCGCCTCCTTGGTATACGACCGTAGCTCGCCCCGCTCCGGTTCCCAAGGGTCCGGGCAGGGCTGGTGACTCATGTCTCAACGAACGGGCCGGCGGAACCGGGTGCGGCGCGGCGCCGTTCGTCGGCGGCGCGCACGAGGGTGCGCCGAAGCGGCCGCAAGGCGCGTGACAGCAGCTGTACGCCCTGCGGCCGCTTCGGGAGCCGTGCCGGGGCCCCAGGCGGACCAGGCCGGGGCCGTGGTGGGCACGGCGGGATGCCGGGACGGGCCCGCACGCCCGTCTTCCGGCCGTCATCGGGCCGTCGGCCCGGCTCCGCGGCGCGTCACCGCGCCGGGGCCGGGCACCGTTGGTCACTCCGCGATGCGGTACTCCTCCAGCAGGCGGCGGCCGACGATCATCTTCTGGATCTCCGCAGTACCTTCACCGATGAGCAGCATCGGGGCCTCGCGGTAGAGGCGCTCGATCTCGTACTCCTTGGAGAAGCCGTAGCCGCCGTGGATGCGGAAGGCGTCCTCGACGACCTCCTTGCAGTACTCGGAGGCGAGGTACTTGGCCATGCCGGCCTCGAGGTCGTTGCGCTCGCCGCTGTCCTTCTTGCGGGCGGCCATCACCATCATCTGGTGGGCGGCCTCGACCTTGGTGGCCATCTCGGCGAGCTTGAACTGGATCGCCTGGTGCTCGGCGATCTTCTTGCCGAAGGTCGAGCGCTGCTGGGCGTAGGAGATGCCCAGCTCGAAGGCGCGCCGCGCGACGCCGCAGCCGCGGGCGGCCACGTTGACCCGGCCGACCTCGACGCCGTCCATCATCTGGTAGAAGCCCTTGCCCGGGACGCCGCCGAGGATGCGGTCGGCCGGGATGCGGACGTCCTGGAGCACCAGCTCGGTGGTGTCGACGCCCTTGTAGCCCATCTTCTCGATCTTCCCGGGCACGGTGAGGCCGGGGACGGTCGGGTTCGGGCCGAAGCCCGCCGTCTTCTCGATCAGGAAGGTGGTCATGTTCTTGTACGGGCTGTTGCCGCCCTCGTCGGTCTTGCAGAGCACCGCGACCAGGGTGGACGTGCCGCCGTTGGTGAGCCACATCTTCTGGCCGTTGAGGACGTAGAAGTCGCCGTCCTTGACGCCCTTGGTGGAGATGGCCGAGACGTCCGAGCCGAGGCCGGGCTCGGACATCGAGAAGGCGCCGCGGATCTCGCCGGCCGCCATCTTCGGCAGGAAGTAGTCCTTCTGCTCCTGGGTGCCGTGCGCGTTGATCATGTGCGCCACGATGAAGTGCGTGTTGACGATGCCGGAGACGGACATCCAGCCGCGGGCGATCTCCTCCACCACGAGGGCGTAGGTGAGCAGCGACTCGCCGAGGCCGCCGTACTCCTCGGGGATGGTGAGCCCGAAGAGGCCGAGCTGCTTCATGCCCTCGACGATGGCGGTCGGGTACTCGTCCTTGTGCTCCAGCTCGGTCGCGACCGGAATGATCTCCTTGTCGACGAAATCCCGCACGGTGGCGAGGATGTCCCGCTGGATCTCGGTGAGGCCGTCGGTCTGTGCGAGGCGTCCCATCGTGCGGCTCCTGTGGCGAAGAGAAAAGAGGGTGGGGGCGAAGAGCGGGGGGGGGGATTGCCGGGGGCCCTGCCGGCGTGGCTGCGGCAGCAGGGCCCCCGTTCCGGGTGGGGATCGGCCGATGACGGCGGCCTACCCGTCCGGGGTCCAGGAGCTCCGAGGTGCAGGGAGCTCCGTGGTCGGTGGGTCTCCCGGGCTCAGGAGAGGGGAGTGGGACGGCCGGGCTGCTCGCCGCCGCGCTCCTTGATGTACGTCTCGGTCGGCACCATCACCTTCCGGCGGAAGATGCAGACGACCGTGCCGTCCTGCTTGTACCCCTTGGTCTCGACGTAGACGATGCCCCGGTCGTCCTTGGACTTGGACGGCCACTTGTCGAGCACCGTCGTCTCGCCGTAGATGGTGTCGCCGTGGAAGGTCGGCGCCACGTGCCGCAGCGACTCGATCTCCAGGTTGGCGATCGCCTTGCCGGAGACGTCCGGGACGGACATGCCGAGCAGCAGCGAGTAGATGTAGTTGCCCACCACGACGTTCTTGCCGAAGTCCGTCGTCTTCTCCGCATAGTTCGTGTCCATGTGGAGCGGGTGGTGGTTCATCGTGAGCAGACAGAAGAGGTGGTCGTCGTACTCGGTGACCGTCTTGCCGGGCCAGTGCTTGTAGACCGCCCCGACCTCGAACTCCTCGTAGGTGCGTCCGAACTGCATCTCAGTGGTCCTTAGGGGGTCAGGCCTGCGGGGGCTCGAACTTGGAGGTGCGCTGGAAACCGGCGGCCCGGCCCTTGCCCGCGATGACCAGGGCCATCTTGCGGCTGGCCTCGTCGATCATCTCGTCGCCGAGCATCGCGGAGCCCTTGGCGCCGCCCGCCTCGGAGGTGCACCAGTCGTACGCGTCGAGGATCAGCTCGGCGTGGTCGTAGTCCTCCTGCGAGGGCGAGAAGATCTCGTTCGCGGCGGCGACCTGGTCCGGGTGGAGCACCCACTTGCCGTCGAAGCCGAGCGCGGCGGCGCGGCCGGCCACCTCGCGGTAGCCCTCCTGGTTGCGGATCTGCAGGTAGGGGCCGTCGATCGCCTGGAGGTCGTTGGCGCGGGCGGCCATCAGGATGCGCATCAGGATGTAGTGGTAGGCGTCGGCCGGGTAGCCCGCCGGCTGCTCGCCGACCACCAGGGACTTCATGTTGATCGAGGCCATGAAGTCGGCCGGGCCGAAGATGATGGTCTCCAGCCGCGGGGAGGCCTCGGCGATCGCGTCGACGTTGATCAGGCCCTTGGCGTTCTCGATCTGCGCCTCGATGCCGATCTTGCCGACCTCGAAGCCCATGGTCTTCTCGATCTGGGTGAGCAGCAGGTCGAGCGCCTTGACCTGCTCGGCGTCCTGGACCTTGGGCAGCATGATGCAGTCGAGGTTCGGGCCGGCGCCCTCGACGACCGTGATCACGTCGCGGTACGTCCAGTGGGTGGTCCAGTCGTTGACCCGGACGACCTTGGTCTTCTTGCCCCAGTCGCCGTTGTTCAGCGCGTCGACGATGTTGTGCCGGGCGCTCTCCTTGACCAGGGGGGCGCAGGCGTCCTCCAGGTCCAGGAAGACCTGGTCGGCCGGGAGGCCCTGGGCCTTCTCCAGGAAGCGCGGGTTGGAGCCCGGCACGGCGAGGCAGGAGCGGCGGGGGCGCAGACGGTTGACGTTGCTCATGAGGGTGGTTCAGTTCCTTCCAGTGGTCAGCTGGTGGTCGCGGGTGCGGGCGTCCAGGGCTGGAGCCGGTTGGCCAGCCGGATCTCGTCCACGATCCGGCCGATGATGGTCGTGATGCCGAAGTCCTTCGGGGTGAACACGGCGGCGACGCCGGCGGCCTTGAGGGCCTCGCCGTCCGCTGCCGGGATGATGCCACCCACGATCACCGGGACATCCTCCACCCCGGCCCGGCGCAGCCGGTGCAGGACGTCGGGCACGAGCTCGGAGTGGGCCCCCGAGAGGATCGACAGGCCGACGCAGTGCACGTCCTCCGCGACGGCGGCGGAGACGATCTGCTCGGGCGTCAGCCGGATGCCCTGGTAGACCACCTCGAACCCGGCGTCGCGGGCCCGCACGGCGATCTGCTCGGCGCCGTTGGAGTGCCCGTCCAGGCCGGGCTTGCCGACCAGTAGGCGCAGCTTGCCGCTGCCCAGCTCGGCGGCGGTAGCGGCGACCGCCTCGCGGACCGCGGCCAGCTCGCCGCCGGGCTCGGCCGCGGCCGCGACCGGGGCGCCGCCGACGCCGGTGGGCGCGCGGTACTCGCCGAAGACCTCGCGCAGGGCGAAGGACCACTCGCCGGTGGTGACCCCGGCACGGGCGCAGGCGAGCGTCGGGGCCATCAGGTTGGCGTCGGTGGCGGCGACGGCCTTGAGCTCCTCCAGGGCGCGCAGGGCGGCGCTCTCGTCGCGCTGCGCGCGCCACTTCTCCAGGTTGGCGAGGACGGACTGCTCGGAGGCCGGGTCGACCACCATGATCGCGGTGTCGAGGTCGGCCGTGAGCGGGCTCTCCTCGGTGGTGTCGAAGCAGTTGACACCGATGATCTTGTCCTCGCCGGACTCGATCCGGGCCCGGCGGGCGGCGTGCGAGGCGACCAGGTTGGACTTCAGGTAGCCGGACTCGACGGCGGGGATCACCCCGCCCATCTCCAGCACCTTGGCGATCTCGGCCTCGGCGCCGGCGAGCAGCGCGGCGGTCTTGGCCTCGATCACCTCCGAGCCGTTGAAGATGTCCCCGTACTCCAGCAGGTCGGACTCGTAGGCGAGCACCTGCTGGATGCGCAGCGACCACTGCTGGTCCCACGGCCGGGGCAGGCCGAGGGCCTCGTTCCAGGCCGGCAGCTGGACGGCCCGGGCGCGGGCGTCCTTGGAGAGGGTGACGGCGAGCATCTCCAGCACGATCCGCTGGACGTTGTTCTCCGGCTGCGCCTCGGTCAGGCCCAGCGAGTTGACCTGGACGCCGTAGCGGAACCGCCGCTGCTTGGCGTCCTGGATGCCGTACCGCTCCAGCGTGACCTTCTCCCAGAGCTGGGCGAAGGCGCGCATCTTGCACATCTCCTCGACGAAGCGCACGCCGGCGTTGACGAAGAAGGAGATCCGGGCGACCACCTCGCCCATCCGCTCGGCCGGCACCTGGCCGGAGTCGCGGACCGCGTCCAGCACCGAGATGGCGGTGCACATCGCGTAGGCGATCTCCTGGACCGGGGTGGCCCCGGCCTCCTGGAGGTGGTAGCTGCAGATGTTGATCGGGTTCCACTTGGGGATGTTGCCGACCGTGTAGGCGATCATGTCGGTGATCAGGCGCACCGACGGCCCGGGCGGGAAGACGTGCGTCCCGCGCGAGAGGTACTCCTTGACGATGTCGTTCTGGGTGGTGCCGGTGAGCCTGGCGACGTCGGCGCCCTGCTCCTCGGCGACCACCTGGTAGAGCGCCAGCAGCCACATCGCGGTGGCGTTGATCGTCATCGAGGTGTTGGTCTGTTCGAGCGGGATGCCGTCGAACAGGGTGCGCATGTCCCCGACGTGGCCCACCGGCACGCCGACCCGGCCGACCTCGCCGCGGGCGAGGATGTGGTCGGAGTCGTAGCCGGTCTGGGTCGGCAGGTCGAAGGCGACCGAGAGGCCGGTCTGGCCCTTCGCGAGGTTCCGCCGGTAGAGCGCGTTGGAGTCGCTCGCGGTCGAGTGCCCCGCGTACGTGCGCATCAGCCAGGGACGGTCACGGTCGGCCATGTCAGACGTCCCGGAAGCGGTTGATCGCCGGGAGGTGCTTGGCGCGCAGCTCGTGGTCGCGCACGCCCATGCCCTCCTCGGGCGCCAGGCAGAGGACGCCGACCTTGCCCTGGTGCTTGTTCTGGTGCACGTCGAGGGCGGCCTGGCCGGTCTCCTCCAGGGAGTAGACCTTGGACAGGGTCGGGTGGATCTTGCCCTTGGCGACCAGGCGGTTGGCCTCGAACGCCTCGCGGTAGTTGGCGAAGTGCGAGCCGACGATGCGCTTCAGCGACATCCACAGGTAGCGGTTGTCGTACTGGTGCATGAAGCCGGAGGTCGAGGCGCAGGTGACGATGGTGCCGCCCTTGCGGGTGACGTAGACCGAGGCACCGAAGGTCTCGCGGCCCGGGTGCTCGAAGACGATGTCCACGTCCTCGCCGCCGGTGAACTCGCGGATCTTGGAGCCCAGGCGCTTCCACTCGCGCGGGTCCTGGTTGTTCTCGTCCTTCCAGAACTTGTAGCCCTCGGCGGAGCGGTCGATGATCGCCTCGGCGCCCATGGCGCGGCAGATCTCGGCCTTGGACTCGCTGGAGACCACGCAGATCGGGGTGGCGCCGCCGGCCAGCGCGTACTGGGTGGCGTACGAGCCGAGGCCGCCGCTGGCGCCCCAGATCAGCACGTTGTCGCCCTGCTTCATGCCCGCGCCGTTCTGCGAGACGAGCTGGCGGTAGGCGGTGGAGTTGACCAGGCCGGGGGAGGCGGCCTCCTCCCAGGTGAGGTGCTTCGGCTTGGGCAGCAGCTGGTTGGTCTTCACCAGCGCGAGCTGGGCCAGGCCGCCGAAGTTGGTCTCGAAGCCCCAGATGCGCTGCTCCGGGTCCATCATCGTGTCGTTGTGGCCGTCCGGGGACTCCAGCTCGACCGAGAGGCAGTGGGCGACGACCTCGTCGCCCGGCTTCCAGGCGTTGACGCCGGCGCCGGTGCGCAGGACGACGCCCGCGAGGTCCGAGCCGAGGATGTGGTACGGCAGGTCGTGACGCTTGGTCAGCGGCGACAGGCGGCCGTAGCGCTCCAGGAAGCCGAAGGTGGAGACCGGCTCGAAGATCGAGCTCCACACGGTGTTGTAGTTCACCGAGCTCGCCATGACGGCGACCAGGGCCTCGCCCGGGCCCAGCTCGGGCAGGGCGACGTCGTCGAGGTGAAGGGACTTGCGCGGGTCCTTGTCGCGGCTGTCGAGACCCGCGAACATCTGCTCCTCGTCCTTGTGGAGCGTGACCGCCCGGTAGGACTCGGGGAGCTTGATGGCGGCGTAGTCCTCCGACGTGGCGTCGTTGCTGAGGATCGCGTCGAGGATTTCCTGCATGGCTGCCTCCGAAGGCGTACCTGTGTGAGGGGGGCACAGGGCGTCTGGGGGAGCCGGGAGCGGACACCGGCTTCGCTGAGGTGGGTGGTGGGTGGTGTGGCTGGTGGGCCTGGAGTGCTGGGCACTGCTCCCGGGGTGTGGGAGCACCGGACGACGGCGCGCCGAGGTGGGGAGCCGCGGCGCCGCTGACTGGTGGGTAACAACGTAGTGGCACCCTGTGCCACTCGTAAAGACACCGGGTGTCATCAATTCAGGTGAACCGAATCCGCGTGCGAGCGGCCGCGGGCGGACACGGAAAGGGCCCGTACCGGCACTCCGGTACGGGCCCTCGAAACCGCGTTGAACTGCTCTGACCTGCGAATACGTGAGAGGTCAGGACTCCCTGGCGCCGCTCAGCGCGGCCCTGATGCTGTCCACCACGACGTCCAGCGGAGCGTCGGTCCGGGCCACTGTGATGAGTACCTCACCTCCGGGGCTGGCACTCAGTGCGCTCGCGGCAGCCTCCTCCAGTCCCGTCACACTGGCACCGGGTGCCACGAGCGACCCGCGCCGGCGGGCACCGGGTGCGGAGGACGCCCAGAAGGTCCGCCGGATCACCTCGAAGGAGTGGTCCAGCTGTGCCTCCACGTCCCCCCGGCCGCCGGCCCGCAGCCAGCGCCGCAGCACGTGGTTGTGGGCGGCGACGACGGCCGCCGCCGACACCTCGGCGAGCATCGAGTCGTCCTCGCCGCCGTGCTGCCAGCCCGCCGGGATCTCCCCCGAGGTGTCGAAGCGCCCGAGCAGGTACCGGGTGAACAGCCGCTCGTACCGGGCCACCACGGCGATCTCCCGCTCGCGCAGCGCCGGCACCTGGCGGATCAGCTGGTACCGCGCGACCGAGACGGCCGGAGTGGAGGCGTACATCCGCAGCACCTCCTTGATGCCCCGGCAGACCACGTCCAGCGGGTGCTCCTCGGGCTCGGCGCTGGCCAGCAGGTCGGCCACCCGGACCAGGGTGTCGTCGTGGTCCGGGAAGATCGCCTCCTCCTTGGACCGGAAGTACCGGAAGAAGGTCCGCCGGGCCACCCCGGCGGCCGCGGCGATCTGGTCGACCGTCGTCTCCTCGTAGCCCTGCGAGGCGAACAGCTCCATCGCGGCGGTGGCCAGGTCCTGGCGCATCTGCTGGCGCTGTGCTGCCGCCCGGCGGCTGCCAGGGCCCCCGTCGGGGGCGGCGGGGCCGGACCCGGCCGGCCGGTCGGCGCCGCGCGGGGCGGCGGCGTGCTGCGGGGAGGCTGACTGAACCCGATCCATGCCCGGAACGCTACACGTCCCGGCGGCCGGCGCCGCGGGCCTTCCCCGCCGCACCGGCGCGACCGGGCCGGTCACGGCAGGTCTGGGCCAGCGGGCCGACACCGTCCCGGGGCTCCAGCCCGGCCGTGACGGCCCGTAGGCCGCCGATCCGCCGGCCACCGGGCCGCCCGTCGGGGGCGCGGTCACCGGCGGGCGTGGTCGCGGAAGCCGCGGCCGGTCTTGCGGCCGAGGCAGCCGGCCGCCACCAGGTGCTCCAGCAGCGGCGCCGCCGCCAGGCCCGGCTCGCGGAACTCCTGGTGCAGCACCTTCTCGATGGTCAGCGAGACGTCCAGGCCGACCACGTCCAGCAGCTCGAACGGGCCCATCGGGTAGCCGCAGCCCAGCTTCATCGCGGTGTCGATGTCGTCCACCGTCGCGTAGTGCTCCTGGAGCATCCGCACCGCGTCGTTCAGGTACGGGAAGAGCAGCGCGTTCACGATGAAACCGGCCCGGTCGCCGCACTCCACCGGGTGCTTGCGCACCTTGGCGCACAGCTCCAGCACGGTCGCGGTGACGTCCGGCGCGGTCAGCACGGTGGACACCACCTCGACCAGCTTCATGGCCGGCGCCGGGTTGAAGAAGTGCATGCCGATGACGTCCTGCGGCCGCGAGGTCGCCGAGGCGCAGCTGATCACCGGCAGCGAGGAGGTGGTGGTGGCGAGCACCGCGCCCGGCTTGACGATCTTGTCCAGGGTGGCGAACAGCTCGCGCTTGACCTCCAGGTTCTCGGCGACCGCCTCGACCACCAGGTCGACCTCGGCCAGCTCGGCGTACTGCCCGACCGGCGTCACCAGCCCCAGCGCCGCGTCCCGCTGCTCCGCGGTCATCCGGCCCTTGGCGACGGAGCGCTCCAGCGACCTGGCCAGCTGCGCCTTGGCCTTCTCGGCCTTCTCCAGGCTGCGGGCGGCCAGCAGCACCCGGTACCCGGCCTTGGCGAACACCTCGACGATGCCGGTGGCCATCGTGCCCGAGCCGCAGACGCCGACGCTGCGCACCTCGCGGCCCGGCACCTGCGCCCGCGCCGGCCCGGTGGCGGCGTCGACCGCCCGGGATGAGCCCGGCGCCTCGTAGGTGTAGAAGCCCCGGCCGGACTTGCGGCCCAGCAGCCCGGCGGAGACCAGCTGGCCGAGGATCGGCGCGGGCGCGTGCAGCCGGTCCCGGGACTGCTCGTACATCGCCTCCAGCACCGTCCGGGCGGTGTCCACGCCGATCAGGTCGAGCAGGGCCAGCGGGCCCATCGGCAGGCCGCAGCCGAGCCGCATCGCGGCGTCGATGTCCTCCCGGGTGGCGTACCTGGACTCGTACATCGCGGCGGCCTGGTTCAGGTACGCGAAGAGCAGTCCGTTCACCACGAAGCCGGCCCGGTCGCCGGCGGCCACCGGCTCCTTGCCGAGGTCCCGGGCGAACGCCGCGGCGTCCTCGGCCACCTGCGGGGCGGTCAGCACGGTGCGGACCACCTCGACCAGCTTCATGGTGTGCACCGGGTTGAAGAAGTGCAGGCCCAGCACGCGCTCCGGGCGGGCGGTGGCGGCGGCGATCCGGGTCACCGACAGCGCGGTGGTACCGGTCGCCAGCACGGTGCTCTCCGGGCAGATCCGGTCCAGCTCGGCGAAGACCTCCCGCTTCAGCTCCAGCTGCTCGGGCACCTCCTCGATCACCAGGTCGGCCTCGGCGGCGGCCGCCAGGCCGTGGCCCACCGAGATCCGCGCGAGCAGTCCGGCCCGCTCCTCCGCGGTGATCCGCTCCCGGGCCACCGCGTGCGCGGTCGCCTCCTCGATCCGGGCCAGCGCCCGGGCGGCGGAGTCCTCGTTGGCCTCGATGCCGATCACCCGGCGGCCGCTCTTCGCGACCGCCACCGCGACGCCGGCACCCATCGTGCCGAGGCCGACCACGGCGACCGTGGGGAAGGGACGCTCCATGTGTCCTGACTCCTTGTCATGAGGGCCCGCGCGCGCTCCGACGGACGCGCCGTCGGAGGAGGGTCCGCGCGCGGGGCTTGGGAGATGACGGTTGCGGCCACCGGCGCAGCCGCCGGTCCGCTCCGGCCGTGCTGCGGGTGTGCCGTGGTACTCAGGCGCTCGAGGTGAAGGAAGCGGCTCTGATACGAGGGAAGAAGCCCGGCCCAGCCGCGATCCGCGGCACCGGCCGGTGAAGGAGGCACCGTCAACCGTCGCCCGCCCCGCGCGGTGTACGCGCCTGCGGACGACCCCGTCGGTGCGGCTCCCGAAGCCCGACGGTGGTGCGTGCGGCCACTGTAGCGAAGCTACCCACCAGTAGGAAGAGGTCGGGCGCCGACGGAACGGAAATTCGTTCGGGGCGATCGAGGGGGGTTCGCTAGGGTGGCGGCGCGGGGGCGGCTCCGCGGCGTGCTTCCTTCTCCATTCACTGTAAATGAACCCGAGTGCGCCCACTCTCCGCCCCCGCTTCGTCGTATCCGCCGGGGGAAGAACCAGTGAAGAAGCAGAACGCCGCCACGCCCGACACCGGTCTCGACCCGCTGCTGCTGCGCAGGAACGGGGCCGTCGTCGTCGAGGGCGGGGCGTCCGCGGGGGAGCCGGATCCGTGGAGCGCGCAGGGGCTGGTGGCCCTGGAGGCCGACCTCGCCCAGCGCGGGTACCTCCTGACCGGGCCGCTGCGCGCCGCACTTGCCCGGCTGCGGCCGGCCGCCCTGGCCGACACCGGCGGCGCCCTGCTGCGCCGCGTCGACGCCGCACTCGGCGCCGACCGCAGTCACAAGCCGCTGTTCCGCACCTTCCCCGACGGCGTGCCGCGGCACGCCCGCAGCCTCTACTCGGCACACGTGCGGGCCTTCCTGCTGAACCAGCCGAACCAGCCGTGCTGCTGCTGCGCCCGCCCCGGCGCCGAGGCCGGCATCGGCGCCCTCGCGCCCTGCGCCCACCTGCTCTGCGCCGAGTGCCACGAGGAGCTGGCCGGCCACGGGCGCTGCCCGCTCTGCGACGTCCCGATCGACGAGGAGACGTACCTCCCGCTGGACGCCCGGGCCGTCCGCAACGCCGCCCGCGAGCACGCCGCCGACGCGCTGCTCCGCCCGCTCCGGCTCGCCGACGGCTGCGACCCGGCCGCCGTCGCCGCCGTCGAGCTGGCCCGGCTGCTGGAACGCCGCACCCCGCTGAACCCGCAGGACCGCGAGGACCTCGCGGTGCTGCTCCGCCACGCCCCGGCCGACCCGGCCGGCTGGCTGCCCGCCGACATCCCCGTCCGGGAGAGCCGCGCCACCGTCCTGGCGGCCCTCCTCCACCGGGACCGGGACGCCGTCCGTCCACTGCTCGCCGACCACCTCACGACCGCCACCGACGTGCTCCGGCTGGTCTGGGCCTGGTCCGGCGCCGAGCCCGACCTGCTGCCCGCCACCGCCAGGGGTCTGCGACTGCGCAACCTGCCCCGCCCGCTCCGCCGCGACCTGCTGGCCGTCCTCGACGCGTTCCCGCTCGGCACCCTCGCCGAGGACCTCGGCCGGCACCGCCAGGCCTGGCTGCGCGCCGGCGAGCTGCTGCACCCGTACGAGCACCGCGACCGCTTCCCGTACGCGGCGGCCGCCTTCGCCGTCCTGCGCCGGAGCGACCTCGACCTCCACGGCCTCGGCCCGCGGCTGCGCGAGGCGCCCGCGCCGCTGCGGGTGAACGAGACCCCGGCCGGCCACACCCGACTGGTGGTCACCACCTTCGCCGCCAAGGTCGAGCGGGCCCTGGCCGGCGGTGACGTGCCCGCCGCCGTCCGGCTGCTGGCCGGCCGTCCGGGCGAGCTGGTCCGCCGGCTGCACCACCTGCTGCGGGTGCACGCCTCCTGGAGCCCCGGCGAGCCGCTGCCCGCCGAGCTCGCCGGGGTGCTCCCGGCCGCGCTGCGCAGGGTCGCGCCCGGCCCGCTGCTCGGCGCGTACGGGCGGCTGCGCGCTCCGCGCGAGGCGGGTGAGCGCCGGCTCTACTTCCCGCGCGGGCGGGTCGCGCTGGCGCACGCCCGCGACGACTGGGGCACCGAGGTCCCGGCGGCGCTCAGTGCACCCGTCTGCACCCTGATCGAGGCCGAACTGCTGCGCCGCGCCGGTCGGCACGGGCGCCTCGACCTCGCGGTGCTGGACGAGGGCCTCGCCGACCTGGTGGTGCCGTTCGCCGAGCGGGCCGGCGCCAGGACGCTGGTCGCGGTGCCCCGCGGCAGCGTCCAGCGGCTGCCGGACGGCCGCCGGGTCCGGCTCTTCCTGCACTGGATGCAGAAGCCGCACCAGCGGGTCGACCTCGACCTCTCGGTCGCGCTGTACGACGAGCACTGGCAGTTCACCGGACTCTGCGACTACACGCACCTGGTGCACGGACCGCGGGCCGCGGTGCACTCCGGCGACCTCACCTCGGCCCCGCCGCCGCACGGCGCCACGGAGTTCGTCGACCTCGACCTGCCGGCGCTGGCCGCGGGCGGCGACCGGTACGCCGTGGTCGTCGTCTTCGCCTACAACGACATCCCCTTCGAGGACCTCTCCGACGCCTTCGCCGGCTTCATGGAGCTGGACGAGGCGTCCGCACGCGGCCGCAAGGACCACTTCCGCCCGAAGGCCGTCCGGCAGCGGCTGGACCTCGGCGGCGACGCCAAGGTCTGCGTGCCGATGATCGTCGACCTGACGGGGCGCAGCTACACCTGGACCGACCTCAACACCAGCGCCTCCGGGGGCTTCCACAACGTCCGGCGGCACCGGGAGCGGATCGGCACGCTGGCCGCCGACGTGCTGGCGCACTTCGCCGAGGGCACCCGCGCCACGCTCTGGGACCTCTCCTGCGCGACCGCGGCCGCCCGGACCGACGAGGTGCTGGTCCGCACCCGTGGCGGGGCGATCGACAGCTACCGCCGCGCCGCGGACGAGCCGGTGGCGGACTTCGCCGAGCGGCTGCGCGCCCGGCACCTGCCCGACGGCCGCCAGGACGCCCCGCCCGACGACACCGCCCTCGTCCTGGCCGGACGGCTCACCGGCGCCCGGGCGTTCACCGCCCTGGTGCACGCCGACGTGCCCGCCCCGGCCGGCCTCGGCGGCGCCCTGTACCGGCTCTACCCGGGCGGGCTGGACGCGGCGCCGGACACCCTGGAGCGGCTCACCGCGGGGGACCTGGTGGCCCTGTTCGCCCCGGACGAGTGAACCGGCGGACGGGTGTCCGGCCGGACCACCCGATAGGGGAGTTCCGCGGGCCCAACCTCCGGGGCAGCATGGAGACATGAGCACCGGAACCGTCGCGTCAGCCGGCCTCGCCGATCCCTCCGAGCCCGAGGGCGGGCCGGCCGGCGGGGCCGCCGCCCCCTCCGGCGGGCCCCTCGGCGCCGTCGCCCTGCCGCCGCGCGCCGAGCGCGCCGCGCGGGCGCAGGAGGCGGTCGGGCGGCTCGGCCCCGCCGGGGTCGACGCGGTGGCCGTGACCTGGGTGGACAACGCGGGCATCGCGCGGGTGAAGGCCGTCCCGCTGTCCGGCCTGGTGCACGCCGCCCAGTGGGGCGTCGGCGCGGCGCCCTGCTTCGACGTCTTCCTCGCCGACGACACGATCGTCACCAGCCGCCTGATCGGCGGCCCCACCGGCGACCTCCGGCTCTACCCGGACCTCGACCGGCTGGTCCCGCTGGCCGCCCAGCCCGGCTGGGCCTGGGCGCCCGGTGAGCGGTACACCCAGGCGGGCTCCCCGCACCCGGGCTGCCAGCGGCTGTTCGCCCGCCGGATGACGGCCGCCGCCGCCGGGCGCGGGCTGACCCTCAAGGCCGGCATCGAGGTCGAGTGGGTGGTGGCGCTCGCCGGGGAGCCGCAGGAGGAGCCCCGCTTCCCGACCGCGGGCCCCGCCTACGGCATGCACCGGCTGACGGACCTCTCCGACTACCTGCGCGAGGTGCTGCGCGCCCTCGCCGAGCAGGGCCTGACGGTGCTGCAGATCCACCCCGAGTACGCCCCGGGCCAGTTCGAGGTCTCCGTCGCCCCCGAGGGGCCCGTCGAGGCCGCCGACACCACCGTCCTGGTCCGCCAGACCATCCGGGCCGTCTCCGCCCGGCACGGCCTGCGGGCCTCCTTCGCCCCGGTGGTCGAGGCCGGCTCGGTCGGCAACGGCGGGCACCTCCACCTCAGCCTCTGGCGCGACGGGCACAACCTCGCCCGCGGCGGCTCCGGCCCGCACGGGCTGACGGCCGAGGCCGAGGGCTTCCTCGCCGGGGTGCTCGGCGCGCTGCCGGAGCTGCTGGTGCTCGGATCCTCCAGCCCGGCCGGCTACCTGCGGCTGGTGCCCTCGCACTGGGCTGGCGCCTACCAGTGCTGGGGCCTGGAGAACCGGGAGGCCGCGCTGCGGCTGGTCACCGGCTCCTCCGGGGAGCGGTCCACCGCCGCCAACGCCGAGATCAAGTGCTTCGACGCCACCGCCAACCCGTACCTGGCGGTCGGCGCCGTGCTCGCCACCGGACTCGCCGGGCTGGACCAACGACTCGCACTGCCACCGGAGTTCACCGGTGACCCGGCCGCCGCCACGCCCGGCACGGTGCCCCGGCTGCCGGCCGGCCCGGCCGAGGCGATCGCGGCGTACCGGAAGTCGGCGGTGCTCCGCGAGGCGATGGGCGAGCCGCTGTACGAGGCGGTGCTGGCCGTCCGGACGGCCGAGAGCGAGCAGTACGCCGACGCCACGCCGCAGGAGCTGGTCGCGGCCACCCGCTGGCGGTACTGAGCGGTGCCCTCGCTGGACGTCCCGGCCCTGGTCGACCACCACTGCCACAGCGTGGTGGCGGCCGACCTGTCCGACGACGCCCTGACCGGGCTGCTCACCGAGTCCGACCGGCCGCCCGCGCCCGGCACCTCGCCGTTCGACAGCGCGCTCGGCCTGGCCGTCCGCCGCTGGTGCCCGCCCGCACTCGGCCTGCCCGCGCACACCCCCGCGGCCGACTACCTGGCCCGCCGGCGCGAGCTGGGCGCCCCCGAGGCCACCCGCCGGCTGCTGGCCGCGGCCGCCCTGGACACCTGCCTGGTGGACACCGGGCTGACCGAGGCGGCGGGCCGTCCGCTGCTGCCGCTCAGCGAGTTCGCCGACGCGGCCGGCGCCCGGGTGCGCGAAGTGGTCCGGCTGGAGTCCGTCGCCGAGTCCGTGCCGACGGGCGCCGGAGCCTGGCCGCTCGCCGTCCGCGGAGCGTTGGCGGCCGCGGCCACCGGGGCGGTGGCGGTCAAGTCGGTGGTGGCCTACCGGCACGAACTGGCGGTGCCCGGCGAACGGCCCTCCACGGCGGCGGTGACGGCCGCCGCGGGGCGGTGGCAGCGTGCCGGGCGCGGCCGGATGACCGATCCCGTGCTGCTGCACCACCTGCTCTGGACGGCCCTGGACGTCTGCGCCGGGCTCGGCCTGCCGCTCCAACTGCACACCGGCTTCGGTGATCCGGACCTCACCCTGCACCGGGCCGACCCGTCGCTGCTCACCGACTTCGTCCGGGCCGCCGAACCCTTCGGCGTGCCGCTGGTGCTGCTGCACGGCTACCCGTACCACCGGCAGGCGGCCTGGCTGGCCCAGGCCTTCCCGCAGGTGTACACCGACCTCGGGCTGACCGCCTCCTACGTCGGCCCCCGGGTGGCGGCCGTGCTCGGCGAGATGCTGGAACTCGCGCCGTTCGGAAAACTGCTCTTCTCCACCGACGCCTACGGACTGCCGGAGTTGTACCTGGCCGGTGCGGCGCAGTTCCGGCACGGCCTGGGCGCCCTGCTGGACCGCTGGCGGGCCGACGGCGCCTGCTCGGCGGCCGACGCCCAGCGCCTCGCCCGTCAGGTGGCCGCCGACAACGCCCGCCGCCTGTACCGGCTCTGACCTCGGCACTGGTCCCCTCACGGCGCAGCGGCGCCGGGCCTCCCACCCTCCGGAAATTGTGGATCGTCCACGGCCGGGCACGGGATATCAGCAGAAGGCCGGATATTCACTTTATGGATTGACGATGAGTCGACAACGGAGGAGTGGCAACACTCGGAAGTGATCGAACGGTGTCGATTAGATGACTACCTCTTGCGGATTGCAACGCATGTTCACTAGCGTCCCGATCATTCCACTGCATCTGCCAGCCGCAGCTGCACGTCGACTCGGGAGGGCCAACCCCTATGAGTGTTCCTCGGATCAGCCGGACCCGGTACGCCGCGGTGGGCGTCGTTCTCGCCACGGCCGGTGCCCTGGCGCTGCCCGCCGGTACCGCCGTCGCGGCCACCGGGGCCGAGCCGACGACCGGGCCGCTGCTCAGCTACGTCGTCAACACCCAGGCCAACCACGGCCAGGTGCAGAAGGTCGAGAAGGCCATCACGACCCTCGGCGGGTCCGTGGTGTACTCGTACGAGCAGATCGGCGTGGTGATCGCCCGCTCGAACGACACCAAGTTCGCCTCCAAGCTGCGTCAGGCCAAGGGTGTCCAGTCGGTCGGCGCCAGCCGCACCAAGGGCATCACCGCCGCCGACACCCAGAAGGCCGAGGCCGCCCCCGCGCCGACCGCCGCCGCTGCCGCCGCTGCCGCCGCCGCCGGCCAGGAGCCCAACTGGGCCAACCAGTGGGACATGCGCCAGATCGGCGTGGACAAGGCCCACAAGATCTCGCTCGGCAGCCGCAACGTCACCGTCGGCGTGCTGGACTCCGGCATCGACGCCACCCACGAGGACCTCGCGGCCAACGTGGACGCCTCGCAGTCGGTCTCCTGCATCGACGGCGGCAAGCCGAACACCGACTGGAAGGCCTGGCAGCCGGGCGTCGACGGCGACCACGGCACCCACGTGGCCGGCACCATCGCCGCCGCCAAGAACGGCAAGGGCATCGAGGGCATCGCCCCGAACGTCAAGCTGGCCGCGGTCCGGGTCGTCGACGACAACCAGTTCATCTACCCGGAGTACGCGATCTGCGGCTTCGTCTGGGCCGGTGAGCACAAGTTCAACGTGACCAACAACAGCTACTACGTCGACCCGTGGATGTTCAACTGCCAGAACGACGCGGACCAGGCGGCGATCACCACCGCCGTCCGTCGCGCGGTCGAGTTCTCGCAGCGCAAGGGCGTCCTCAACGTGGCCGCGGCGGGCAACGAGAACATCGACCTCGCCCACAAGACCACCGACGTCACCAGCCCGGACGACACCACGCCCGGCACCCGTCCGGTCACCACCGACTGCCTGAGCCTGCCGACCGAGCTGGACGGCGTCGTCGTCGCCTCCTCGGTGGGCGTCAACGGTGACAAGGCCTACTACTCCAGCTACGGCAAGGGCAAGGTGACCGTCGCCGCCCCCGGTGGCGACCGCCGCTACCAGATCCCGGACACCCCGGACAAGAACGGCCGCACCCTGTCCACCATCCCCGGTGGCGGCTACGGCTACATGCAGGGCACTTCGATGGCCTCGCCGCACGTCGCCGGTGTGCTCGCGCTGCTCGCCAGCACCCACCCGTGGGCCAGCCCGGAGGAGCTGACCGAGCTGCTCACCAACCAGGCCGAGTCGCACGCCTGCCCGTCGGCCCCGTTCAACCCGGGCGGTGCCGGTGAGTGGAACGCCACCTGCGAGGGCGGCGAGAACGACAACGGCTTCTACGGCGCCGGCATCATCAACGCCGAGAAGGCGGTCCAGTGGTGGCGCTGACGCGCTGACCGGGTGACCGGCTGAACGCACACGCTCCGGTGGGGAGCGGGACTCCGGTCCCGCTCCCCACCGTCGTTTGAGTACGGGTACTCAGGCGGCCGCCCGGACCGGGTCGGCAGGATGGATCCGCAAGCGCGACCAGGCCCTGTTCGAGGAGCGGAACCCCCATGGCACAGACCTTCACCGGCTGGCAGCAGACCCCGGCCCCCCGGCGCGGCGGGCGGGTCTGGCCGTGGCTGCTGGTGGGGGCCGCCGAGGTGCTCGCCGCGGCGCCGATGCTGACGATGATGGCCGGCGGCGGCCTGGTGGCCGGCGTCATGGGGCTCGCCTCCGGTTCGACGGCGGCCGACGTGCTGCTCCTGGCCCTGATGCTGGCGCTCGGCCCGTTGCTCGGCGTGGCGGTGCCGGCCCTGCTGCTGCTGGTGCCCGCGGTGCGCCGGACCAACGCGGGCGCGCTCTTCGCGCTGCACTGCACCGGCCTGCTCCTCGGCACGGCGGTCGAGTACTTCACCTGGATCCGCCCGGCGATGGGCTGAGCCCGCACGGGTCCGCACCGGTCCGCACCGGTCCGCACCGGTCCGCGCCAGGCCTGCGGGGCCGCACCGGCCCGGGGCCCCGCGACGGGCCGTCCGGGTCGGGCCGCAGCAGGCCTGCGGGCCCGTCACTCGAAGTGGTGGTCCCAGACCGTGTCGACCGACGGCTTGCCGTGCAGGTCCGGCACCTCCTGGAGCCAGGCGGGCCGGCCGGCCCTGGTCCGCTCGGCCCGCCGGAGCTCGGCCTCTCGCAGCTGTTCGGGGGTGGGGAACCCGTCCGGCAGCCACTGCGCGGAGAGCGCCACGCGGGCGGCCAGGTGCGTGACGTACGCGTTCCGCAGCGCGTCCACCGAGTCGAAGCCGGGCTCGTCGGCCAGCCACTCGTCCGGGACGAGCGCCAGCACCTCCTCCAGCAGCCCGGGGGTGACCAGCGGCCCGAGCGCGGCGTCGGCCTGAGTGACGTCGGGGGCGCAGCCGCCGAGGGCGTGGGCGCTGAGGTCGTACCGCTTGGCGACGGCGGAGCCGGCGGCGGACCAGCGGTGGTGGAAGACCAGTGCGGCGCCGTTGTCGATCAGCCAGAGCTTCCCGTGCCAGACCATCAGGTTGGGGTTGTGCACGGTGCGGTCGACGTTGCCGGTGAGCGCGTCCAGCCAGACCACCCGGCCGGCCTGGACCGGGTCGACCGGGATCATCCCGGGCCGGTAGTCGCGGGCACCGGGCAGCAGGTCCATCCCGAGGTTGAGCCCGCCGCTGGCCCTGAGGATGTCCTGGATCTCGGCGTCCGGCTCGCCGTCGGCGACCGCCGGGTCGAAGTCGACCAGCCGCAGTTCCGGCACCGGCAGGCCGAGCCGCCGGGCCAGTTCACCGACGATCACCTCGGCCACCAGGGCCTTGCGCCCCTGGGCGGCGCCGGTGAACTTGACCACGTACGTGCCCAGGTCGTCGGTCTCCACGACGCCGGGCACGGAGCCGCCGGCCCGCAGCGGGTCGACGTAGCGCACTGCTGTCACCTGATCGAGCACACCGGCCACCCTAACCCGGCGGGCACGGTGTGCGGAGGGCCACCTCTCGGGCGTCCGCGAGCGCCTGCCGGACGGCGCCCGGGATGTCGGTGACCGGGAAGATCGCCCGGCGCACCACCCGTTCGCGGTCCAGCACCAGCACCGCCCGCTTCAGCCGCAGGCCCTGGCCGACGTGGAAGGTGGGCAGTCGCAGTGCGGCCGTCAGCCGGACGTCGAGGTCGGAGAGGAGTGGGAACGGGATGGCCTCGGCCTCGGCGAACTCCCTCTGCTCGTCCGGCCGTTGGGTGGAGACTCCGCGCAGCGCCAGGCCGGCCGCGCGGAACTCGGGGTACGCCTCACGGAACAGCCGGTTCTCCAGCGTGCAGCCGACCGCGCCGGGGATGTCCCCCCAGCCGGCCGGCAACGGCGCGGGCCGCCCGGTGGCGGGGTAGCAGAACAGCACGGTGGCGCCGGCCGCCGGGTCGACCGGGTCCAGCTCGCCGCCGGTGTGCGCGGGCAGGGTGAGCTCCGGCAGCCGGGTGCCGGGCAGCGCGGCGAGGCGGGCGGTCTCGGCGCTGTCGGGTGCGGCCGAGCCGGAGAGCGTGCCGTCGCCGAGCAGCCAGCGGTCGGCCCAGTCCTGCATCGCCACCAGTACCGGCAGCAGCCCGCGTCCGGACTCGGTGAGCCGGTACTCGTACCGCACCGGCCCGCTCTGGTAGGGCACCCGTTCCAGGACGCCGGCCTCGGTGAGGTGGCCGAGCCGCTCGGTGAGGACCTTCCGGGAGATGCCCAGCTCGTGCTGGAGCTCGTCGAAGCGCAGCCGGCCGCGCGCCGTCTCGCGGACGATCAGGATGCTCCACCAGTCGCCGATCACCGCCGCCGACTGGGCGATCGCACAGCTTGCGTCGCGCTCTGGCACGTCTTTGAGCACCGTTGCCCCTCCTCGCCATCAGGACGTCCCATCCTCGCACCCCCCTTGCAAGTTCCGAAAGGGAACTTGTAAGTTCCCTTTCGGAACTCAATCCTGAAGAGTGAGAGGGGGGCACATGCCCGTCGCCTGGGCGACCCTGCGCCGGACCTGGACGATGACCAGCCGGGCCTACCCGTGGTCGTACGCCATCGGCTGCCTGCTGATCGGGGTGTTCACCATCGGCCTGTCCTACCTGGGCCTGCACGCCATCGGCGGGGGCTCGGTGGCCGAGGACTTCACCGCCCGCACCGGCGGCGCCGACTACCTCGGCTACGTTGCGATCGGCGCCGCGGGTTACATGTTCACCGTCCGGATGCTGCTCTGGAGCAGCAAGGCGCTGATCACCGAACAGCGCCAGGGCACCCTGGGGGCGCTGCTGATCGCCCCGGCCGGGCGGCTGCCGTACCTGCTCGGTTTCACCGGCTTCGCACTGCTCAACACCGCCGTCGAGGTCGGACTGCTCGGCGGGTTCGCGGCCGTCCTGGGGATCACCCTGCCCGCCTGGCACCCGCTGGCCGCCCTGGCCGGGGTGGTGGCGCTGACCGCCGCGGTCTTCGCGGTCGCGGTCGTGCTCGGCGCGCTGATGATCGTCGCGGGCGAGGCGCACATCTCGCAGAACACCGTCTTCCTCGCCGTCTCGCTGCTGTGCGGCATCACCTTCCCCAACAGCTACCTCCCGGCGCCCGCCCAGTGGCTGGCCGAGCTGCTGCCCGTCACCCCGGCGATGGACGTCCTGCGCGACGCGCTCGGCCAGGGGCGGCCGTTCAGCGACCTGCTCCCGCGGCTCGTCACCTGCCTCGCCCTCAGCGCCGGCTACCTGCTGCTCGGTCTGCGGCTGCTGCCCGCCGCCGAACGCCGCGCCGTCGAACGGGGCTTCTGACCCCTGAACCGGACGACCCGCACCGCCGGACGACCCCCACCGCCGGTCCGCGCCCGCACCGCCGGCCCGCGCCGACCGCCGACCGCACCGCACCGCCGACCGCACCCGCACCGCACCCCGCCGCCGACTTCGAGGAGCCGCTGACGTGATCCGCACCCGCGCCCTGCGCAAGACCTTCCGCACCCGGGACAAGGGCCTGTTCGGCCCGCGCACCGTGAAGACCGCCGTGGACGGCCTCGACCTGGAGATCCCGCCCGGCCGGGTCACCGGCCTGCTCGGCCTGAACGGCGCCGGCAAGACCTCCACCATCAAGATCCTCGCCACCCTGCTCCGGCCCACCTCCGGCACCGTCACCCTGGACGGCCTGGACGTGGTCGAGTACGCCCGCGAGGCCCGGCGCCGGATCAACCTGATCGCCGGCGGCGAGCGGATGGTCTACGCCAAGCTCACCGGCGCCGAGAACCTCCGTTACTTCGGCCACCTCTACGACGTCCCCAACCCCGTGCTGCGTCCCCGGATCGGTGAGCTGCTGGAGCTGGTCGGCCTCACCGACGCCGCCGACACCCCGGTCGAGCGGTACTCGCGCGGCATGACGCAGCGGCTCTCGATCGCCCGCGGCCTGATCAACGACCCCGCGTACCTGCTGCTGGACGAGCCCACCCTCGGGCTGGACGCGCCGATCGCCCGCGACCTGCGCCGGGTGGTCGCCTCCCTCGCCGCCGAGGGCCGGGGCGTGCTGCTCACCTCGCACTACCTGACCGAGGTCGAGGAGCTCTGCGAGCACGTCTACGTGATCTCCGGCGGCCGCCACCTCGCGGCCGGCAGCCCGGCGGAGCTCAAGGCGGCGACCGGCAGTCACCGCAGCGTCCGGGTCACCGTCACCAACCCTTCGCCCGCGCTGGAGTCCGCGGTCACCGGCTTCACGGCCGGCCTGGGCGTCCGCGCGCAGCTGGAGACCACCGAGGAGGGCGCCCTGCTGGTCACCGTCCGCCACCCGGAGGACGTGGCCGGGCCGTTGGCCGGGGCGATCGTCGCCGCCGGAGGGGCGATCGGCGGCCTGGAGGTCACCGAGGCCAGCCTGGAGGACGCCGTCCTCGCGCTCACCGGGGCGGCGCCGGCCCCCGCGCACCCCCGGTCGGCGGTGGCCGCGTGACCGGCCTGCCGTCCACCGAGGTGCAGCTGCTCGGCCTGGCCGATCGGAGCCTGTGGCCGCCCCACGCCGCCGGCCGCACCCTCCCGCCGCCGCGCCCCGGCACCACCCGCCGCCCCCGGCCGCGGCCCGGGAGCCGGGACGGGGGCCGCACCCTGCGGCACGCCGGCAAGGTGTTCGCCGCCGAGGCGCTGAAGCAGCACCGCACGATGTTCGGCCAGCCGCTCGTGGTCGCGTCGATGCTGGTCTGGCCGCTGCTCCAGCTCGCCGCCACCTACTACACGCTGCACCCGATCGCGGCCGGGTCGGCCGCCGCCGCCCGGTGGCCGCTCGCCGCCGACCCGGGCCGGCTGCTCGGCTTCCTCGCCACCGGTGCGCTGGCCTGGGCGTTCTTCTTCTCGCTCGTCCAGTCCGCCTGGAACTTCGCCTACGAGCGCACCACCGGCACCCTCGAGCTGCTCTTCCTCTCACCCGCCGACCGGCTGGTCCTGATGCTGGCCAACGGCGCCGGCGCGCTGGTGCAGAACGCCTGGCTGCTGACCTGCTTCCTGGGCGCCGCCGCGTTCGGCTTCGGCGAGCTGGACGTCGCCGGGCCGTGGATGTACCCGGTGGTGCTGCTGGCCCTGCTGCTGCCCGCGGTGGCCTGGGGCGCGCTGCTCAACAGCCTGATGGTCTTCTCCCGGGACTCCGCGTTCGTCTACACCGTGCTGGATGACCCGATGTGGTTCGTCGCCGGCGTCCGGCTGCCCGTCTTCGCCCTGCCCGGCGTGCTGCGGGTGCTCGGCGCGGCGCTGCCGCTGACCGGCAGCCTGGCCGTGGTCCGCGGCGCCCTGCTGGAGGGCGAGGGGCTCGGCGAGCTGGCGCCGGGCCTGGCCTGGCTGGCGGCGCTCTGCGTCCTGCTGCTGGCGGGTGCGGCCGTGGCGCTGCGCCTCGGCGAGGCCCGGGCCCAGCGGACCGGAGGCCTCCGGCTGGCCTAGGCCGGCCCGGGGCCTGGTCGGTCCCACCCCCTCGCTGTGGTTGGCTTGCCGGTGAAACGGCAGTCCGAGGACGAAGGAGAGCAGGACCATGGGACAGGTGCAGGCCACCACCGAGCGGGTTTACGACGCCGCCCCCGAGCGGGTGTACGAGGCGCTGGCCGACTACCAGGTGACCCGCCCCAAGCTGCTGCCCGCGCAGTACAGCGAGTACGAGGTCCGGGTCGGCGGGACCGGTGCGGGCACCCAGGTGCACTGGAAGCTCCAGGCCACCGAGAAGCGGGTCCGGGACTGCCTGTTCACCGTCTCGGCGCCGACGCCGGACCAGCTGGTGGAGAAGGACGCCAACTCCAGCATGGTGATCACCTGGAAGGTCTCCGCCGTCGGCGAGGGCCGGTCCAAGGTGACCGTCTCGGCGACCTGGCAGGGTGCCGGCGGTATCGGCGGCTTCTTCGAGCGGACCTTCGCCCCCAAGGGCCTGAACCGGATCCACGACGAGGTGCTGGCCAACCTGGCCGCCGAGGTCCGCTGACCCCGCCGCCCGAATCGGGCGTTTCTTCGAGCGGGCCGTCCACCCGTACGACCACCAAGCCGTACGGGTGGACGGCCGCCACCTGAGGGTGACGGCGGCCCCCCGGCGCGGCGGAGCCACCCTAGGCTCGCCGCCGTGCATATGACGATCCTTCACATTTCACAGCCCGTCGACGGCGGAGTCGCCCGCGTCGTCGTCGACCTGGTCCGCGGCCAGCGCGAGGCCGGACACCGGGTGCTGGTGGCCTGTCCGCGCGGTGGCCGGCTGGCCGAGGAGGCCGCCGCCGTCGGCGCGCTGGTCCTCGACTGGCCCGCCCGCCGTGCGCCCGGCCCGGCCACCGCCGCCGAGACGTGGCGGCTGCGCCGGATCGTCCGGGCCGCCGCGCCCGACATGGTCCACCTGCACAGTGCCAAGGCCGGCCTGGCGGGCCGGCTGGCCATCCGGGGTGCGGTTCCGACCGTCTTCCAGCCGCACGCCTGGTCGTTCGCCGCGGTTGACGGCGCGTTGGCGGCCGCCACCCTGCACTGGGAGCGGTACGCGACGCGCTGGGCGCACCGGCTGCTCTGCGTCAGCGTCCAGGAGCGGGCCGACGGCGTCGCGGCCGGCCTGCACGCCGACTGGGCGGTGGTGCCCAACGGTGTGGACGTCCGCCATTACGCGCCGGCCGAGCGGCGCTCCGCCCGGATCGCACTCGGGCTGGACCTGGACGCCCCGCTGGCGGTCTGCGTGGGCCGGCTCTGCCGGCAGAAGGGCCAGGACGTGCTGCTCGCCGCCTGGCCCGAGGTGCTGCGCCGGGTGCCGCAGGCGCGGCTGGCGCTGGTCGGCGGCGGTCCGGACGGGGCCGTCCTGGCCGACACCGTGCGGGAGTCCGCCGAGCCGTCCCGGGTCCGGCTGGCCGGGGACGTCCCGGACCCGCGGCCGTGG
The DNA here is from genome assembly GCF_017813315.1 of Kitasatospora sp. RG8. Lineage (NCBI taxonomy): Bacteria > Bacillati > Actinomycetota > Actinomycetes > Kitasatosporales > Streptomycetaceae > Kitasatospora > Kitasatospora sp. RG8. The sequence goes on from NZ_JAGIYX010000005.1 coordinate 304,354, forward strand.
TTGGCGGCGGCGGACCTGGTGGTGCTGCCGTCGCGCTGGGAGGGGATGGCGCTGGCTCCGCTGGAGGCGATGGCGATGGGCCGCCCGGTGTTGCTGACCGATGTTCCCGGAGCCCGGGAATGCCTTCCGCCGGCTGAGCGGAAGCAGGCCGTGGTGCCGCCGGAGGATGCCGGGGCGCTCGCCACCCGAATGGCCGAAGCGCTGTCAGATCCGATCGAGTGCGAGCGACGCGGTGTGCGCCTGCGTGACCATGCCGCGGCCCGCCATGACGTGCGATCGGTGGTCGAACAGGTGGACGCGCTCTACCGGGACCTGCTGGGGGCGGGGCCGGCTGCGGGGCGCCGCCGCGCCCGTGTCCCGCAGCGGATCTGATCGTTTCACATGCCGTGAATGACGGCCGCTCCGGCGCTGCCGCAATTCGCACCCGCAACCGGTTGTGGGCGGGATGTGAAGTCAGAAATACCTATTAATGGGCGGCTGGAATGAAATGGCAAGTCACCTTCCGGCATTCCAGTCCGCGGTCGGTAATGTCTGATTTCGCCTGCATCGTTTCGATTTCATACCGGGAATTCACGAGAGAACCGAAAGCCGCCGGCGGCAGCAGGCGCTGTCAGGACCGAGCCCGCCGGGCCGGGGCGGCTGCTCCGGGCCAACCGGTGCCGGGAAGCCGTCACCCCGGGCACACAGCAGGGGAGTTCGTGCGCTGATGACCATTGACCACGACAGCGTGCCACGGCCCGGCCGGCCCCTGTCCGGCCAGCGTCGGCCCGCCACCGGGCTGCTCGACCGCCCGGCCCGGTCCGCCCAGACCCGCAGCGCCCCGCCGGTCCGCCGCCACCGGCGGCCGGTCCGCTCCCGGCTCGCCCTGCCCGCCGCCCTGGCCGCGGTCGACGCCCTCGCGCTGTGCACGGCCACCGGGATCGCCAACCGCGCCCTCGACCCGGCCGCCCGGGTCGAGCCGCTGCTCGGCGTGGCCGCCCTGCTTCCGCTGCTGCTCGTGCTCAACCTGGCCGCCGGCCTCTACCGCACCCGGCTCACCCTCTCCGTCCTCGACGAACTCCCCGCGCTGACCGTCCGGGCCGTGGTCGCCACCGCCTTCGCCGTCACCCTCGCCGGCTGCCTCGGCGGACGCTGGCCCGACTGCGGACCCGCCACCCCGGCCCGGCTCACCGCCCTGCTCGGCGCCCAGCTGCTGCTCGCCGTCTGCGGCCGCGCCCTGCTCTACCACCTGGTCCGCCGGCTCCGCCGCAGCCGCCCCAGCCCCGTCCTGGTCCTCGGCGCCGGCCGGCTCGGCCGCCGGGTCGCCGCCGCCCTCAGCGAGCGCGGCGAGTACGGGATGCGCCCCGTCGGCTTCCTCGACCCCGACCCGCCGCTGCTGGCCGGCGACACCGACCTGCCGGTGCTCGGCGGCCGCGAGGTGCTGGAGCGCGAGATCCGCCGCCACCGCGTCCACCACGTCGTCGCCACCGCCGGCGCCGCCGACGAGGCCGAGACCGCCGCCGCCCTGCGCGACGCGGCTCGGCTCGGCTGCCAGGTCTGGCTGGTCCCCGCCCTGCGCGAGCACGGCTCGCTGGAGACCGGCCGCCACACCGGCGGCGACCACCTCTGGGGCTTCCCCTGCCTGCGGGTCGGCCGCCCGGCGATGCGCCGCCCCGGCTGGGCCGCCAAGCGCGCCCTGGACGTCACCGCAGCCGGCCTCGGCCTGCTCGCCCTCGCCCCCGTGCTCGTGCTGTGCGCACTCGCCGTCCGCTTCGACACCGGCCCCGGCGTGCTCTTCCGCCAGCAGCGCACCGGGCTGGACGGCCGGGTCTTCACCGTCCTCAAGTTCCGCACCCTGCGCCCCAGCAACGAGCACGAGTCGGCGACCCGCTGGAACATCTCCCAGGACCACCGGATGGGCGCCGTCGGCAAGTTGATGCGCCGCAGCTCCCTGGACGAGCTGCCGCAGCTGTGGAACGTCCTGCGCGGCGACATGAGCCTGGTCGGCCCGCGTCCCGAGCGCCCCTACTTCGTCATGCGGTTCAGCCAGGCCTACCCCGAGTACGCGGACCGCCACCGCGTCCCGGTCGGCCTCACCGGCCTCGCCCAGGTAAACGGCCTGCGCGGGGACACCTCGATCGAGGACCGGGCCCGCTTCGACAACCGCTACATCGAGAGCTGGAGCCTCTGGCAGGACGTCAAGATCCTGTGCCGCACCGCGGCCCTGATGCTCCACCCGGACGGGAGCTGACCCAGCGTGGCCCTGACCCTCACCGCCGTCCCCGAACCCGCCCGGGCCTTACGCCGGGCCGGGACGGCCCTCCTGGAACGGCCCAGCCTCCTCGCCGCCGCCACCGTCCTGCTGGTCTGCGTCCCCACCGGCGAGAAGGACGTCACCGCCGCCGTCCACATCACCGCCGCCGACCTCGCCTCGCTCGCCCTGGTCGCCCTCACCGCCGCCGACCTGGTGCGCGGCCGTACCCCCGCGATCGGCCGGACCGCCGCCGTCCGCTTCGGCGCGATCGTGGTCGCCGCCGCCGTCGCCACCATCGGCTCGATCGACCCGGCCACCAGCCTCACCGGCTTCGTCCGGCTCGCCCAGGTCTTCGTCCTGGTGCCCGTCGCCGTCCTCTGCGCCCTGCGCGACCGCACCGACCAGCGCCTGGTCCTCGGCTCCTTCGTCGCGGCCGCGCTGGTCCAGGGCGTGGTCGGCGCCCACCAGTACCTCACCCGGACCGGCGCCTCCTACACCGGCCGGCCGATCCGGGCCGTTGGCACCTTCGGCGCGCTCGACATCATGGCGATGTCCACCGTCGTCAGCTACGGCCTCCTCGCCGCCCTCGCCCTCGCCCTCGGCGAACGGCACCCCGGCGGCGACCGGCGGCTGCGCCGCGCCATGTACGCGGCGGCCGCCTTCCTCGCCTTCCCGCTCGCCGTCTCCTTCAGCCGCGGCAGCTGGATCGCCACCGGGGCCGCCGCCACCGTCCTGCTGCTGCGCGCCGACGCTCGGCTCGCCGTCCGCAGCGCCGTCCTCGCCCTGGCCGCCGGCGTGGTGCTGATCGGCGGTCTCGGCCTCGGCGGCTCGGGCGTCACCGCCCGCCTCACGTCGATCGGCTCCGTGTCGGCGGCCCCCGACCAGTCCGTCTCCGACCGCTACGACCTCTGGTCCACCGCCGGACGCATCTGGCAGGACCACCCGGTCGGCGGCGCCGGGCCCAAGGCCTTCCAGCAACTGCGCGACAGCCGCGCCCCGCTGCGGCTCTCCTCCGGCAGCGACGCCGCCGACGCCACCATCGGCTTCCAGCGCGAACCGCTGCTCTCCCCGCACAACATGTACTTCCTGGTCCTCAGCGAACAGGGCCTGATCGGCATCGTCGCCTACCTCGCCCTCTTCCTCGGCCTGCTCCTCGGGTGCCTGCGCCGCGCCACCGGCCCCGGCCTGGCGGCACTGGCCCTGCTGGTCTGGGTGCTGGTCGACTTCCTCTACGCGGACATCGGCGGCACCACCACCGTGCTGACCTCCGTCGTCCTCGGCCTCGCCGCCCGTGCCGCGCGCGCCGCCGGCCCGGAGGCCGCCCGATGAGCACCGACCGGCCGGCCGCGCTCACCCCCACCCTCCCGGCCTCCCGGCCGGTACCCGCGGCCGAGACCCACGCCGCCCCCCGGCGCGGTTTCCTCGCCAAGGCCTTCGGCGTCACCGCCGTGCTCAGCGCCGCCGGCTCCGGCCTCGGCCTGCTCCGCGACCTGCTCCTGGCCCGCTACTTCGGCGCCAACCAGGGCACCGACGCCTTCCTGGTCGCCTGGACCGTGCCGGAGACCGCCGCACCGCTGCTGATCGAGGACGCCATGTCCTTCCTCATGGTGCCCGCCTTCGCCCTCGCCCTGGTGCTGCGCGAGGAGCGCCCCGACGGCCCCGACCCGGTCCGCCAACTGGTCCGCGCCACCCTGCCCTGGCTGCTGCTCGCCCTGAGCGCGCTCTCCCTCGGCACGGCACTCGGCGCCGACCGGCTGGTCGACCTGCTCGCCCCCGGCCTGGCCGACCCGGGACTCGCCGTCACCTGCACCCGGATCACCGCGTTCACCGTGCTGCCCTTCGGCGTGGCCGGCTACCTCGCCGCCGCGCTGAGGGCCCATCACTGCTTCACCGCCCCGGCGGGCATCTACGTCGCGTACAACCTCGGCATCCTCGGCGTGCTGCTCGGCTGCCACGCGCTCTGGGGCGTGCGCTCCGCCGCGATCGGCGTCGCGCTCGGCAGCCTGCTGATGGCCGGCCTGCTGGTCGCCCCGTTCCTGCGCCGGCTGCGCTCCGGCCGTCCCGCCACGGGCCGCCGCTCGCCCCACGCGCTGGTGCTGATCCCGTTCGCCCTGCTGCCGGTGGCCGCGTTCACCCTGACCCGGCAGGCCCAGGTCTTCATCGAGCGCTTCCTCGGCTCCGGGCTGCCGCCCGGCACCATCTCGCACCTCAACTACGCCGCCAAGGTCTCCCAGCTCGCCATGACCGCGGCCATCCTGATCTGCACCGTCACCTTCCCGCTGGTCGCCCGGGCGCTCGCCGCCGGGGACCTCACCGCCGCCCGGGACCGGGTCGAGAAGGACCTCGGACAGGCCGCCGCCGTCGTCCTGCTCGGCACCGCCTTCCTGCTCGCCTGCGCGCCCTCGGTGGTCGCGCTGCTCTTCGAGCGCGGCGCCTTCGGCCCGCAGGACACCGCCGCCACCGCCGCCGTCATCCGGGTCTACAGCTTCGGCCTGCCCGCCCAGGCGCTGATCGGCGTGATGATCCGCCCGTACTTCTCGCTCCGTCCCGTGGTCCGCCGGGCCGGCGACCCGGGCAGCGACGACGGCGGCCGCCGGCTGCTCGACTGGTACCCGGCCGGCGCCATGGTGCTCGGCCTGGTCGTCACCGTCACCGTCGGGCTGCTCACCACCCCCCGCCTCGGCGCCCTCGGCCTGGCCGCCGGCAACGCGGCCGGCATCACCGCCGCCGCCGCGCTGCTGCTGCGCGGCCTGGTCCTGCGCGGCATCGCGCTGCGCCTGCGGCTGGTCCTCGGCGGCCACGCCCGGCTGCTGGCCGCCGCCGTCGGCGCGGCGGCCCTCGGAACCCCCGTGGCGGCGCTCGCCGCCGGCCCCCTGCTCTCGACGCTGCTCGGGGGCCTCACCGTGGCGCTGGCCTTCGCCGCCCTCGGCACCGGCCTCGGTGCCCGCGAGGTGCGCGGACCGGTCCTCGCCGCCGTCCGGGCCCTGTGCCCGCCACCTGTTGCCGATGAAGGGAAGCTTCCCCATGGACGTTGAACGGGGTTCCGTCCGTTCGGCCCTGTCGGGCGTTCGCCGCGCAGCCGTGCCGACGGCGGGCGGCCCACGCGCCGAAGCGCCGCGCACCGGCGTCCGCCGTCCCCAGGCACAGCTGCCCGGAAGCCGCCGCCCCGCCGCCGCCCCGCCCGGCCCACAGGGCCCCTCGCCGTGGATCCTGATGTACCACTCGGTGGCCGTCGAGGAGGAGGACCCGTACCAGCTGACCGTCAGCCCCGAGCGGTTCGCCGAGCAGATCGCCTGGCTCCACCGGCGCGGCCGCCGCGGCGTCTCGGTCCGCGAGCTGATGCGCGCCCGGGCCGCCGGCCAGGACGACCGGCTGGTCGGCCTCACCTTCGACGACGGCTACGCCGACTTCGCCCGGTACGCCGTACCGATTCTCCAGGCGTACGGCTTCACCGCCACCGCCTACGTGGTCGCCGACCTGCTCGGCCGGGCCAACGACTGGGACGTCGAGGGCCCCCGCAAGAAGCTGCTCACCGTCCAGGAGGTCACCGAACTCGCCTCCGCCGGATGGGAGATCGGTTCGCACGGCCTCGGCCACCAGTCGCTCCCCGGCCTGCCCGCCGCCGCCCTCGCCACCCAGACCCGGGAGAGCCGCCGGGCCCTGGAGGAGGTCGTCGGCGGTCCGGTCACCGGCTTCTGCTACCCGTACGGCGCGGTGGACCTGCCCGCCGCCCAGGCCGTCCGCGACGCCGGCTACGACTACGCCTGCGCCATCGCCCACTCGCCGCTGACCGGCCGCTACGCGCTGCCCCGCTGCTACGTCGGCGACCGCGACGGTGCCTGGCGGCTGCGCGCCAAGCGCGGCCGGCACCGGTTCCGCGACACCGTCACCGAGCTGCGGCGCAGCAGGGGGGCCGGGCGGTGAGGGTGCTGCACATCGTCACCGGCCTCGCCTCCGGCGGCGCCGAGCGCCAGTTGCAGCTGCTGCTGCGGCACCTGCCGGCGCACCAGCACTGCGAGGTGGTCGCGCTGACCAACCCCGGCACGGTCGCCGCCGCGCTGCGGGCCGAGGGCGTCACCGTCCACCACCTCGCCATGCGCGGCAACCGGGACGTCGGCGCACTGCCCCGGCTGGTCCGGCTGATCCGGGCCGGCCGCTACGACGTGGTGCACACCCACCTCTACCGGGCCGGCCTCTACGGGCGCCTCGCCGCCCGCCTCGCCGGGGTCCGGGCGGTGGTGGCCACCGAGCACTCGCTGCACGCCGGGGTGATCGAGGGCCGGCCGGTCACCCGGGGCGTCAAGGGCCTCTACCTGGCCGCCGAACGCCTCGGCACCACCACCGTGGCGGTCTCCCGGCAGGTCGCCCAGGCCCTGCACGCGTGGGGCGTCCCGCAGGCCCGGGTCGAGCTCATCCCCAACGGCATCGACTCCGCCCGCTACCACCGGCCGGACGCCGACCGGGCCGTCGTCCGGGCGCGGTTGCGCGCCGAGCTCGGCCTCCCGCCGGGCGCCTGGGTGGTGGGCGGGGTCGGCCGCCTGGTGCCGGGCAAACGCTTCCACGTCCTGCTGGAGGCGCTCGCCGAGCTGGACGGCGCGGCCCGCCTCGTCCTGGTCGGCGAGGGCCCCGAGCGCGCCGCCCTGGAACGGCGGGCCGCCGAACTCGGCGTCCGGGACCGCCTGGTCCTCACCGGCGAGCGCGACGACGTGCCCGAACTCCTCACCGCCCTGGACGTGCTGGCCGCCCCCTCGACCGCGGAGACCTTCGGCCTCGGCGTCCTGGAGGGTCTCGCCGCGGGCCTTCCCGTCCGTCACAGCGCCTGTCCGGCACTGGACGAACTCCCGCCCACCGCCGCCCCGCAGGCCCGCCGGATCCCTTCCGACGCCGCCGCCTACGCCGCCGCGCTGGGCGAGCTGCGCCACCTCAACGACCACAGCAACGACCCGCTGCCCCGGCCCCCGGCCGTCGGCCACTACGACATCGCCCGGGTGGCCGCCGACCTCGGCGCCCTCTACGACCGCCTGGCCCCCGCTTGAGCCGCCGGCCGCCCCCGGAACACCCCTCGCCGGCCGTTCGGCCCCCGTACCCAAGGAGCACCCCATGTCCGAACCGCGCCGAAGCGCCCGCAGCCTGGCCCGCCGCTGGTGGCCGCTGCTCCTCGCGGTGCCGCTGGGCGCCGCCGGCGGCGCCGGGTACGCCGCGGTGGCCCACCCCTCGTACGCCGCCAACTCCTACGTGATCGTGGTGCCGCAGAACCCGGGGGAGAACGCCACCGCGGTCAACTTCGCCCAGGCGTACGGCCGGCTGGCCGGCCAGCCCCAGGTGCTCGCGGTGGCCGCCGCCGAGACCGGTCACAGCCGGACCAGGCTGGAGTCCCTGGTGCACGGGACCACCTCGCCGGACGCCCCGATGATCGAGATCACCGGCACCGGCGGGCGGCCGCAGGAGGCCGTCGAGGCCGCCGACGCGGTGGCCCGCTCGCTGGTCGCCTTCGCCAACGCCAGCAGCAAGGAGACCGGTGTCAGGCTGGTCCCGCTGGCCCCCGCCGCCGAGCCGGACCGGCCGACCACCCCCTCCGCCCAGCTGGACGTCGCCGTCGGCGGCGCGGCCGGCCTGCTGATCGGCGCGCTGGTGATGACGACCCGCCGCCGCGGTGGCACCGGGTCCGGGCCGGTCGCCGGGCCCCTGCCGACCACCTTGCGCCCGCGCGGCGAGGAGCCCCCGGCCCGGGACGACGCCCCGGCGGAGCGGGCGGCGAAGCCGGAGGAGCCCGGGGCCCCCGAGCGGCCCGCGAGGGGCGAGAAGTCGGAGAAGTCGGAGAGGTCCGGGAAGGGCGAGAAGGCCGCCGCCGGGAGCGGGCGGTGAGCACCAAGGCCGCCCGGGGGACCGGTCTGCCCGCCCGGTCCGCCGCACCGCGCTGGACCACCGAGCTGCGCGGGGAGGACGACGCCCTCGACACCCTCGCCGAGGAGTGGGACGACCTGGCCCGCCGCTGCCGGACGGCCACCTTCTTCCAGGCCGCCGCCTGGCAGCGGTCCTGGTGGCGCCAGTACGGCCGCCCGGGCGGGTTGGTGGTGCTGCTGGTCCGCCGGGAGGGCCGGTTGGTCGGCGCCGGGGCGTTCCGGCGGCGCGGCGGTCCGCTCGGCGGCCTGACCGGCCTCGGCGGCGGCCTGATCGACTTCACCGACGTCCTGCTCGACGACGACTGCGCCGACCGGGCCGCCGCCGAGTTCGCCGCCGCCCTCCCGCTGACCCGCCCCTGGCACAGCCTGGAGCTGCGCGAGGTGCACCCCGAGGCGGCCGTGCAGCGGGTGTTCGAGCACTGGCGGGGCAGCCGGAGCCGGTTCGCCGACTCGCTCTGCCAGTACCTGCCCGGTGTGCCGATGGACCAGCTGCTCACCCGGCTGAAGGGCAAGACCGCCCAGCGCAACCGGGTGAAGCTGCGCAAGATCGCCGAAGTCGGGGTCGAGGTCCGCTCGACGCCGCCGGAGGAGGTGCCGGAGGCGGTGGAGGGCCTGCTGCGGCTGCACTTCCTGCAGTGGCAGGAGCGCGGCGTCACCCCGGAGCACCGCACCGGGCGGTTCGCCCGCCACCTCGCCGAGTCCACCACCGGCCTGGTCGCCGGCGGCCGCGCCGCGGTCCACCGTTTCTGGCTGGACGGCGAGCTGGTCGCGGTGAACCTGCTGATGCTGTGCCCGTCCTTCAGCGGCCTCTACCTGTACGGCGCGCACCCGAAGCTGCGCGAGCGGCTGGACATCGCCGGGCTGCTGTTCAACGCGGCGCTGGAGGAGACGGTCTCGGCCGGAGTCCCGGTGATAGGCCTGCTGCGCGGCCAGGAGCCGTACAAGCAGCGCTGGCGGCCGGACCAGCTGCCGAACCAGCGGCTGCTGTTCGGCCCGCGCGGCCCGGCCCCGGCCGCCGCCGTCCGGGCCGGCCTGGTGCGGGCCCGGCAGGTCGTGGTGCACGTGCTCGACACCCGCCTGCCGAGGCTCAAGGAAGCGCTCCTGGCCCGCCGCCGGAGCTGACCGGGGGAGCGGGGTGTTCCAGCGGCAGGGCGGACCCGTGGGCGGCCCGCCGTCCGTCCTCAGCGCCGGGCGGGTACGCCGCCCGGCGCCGGTGCCGGCGAGGCCGTGGTCGGGGTCCCCGACGGGGCGACCGCCGGGGAGCCGGACGGGGCACCCGTCGTGGCGGCCGGCGTCGGGCTCGCGGAGGCGCCCGGTGCGGCGGTGGCCTGAGCGGACGACGGCGGGGCGGACGGCGACGGGGCGGACGGCGACGGAGCGGCAGACGGGGCGGCCGGGAGGGAAGGCGACGGAACAGCTGACGGGGCGGGCGCCGGGGTGGCCGGCGGCGGGGTGGCCGGCGTCCCCTTGGAGCCGGCCATCAGCTGCTTGAACCGGGCGCTGGAACGCGGGTTCCTGTCGCACTGCCAGAACCCGTGCGGGCAGTAGTCGGTAACGGTCTGGTAGCTGGTGTCGTGGGTCCGCATCCACTCCACCATCCGCTGCACGAACTCCGGGTTGTCCCCGTTCCGGAACAGCCCCCACTCCGGGTACGAGACCGGCTTGCCGCGCTTGGCCGCGAACTCCACCTGGTCCTGGAGGCCGTACGGCTCGCGCACGTAGTCGTCGAAGGTGGCGCCGGCCGGCTGGTCGTAGCTGTCCATGCCGATGATGTCGACCACGTCGTCCCCGGGGTAGCACCTGGTCCACGGGATGGCGTCGGCCCCCCGGTTCGGCGTGAAGTCGAAGCGGAACCGCTGCCCGGGCACCGAGCGCATCACCGAGACGATCCGCCGCCAGTACGTCTTCCAGGCGGCCGGGTCGGGCTTGCAGCGGTGGGTGTAGGTGACGCCGTTCATCTCCCAGCCGAGGGTGAGCACGGTGTCCGCCCCGCCGAGCGCGACCAGCCGGCGGGCCAGCTTGAGGAAGTACCGGTCGAAGTCCCCGTGGGCGCCCTGGGCCAGTAGCCTCGCCACCTCGGCGTCCGGGACGCCGGCCTCGTTCGGGACCAGCATCGGCACGCCGAGGACGAGCATCCGGGACGGGTCGGCCAGCCGCCACTGCGACCACATGCCGAGCACCACCGGGTCGCCCTCGATGTCGGCCCAGCTGTTTCCGGCCAGATAGGTGTGGCCGACCTGCATGTTGGCGTTGTTCAGCCACTGCGCGTACCGGCCGAGCTGGGGGATGTAGTTGTCCCAGGAGCCGACGAAGGCGCCGAACGGCGGCTCGTGCTGCGGCCGCTGGACGACCGGTCTGGGGGCCGCGCCGCGCGGCTGTACGGCGTCGGAGGAGAGGCTGTGCCGTTCGGTCTGGCTGAGCGGCGTCCCGGCGGGGACGCTCGCGGTGGTCAGCAGCAGCAGGGCGGCGGCGGCCAGCGTCAGGCGGCCGTATCGCATGGTGTCTCCTCCGGGCGTCTCCGGTGTCGCGGAACCGGGGCCGGAAGGACGGACCGTGGTGCCCCGATTGCAGACAGTAGGCCCATCGGGCGTCGGAAAAGCCGAATGTCACCCTAAAGTGGGCGATATTCGAACGTTGTCCGCGGCAACGTGGCGTGTATCACCTCTGTAACAGTCCGGAAGGCCGTGGGAGTCCTACCCCGGCGGGCCGCGCGGGGCGGCGGCGGGCCCGACGGCGCAGGTCGGCGGGTGGGTCCGGGCGAGGGGCGTGATCCGGCCATCCCGCGTTCCGTCCGTCGGACGCCCGGCGAAGTCCGGCTGACTCGTGCGGGTGCTGAAAGGTACGCTCCGCCCGTGTCCTGGAAGCCGCTGCGTGTCCTCACCCCCCGATCGATCCTCCCTGCCCTGGCGGTGCTGCTGGTCCTTGTGGCGGGCGCGGCCGCGCACGCCAACAAGCCGGTGCCGTTCGGGGACCGGGTGGCCGAGCCGGGCGGAGCGGACGCCAGCCCGGTCGACGCGCAGTCGCTGAGCGCGGCCGATCTGGAGCTGAAGGTGGGCCCCGGCCTGGAGGCGTACAACCGCGCCACCGGCGACCACGCCTGGTCCTACCGCCGTGAGGGCGCCACCGCGCTCTACCTGTCGATGGCGGGGGAGAACGCCGTGGTGGTCTGGGACGACGGCCTGGTCACGTCGGTGCGCCCCGGCGACCACGAGGTGCGCTGGCACCGCGCGGTGCCCGGCCTGGCGGACTGGCTGCGCGGCGACGGCGAGCCGGGCGCGGACAAGCGCACCGAGGAGCAGCGCAAGCAGCTGGCGACGGAGCGCGCCGCCGCGGCCCTGCACACCGTCCAGCAGACCGCCCCCTGGGTGGCGGTGGTCACACCGAACCTGACGATGGGTTTCCGCGACGCCGACGGTGACCTGCGCTACAACTCCAAGCCGGCCGGCAACTGCGTCTACGACCCGATGCGCACGGTCGGCACCGACTACGCGGTGCTCGTCCCGCGCAGCTGCACCAACAGCACCGGCCAGCCGGTCTCCGGCGGCATCAGCGGCTACCGGCTGGACAGCACCGGCTGGCAGCTCAGCGCCGGCCCGGCCGTCTCGCTGAAGGCCCTGGACGGCCGCCGGGTGCTGATCTCGGACGGCCCGATCGTCGGCCCCAAGGTGTTCGACACCAAGGCCGCCGCCCCCGAGTCGGCGTGCGGCAGCCCGTCCGAGCCGTTCGCCGCCGTCCGCCCGCAGGGCACCTGCGCGGCCGCGGAGGCCACCGGGCAGCCGTAGCCGCGGGTGCCCGTCACGGCCCGGCCCCCCTGCGCGGCGGCCGGGCCGGTATTCCTCCGGGCCCCCTCGCGGGGCCCGGTAGACTTGCCGTCATGGCTGTTCTCTCCGGGCACTAAGCAGGCGAGCGGCGCCGCCCCGAGCGGTCTGCCGGTCCACCGACGACGCCCCCTTCCGCCGCCCAGGCCCTGTGCCCCGCCCAGGTGCCCGCCCACGTCCCAGGAGTAGTCCCCAGCCATGATTTCCGCCAACGCCCTTGAGCTGCGCGCCGGTGCCCGGATCCTGATCGAGTCCGCGAGCTTCAAGGTCGCCCCCGGCGACCGGATCGGCCTGGTCGGGCGCAACGGCGCCGGGAAGACCACCCTCACCAAGGTGCTGGCCGGCGAGGGCCTGCCGGCCGCGGGCACGGTCACCCGGTCCGGTGAGGTCGGCTACCTCCCGCAGGACCCGCGCACCGGCGACCTCGACGTCCTCGCCAAGGACCGCATCCTCTCCGCCCGCGGCCTCGACACCGTGCTGAAGAAGATGCGCGAGAACGAGGACCGGATGGCGAACGGCAAGGGCGCCACCCAGGAGAACGCGATGAAGAAGTACGCGCGCCTGGAGACGGAGTTCCTCACCAAGGGCGGGTACGCCGCCGAGGCCGAGGCCGCCACCATCGCCGCCGCGCTGGGCCTGCCGGACCGCATCCTGGGCCAGCAGCTGCACACCCTCTCCGGTGGTCAGCGCCGCCGCGTGGAGCTGGCCCGGATCCTCTTCTCCGACTCCGACGTGCTGCTCCTCGACGAGCCCACCAACCACCTCGACGCCGACTCGATCGCCTGGCTGCGGGACTTCCTGAAGACGTACAAGGGCGGCTTCATCGTCATCTCGCACGACGTCGACCTGGTCGAGACGGTCGTCAACAAGGTCTTCTACCTGGACGCCAACCGCTCCGCGATCGACGTCTACAACATGGGCTGGAAGCAGTACCAGCAGCAGCGCGAGGACGACGAGAAGCGCCGCAAGCGCGAGCGGGCCAACGCCGAGAAGAAGGCCGCGACGCTGAACGCGCAGGCCGACAAGATGCGCGCCAAGGCGACCAAGACGGTCGCCGCGCAGAACATGGCCCGCCGCGCCGAGAAGCTGCTCTCCGGTCTGGAGCAGGTCCGGCTGAGCGACAAGGTCGCCAAGCTGCGCTTCCCCGACCCGGCCCCCTGCGGCAAGACCCCGCTGACCGCCGCCGACCTCTCCAAGTCCTACGGCTCGCTGGAGATCTTCGCCGGTGTCGACCTGGCCATCGACCGCGGTTCGCGGGTCGTCGTGCTGGGTCTCAACGGCGCGGGCAAGACCACCCTGCTGCGGATGCTGGCCGGGGTGGAGGAGCCGGACACCGGCGAGGTGATCCCGGGCCACGGCCTGAAGATCGGCTACTACGCCCAGGAGCACGAGACCCTGGACCCGGAGCGCACGGTGCTGGAGAACATGCGCTCCTCGGCCCCCGACACCGACCTGGTGCAGATCCGCAAGATCCTCGGCTCGTTCCTCTTCTCGGGCGACGACGTCGACAAGCCGGCCGGGGTGCTCTCCGGCGGTGAGAAGACCCGGCTCGCGCTGGCCTCGCTGGTGGTCTCCAGCGCCAACGTGCTGCTGCTCGACGAGCCCACCAACAACCTCGACCCGGCCAGCCGCGAGGAGATCCTCGGCGCGCTGCGCGAGTTCACCGGCGCGGTCGTGCTGGTCACCCACGACGAGGGCGCGGTCGACGCGCTCCAGCCGGAGCGGATCATCCTGCTGCCGGACGGCGTGGAGGACCTCTGGAGCCCGGCCTACGCCGATCTGGTCTCCCTCGCCTGACCTGAGGTAGACATCGGGTCCACTCTTTGGACCAGAAAAACCAGTACTTACGGCGTGTCCGGGAATGAAGAGGTCCCGGATTCCGTTTGAGGAGCTTCCGTCGGCCCGCCACTCGATCGTGGTCGGGCCGACGCTGCTGATCAGCCCTTTCGCGCCGGATGGCGCAATCGCCCCGGGGGCGTGCACTCTGCGTGAGCGCCCTTGTGCGCTCTGATCACCACCGGCGGACCACGCATTCCCGACATCGACCTTGTCGAATGGGTGGCCAGGACGCTGTGGATGGGTGATCATGGGAATCTGACCGAGCAACGCTACGAGGAGGCACGGGTGGCCGAGACTCTGAAAAAGGGCAGCCGGGTGACCGGTGCCGCGCGTGAGAAGCTCGCGGCCGATCTCAAGAAGAAGTACGACTCCGGGGCGAGCATTCGCGCTCTCGCGGAGGAGACCGGTCGTTCGTACGGCTTCGTGCACCGGATGCTGAGCGAGTCCGGAGTGATCCTCCGGGGCCGCGGTGGTGCCACGCGGGGCAAGAACAAAGCTACTGCTGGAGCCAGCTCCTGACGGTCCGTCAGTCCATCGGCGGATGACTCGGCGGCAGGGCGCCGACCGGGGAGACGACAGTTGGTCGTCCGCCCCCGGCCCGTGCGAACCGGCCGCCGATCGTCATGTCCGCCCGCGCCGCAGGCCGGCGCCCCCCTTCCCTTCGTGATGTCGTGCGCCGCCGCCCTGCCGCTGCGCGCGCAGGTTTGTTACTCTCCGGTAGCCAAGTCCCCCGCCACCGGAGGTCCCCGCATGACCGCCCCCGTCACCGAACCGCAGGCTCCGAGCTGGGAGCAGGACGGCGTCCGCCTGGAGATCGACGGCGAGCTCGCCGTCGTCACCCTCTGTCAGCCCAAGCGGCGCAACGCCCAGTCCCCCGCGATGTGGCGCGCCCTGACCGAGGCCGGCCGCCGGCTGCCCGGCAGCGTCCGGGTGGTGCTGCTGCGCGCCGAGGGCGTCTCCTTCTCGGCCGGCCTGGACCGCGCGATGTTCACCGCCGAGGGCATCCCCGGCGAGCGCACCTTCCTCCAGCTGGCCGCCGCCGAGGACAAGGACCTCGACGACACCATCGCCTCCTACCAGGAGGCCTTCGCCTGGTGGCGCCGCCCCGACCTGGTCTCCATCGCCGCCGTCCAGGGCCACGCCGTCGGTGCCGGCTTCCAGCTCGCCCTCGGCTGCGACCTGCGGGTCGTCGCCGAGGACGTCCAGTTCTCCATGAAGGAGACCTCGCTCGGCCTCGTCCCCGACCTGGCCGGCACCAAGCCGCTCACCGATCTGGTCGGCTACGCCCGGGCGCTGGAGATCTGCGCCACCGGCCGCTGGGTCGGCGCCGAGGAGGCCGCCGCCACCGGCCTGGCCAACCTGGCCGTCCCCGCCGAGGAGCTCGACGGCGCCGCCCGTGACCTCGCCGCCGCACTGCTGGCCGCGCCGCGCAGCGCCGTCATCGAGACCAAGGCCCTGCTCCAGGGGGCGGGCGACCGCTCCTACGACGAGCAGCGGTCGGCCGAGCGGGTGGCCCAGGCCCGCCGGCTGCGCGACCTGGCGGGCATCGGCGACTGATCGCCGGCCACTGCCGGAAGGCCCGGCCCGCGGGGGCGCTCCCGCGAGCCGGGCCTTCGGCGTTCCCGCCCCGCGAGGCGGCTCTCCGGGGGCGGGAATCGTGGCGAAATGCCAGAGTTGGACCGATTTGCGATATAGCTGGAGCCGTACGACGGGAGAAGCGCCCATGCCTGACACTCCGACGCCCGCCACCCTGCACAAGAACCCCTCGACCGCCCCTGCTGCCGCCACGCCCTCCAGCAGCGACAGCAGCAAGCCACTCGGTGAGCGCGGCCGCACCGCGCTGGCCGTCGGCGTGGTCGAGAAGATCGCCGGCATGGCCGCCCGTGAGGTCTCTGGCATCCACGCCCTCGGCTCGGGCCTCTCCCGGACCTTCGGGGCGATGCGCGACCGGGTGCCCGGCGGCAAGTCCAGCATCGGGCGCGGCATCAAGGCCGAGGTCGGGGAGAAGCAGACCGCCATCGACATCGCCCTGGTCGTCGAGTACGGCGTGGTCATCCCCGAGCTGGCCCGCCAGGTGCGGGAGAACATCATCGACGCCGTCGAGCGGATGACCGGCCTGGAAGTGGTCGAGGTCAACATCGCGGTCAACGACGTCCACCTCCCCGACGAGCCTGACGTCGAGGAGGAGGAAGAGGAGACCCCCTCCTCCGGCCAGCGGCCGAAGCTGAGGTAGCGGCCCGCGTCGAGGTGACGGGGTCGGGGCAGCCCGCGCGGCGGGGAAGCAGCGGAAGACGAGGTGGAGCGGATGAACCTGGCCCTCATCGGCATGGTGGTGGGTATGGCCCTCGGCTTCGCCGGCTATTTCGGCGGGTTCGCGGCGTTCCTGCTGGTGGCCGCGCTGGGCGTGGTCGGCTTCGTGGCCGGAAGGCTGCTGGAGGGCGACATCGAACTCGGCGAACTCGGCGACCTGCTGCGCGGCCGCGACCGGCACCGCTGATGGCGGCCCTCACCCCGTCCCCCTCCGGCGTCCGCCGGCGCGAGCCCGGTGCCCGCGGCCGGTTGCGGATCGCCGACCGGGTCTACGCCCGGATCGCCGCCCGGGCCGCCCGCGACGCACTCGCCGACGCCTGGCGCGGCCGGGCCGAGCGGGGAGGTCCGCCGAAGGTGTCCGTCTCCACGCCCGGCTCCACCGTCCTCGTCCACGTCGCCGTCGACCTGCCCTTCCCCGCCGACTTCGCCGCGCTCGCCCGCGCCGTCCGCGACCGCATCACCGCCGAGGTCCGCGGGCTGACCGGGACGCGCGTCAGCGAGGTGGTGGTGGTCGTCGAGAAGCTGGTGCCGAGGGGAGCGGGATGACCGAGCGGCCGCCGGAAGCCCCGCCGGAAGCCCCGCCGGAAGCACCGCCGGTGGAGCCGACGGCCGAACCGCCCCAGCCCGGGGCGGTGAACGTGCCCCGGCTGCGGGCCCCGCGCACGTTCGCCGCGGTGGGGGTCGCCACCGTGGTGCTGGTGGTCGGCGTGGCCCTGCTCTACGACGTGATCGCCGTGCGCACCGGCCACTCCGCCCGCCGCTGGCGCGCCGAGATCGCCGACGAACTGGCCACCCGTCACCTGGACGACCCCTGGGTCCTGCTCGGTGCCGGGGTCGCCGCCCTGCTCGGGGCCTGGCTGCTCTGGCTCGCGTTCGCCCCCGGGCTGCGCCGCTGGCTGTCGCTGCGCCCGCACGGCGACACCGCGGCCGCCATCGACCGGGCCGGTGTGGGCACCCTGCTGCTCGACCGGGCTGCCGGGCTGCCGGGCGTCGAGCACCTCACCCTGCGGATCAACCGCCGCCGGGTGAAGGTCCTCCTCCGGGGGCCGGCCGACCCGGCCAGCCTGCAGCGGCAGCTGCGGGAGGAGCTGGCACGGGTCACCCTGGCCCGGCCGCTCCGGCTCGACGTTCAGACCCGGCGCGGCCGCGCGCGTCGTGGCGGTTCGGACGCGGATGTGGATGCGGATACGGGTGCGGTGGCCGACACCGCGGTCGGGGCCGGTGCAGAGGCGGGTGCGGGAACGGGAGCGGCGGCGGACGGGGGGACGGGTGGGCCGGCGGGCGTGGGGTCCGCTGCGGGGACGGGGTCGGCGGTCGGTGCGGGGTCCGGCACGGGGTCCGGCACGGGAACGGGAGCGCAGGCGGGTACGGCAGCGGGCGCGGAGGACGGCGCACAGGACGGCGCGGCGGACGGCACGCAGAACGGCGGGCAGGACGGCACGCAGAACGGCACGCGGGACGCCGGAGCGTCCGGGGCGGGAGGGGCGGGATGAGCCGGACCACGGTCAACCGTGTGCTGCTCGGGGTGGCCGGGCTGGGGCTGTTCGTCGTCGGGGTGCTGGTCCTGGCGGGCGGCCTCGACCTTTACGGGCGGCTGGGCGTGGACCCGCCGGGCTGGTGGCCGCTCACCTCGCCGGACCAGCCGGTGGTCAGCGTCGGGTCGCGGACCCACTGGTCCGACCAGAGCTGGTGGTGGCCCGCCGTGATCGGGGGGCTGGTCGTCGTGGTGGCCGGAGCGGCCTGGTGGCTCTTCGCGCAGTTGCGGCGCAGCGGCCCGGCGACCGTCGGCGTGCCCACACCCGGTGCGTCCGGGCTGCGGCTGCGGCTGCGCAGCCGGGCGCTGGAGGAGGTGCTGGAGACCGGCGCGGTCGCGCTCCCGGAGGTCGACCGGGCCGACGTCCACCTGGTCCGGGGCCCGCGGCACCCGCGGTTGCGCGCCGCCGTGCGGCTGACGCCCGGGGGCGATCCGGCGGCGCTGGTCGAGCACTTCGAGACCGGCCCGCGCACCGACGCCCGGACCAGCCTCGGCCTCGCCGAGCTGCCCGCCGACCTGCGCGTACGGGTGGTGGCGGCGAAGCCGGCCGCCCCGGGGCGCGGTGGCCGGCGCAAGCACCCGCGGGTGCGGTAGCCCGGCGGGGCCGGTCGGTCAGAGGGTGCGCAGGGCGCCGCCGTCGACCGGCACCATCACACCGGTCAGGTAGGAGGCGGCGGGGGAGAGCAGGAAGGCGGCGACCTTGCCGAACTCCTCCGGGGTGCCGTAGCGGCCGAGCGGGATGGCGGCGCTGTGCTGGGCGCGGGCCGCATCGGCGTCGCCGCCGAGGGCGTCCAGTTCGCGCACCCGGTCGGTGTCGATCCGGGCCGGGAGCAGCCCGACCACCCGGATGCCGCGCGGCCCCAGCTCGTCGGCGAGCGACTTGGCGGCCATCGCGAGGCCGGGCCGCAGGCCGTTCGAGACGCCGAGGCCGGGGATCGGCTGGCGGACCGAGCCGGAGAGCACGAAGCCGATCACGCCGCCCTCGCCGAGCGCGGCGGCCGCGGCGCGGGCGATGCGCAGGGCGCCCAGGAAGACCGACTCGAAGGCGTCGCGCCAGGCCTCCTCGGGGACGGTCGTCACCGGGCCGGCCTGCGGGCCGCCGACGCTGATCAGCACGCCGTCCAGCCGGCCGAAGCGCTCGACGGCCGCCGTGAGCAGGCGGTCGGCGGCCCCGGGGTCGGAGTTGTCGGCCACCAGGCCGTGCGCGGCGCCGGGGCCGCCGAGGGCGTCGAGTTCGGTGACGGCGGCGCCCACGGACGCCTCGCTGCGGCCGCTGACCAGCACCCGGGCCCCGTCGGCGG
Source organism: Kitasatospora sp. RG8 (assembly GCF_017813315.1). Lineage (NCBI taxonomy): Bacteria > Bacillati > Actinomycetota > Actinomycetes > Kitasatosporales > Streptomycetaceae > Kitasatospora > Kitasatospora sp. RG8. Next base: position 323,292 of record NZ_JAGIYX010000005.1, read on the forward strand.
CCAGCTCCCGGGCGGCCGCGAAGCCGAGGCCCCGGGTGGCGCCGGTGACCACGTACACCTTGTCCTTCAGTCCAAGATCCATGGCCCCATCCTGCCGGGTGGGGGGAGCCGGGGCACCGGCCGGGGCCGGAGTGGCGGCGGCGGTCGCCTCATGGCCGGATCGGTGTCCCGGGTGGCCGAAAGTTGACGGCGAAACGAAGTTAGGGAAACCTACCCTTGCTTGTCCGCCCTGTACCTCCCCCGATCGCGGAGCACCGTCATGTCCAAGCGTCACCCCACCGTCCGGGCCCAGGGGGGAGCCGCGGCCGTCCCGGCCCACGGGGGAGCCGGGGCCGTCCCGGACGACGTCCAGCGCAGACTTCGGGTTGGCGCCGCGGCCGCGGCCGTCTGCCTGCTCTGGGCCGCCAGCGCCTGGACCGCCGGGCACCTGCACGCCGACCCGGCGCTGCACACGGTCGCACTTTTCCTGCACCTGGTGGCACTGGTGGTGGGCCTGGGCGCGGTGCTGGCCATCGACTACTACGGGCTGCTCTGGCTGCTCGGCCGCCGCACGCTGCGCCAGGTGGTGGACTTCACCACGCCGCTGCACGTCCCGGTCTGGGGCGGGCTGGCCGGGCTGGTGCTCAGCGGAGTGATGCTGGAGCCGGACCTCTCCTCCGGACTGACCCAGGTGAAGCTGGGGCTCGTCCTGCTGATCGCGCTCAACGGGGTGTACGCGAGCACGCTGCACCGTCGGCTGACCGCCTACGGCGACCGCCGCCCGCCCGCCCCGCTGCTGACCAGGGGCGCCGCTTCGGCCCTGGTCTCGCAGGCCGGCTGGTGGGGTGCGGTGCTGATCGGCTTCTACAACACCCGGCACTAGAAGCCCGGGCGGTCCGGCTGGCCTTGACGTCGGCGTCAAGGTCTACCGTCGTTCCCGGCGGCCTTCGGAGCGCGGCCGGAAGGGCGGGTGCGGTGATGCGGATCGGCGAGCTGGCGCAGCGGGCGGGGACGACCACCCGGGCGCTGCGGTACTACGAGCAGCTCGGGCTGCTGCCCGCCCGGCGGGCCGGCAACGGCTACCGCGCGTACGGCGAGGACGACCTGCGGCTGCTCCGGCAGATCCGCACCCTCCAGGACTTCGGGTTCGGGCTGGAGGAGACCCGTCCGTTCGTGGAGTGCCTCCAGGCGGGCCACCCGGAAGGGGACTCCTGCCCGGCCTCGCTGGAGGTCTACCGGCGCAAGCTGGCCGAGCTGGACGCGTGCATCGGCCGGTTGCAGGAGGTCCGTACGCAGGTGGCCGAGCAGTTCGCCCGGGCCGAGCAGGCCCGGGACGAACTGGCGGCGGAGGCCGCCGGACAGGTGCCGCAGTGCGAGTTGGCGATCGAGCGGGAGGAGCGGTAGATGGTGCGGATCACGGGTGTGCCGGCGGTCACGGACGAGACGTTCGCGGCGGAGGTGCTGGCGGCGCAGGGGCCGGTGCTGGTGGACTTCACGGCGGACTGGTGCCCGCCGTGCCGCCAGATGGTGCCGGTGCTGGCGGACATCGCGCGGGAGGAGGCCCACCGGCTGACGGTGGTCAGCCTGGACGTGGACCGGAACCCGCAGACGCAGGCCGCGTACGGCGTGCTGTCGATGCCGACGCTGATGGTGTTCCGGGGCGGCGAGCCGGTGAAGGCCGTGGTCGGAGCCCGCGCCAAGGCCCGGCTGCTGCGCGAGCTGGAGGACGTGCTGTAACGCGCCTGCGACGGCGGGCGCACCGCCGTGGGCGTACCGCGGCGGGCGTACCGCGGCGCGCGTCCAGCGGCCGGCGGCTACGCCGGTACGGCCTCCAGCGCCACCTCGGCCTCGGCGGCCTCCTTGCGGCGGTCCTTGGCCTCCCGGCGGACCATCACCCAGACCCCGACCGGGATCATCGCGGTGAACAGCCACCACTGGATCGCGTACGCCATGTGCGGACCGATGTCCGAGTGGTTGGGCTCGGGCAGCAGCTCGGGCTGGTCGGCCGGGGCCGGGGCCGTGGCGGTGAGCTCCAGGTAGCCGCCGAGCAGGGTGGCGCCGGTCTCCTTGGCCTGCTGCACGGTGCTGATCAGGGTGTACTGCCGGTCCGGCAGGCCGGCCCGGTCCTTGATGCTGCCGGTGGCGGCCTCGTCGGGGCGCAGCCGGCCGGTCAGGGTGACCTCGCCGGACGGTGCGGCCGGGACCGGCGGGTAGGCGGCGGCGGACTCGCCGGACGGCACCCAGCCGCGGTTGACCAGGACGGTGCCCTTGCCGTCGGCGAGCACCAGCGGGGTGACGACGAAGTAGCCGATCTTGTCGCCGCTGGAGTCGGTCCGCTTGCGGACCACGAACTCGTGCGCCGGGTCGTACTGCCCGGCGGCCGTCACGGCGCGCCAGGTCAGGTCCTTGGGGACGGCGAATCCGGGCGTGGCCGACAGGCTGTCGTACGGCACGGACGGGTCGGTGAGGGCCCGGGCGATCAGCTGGTTGCGGTCCACCCGCGCCTCGTGGCGGTGCAGCTGCCAGAACCCCAGCCGGATGGTGGCGGGGATCAGCAGCACGGCGATCAGCAGGGTGATCAGCCAGCGCCGGGAGAGGAGAAAACGGTACACACGGGCACGGTACGCCCACCTCACAACCGGATCACGCACCGGGGTGCGGGGCGACCTCGCGCAGCAGTTGGAGGAAGGCGTCCTCGCCGACCACCGGGGTGCCGACCTCGCGGGCCTTGCGGGCCTTGCCGCTCCAGCTGCCGGGCTCGTTGGTGACCAGCAGGCTGGTGAGCCGGCTCACGGAGGTGGCGATGTGCAGGCCGGCCTCGACGGCGCGGTCCTCCAGCAGCTCGCGGTCGGTCGCGGTGTCGCCGGTGAACGCCACCCGCATGCCCTGCACCAGCGGCTTGCCGTCCTCCCAGCGCCCGGGGTTCGGGTACGGGCACGGCGGGCGCTTCTTCGCCTGCCGGTAGGACGAGCCCGTCCACGAGCTGCGGGCGGCGGAGACGGGCTCGTCGTCGCCGAGGTCGGTGACGGCGACGCAGTTCTGCAGCGGCAGCGGGACGCCCCCGCTGCGGGCCAGGTGCAGGCTGGGGCGGAACGCCTCGGCCAGCACCCGGGCGTCGTCGAGGGCGTTGTGCGCCTGGCGCTGCTGGACGCCGAAGTACGCGGCGAGCGAGGACAGCTTGCCGTTGGGCAGCGGCAGGCGCAGGTCGCGGGAGAGCACCATGGTGCAGAGCCGCTGGTCGACCGGGGCGTTCCGGCCGGCCCGGGAGAACTCGCGGGAGATCATGTTCCAGTCGAAGAGCGCGTTGTGGGCGACCAGGACCCGGCCGCGCAGCCGCTCGGCGAACTCGTCGGCGATCTCGGGGAAGGTCGGCGCACCTGCCAGCAGTTCGTCGGTGAGGCCGTGGATCCAGACCGGGCCGGGGTCGCGCTCGGGGTTGACGAGCGTGTACCAGTGGTCGGTCACCTCGCCCTCGGTGTCCAGCTGGTAGACGCCCGCCGAGATGACGCGGTCCGAGCGGCCGAGGCCGGTGGTCTCGACGTCCACCACCGCGAAGCCCTCGGCGGGGGCGGCGGAGCGCTGGGCGGGGACGGGGAGGGTCCACGGCTCGCCGGACGTCTCGGGCTGGATCGCATGCATGGTCAAACAGAATAAGGGCCGCGGCGGCGGGGGCCGGTCGAAATGTGGTGAAGGCCGCTCGGAGTGAGCGGTCCGGCGGGCCGGAATAGAGTGGGCAGCGTATTCGTCGTACACCCAGTCGAATATTCCCGGGCCGCTCAACACCCCCCGCGCGGCCGATTTTCCGAAGGACGAACCCCCATGCGCGCCACCGTGATCCACGGCCCCCACGACATCCGGATCGAGTCCGTACCGGACCCGGTGATCCAGCACCCGACCGACGCCGTGGTCCGTGTGGTCAACGCCTGCATCTGCGGCAGCGACCTCTGGGCGTACCGGGGCGTCGCCGCCCGGGTGGCCGGGCAGCGGATCGGGCACGAGTTCCTCGGCGTGGTCGAGGAGACCGGTTCCGAGGTGACCGGATTCAAGCGGGGCGACCTGGTGGTGGCCCCGTTCGTCTGGTCGGACGGCAACTGTGACTTCTGCCGCGAGGGCCTGCAGACCTCCTGCCCGCACGGCGGCTTCTGGGGCCAGGTCGGCTCGGACGGCGGCCAGGGCGAGGCGGTGCGCGTCCCGTTCGCCGACGGCACGCTGGTGGCCCTGCCCAAGGACGCGGCGGGCGACGAGAAGCTGCTGCCCAGCCTGCTCGCCCTCTCCGACGTGATGGCCACCGGGCACCACGCCGCCGTCTCGGCGGGCGTGCGGCCGGGCGCGACCGTGGCAGTGGTCGGCGACGGTGCGGTGGGCCTGTGCGGCGTGCTGGCGGCGCACCGGCTCGGCGCGGGCCGGATCATCGCGCTCGGCCGGCACACCGCCCGTACGGACCTGGCCCGGCGGTTCGGGGCGACGGACGTGGTCGCCGAGCGCGGCGAGGCCGCGGTCGAGGCGGTCAAGGAGCTGACCGGCGGCCAGGGCGCGCACGCCGTGCTGGAGGCGGTCGGCACCGAGGAGTCGATGCGTACGGCCGTCTCGATCGCCCGCGACGGCGGCGCGGTCGGCTACGTCGGGGTGCCGCACGGTGGCAGCGCGGGCGTCGACATCGGTCAGATGTTCGGCCGGAACGTTTCGCTCAACGGCGGTGTCGCCCCGGCCCGCGCCTACATCCCCGAGCTCCTGCCGGACGTCCTCTCCGGCGCCATCGAGCCCGGCCTGGTCTTCGACCGCACCATCGGCCTGGACGAAGTCCCAGACGGCTACCGCGCGATGGACGACCGCTCCGCCCTGAAGGTGCGGATCGCCTTCTGACCGGTCCGCCGATCGCACGACGCCGGCCTGTGCCCCCCCGGGGGGCACAGGCCGGCGTCGTGCGATCGACATGACGACCAGTCGGACGGCGATCGGGTGTGCCCTTGTGAACGTCCGGATCGCGAGGATCACTTGAGCTGCCGGACGCGACCACCGCGCGCCGGCCGTACGGATGGGGGTCGCTCGTACGCCTCGGGGCCCGGGGGGATGGTCTGATTTCAGCCAATTGGATAGTTCGAGGGGGTGAACGGCTGGCTGATCGCGGTCAACCCCTTTCGGGGCGGGCACGACGCTCCTAGCATTGCGCGGCGCGCACCCGGATTGTGACGCCCCTCACGTTCGATCGTTCCCCTTGTGCGACCGTACGCCGAAGGAGTGAGGAGAGACAGAGTGGATTCGCCGCCGATCACCACTGCCCCTACGGAAGTCGAACTCATCGAAGACAGCGAGGAGTTCCGAACACTGCGGAGCTCGTTCCGGAGCTACGCGTTCCCCGTCACCATCGGCTTCGTCCTCTGGTACCTGCTCTACGTCCTGCTCTCCTGCTACGCGCCCGGCCTGATGGGCACCAAGGTGGCCGGGCACGTCAACGTCGCCCTGGTCCTCGGGCTCCTGCAGTTCGTCACCACCTTCGCCATCGCGGCCTGGTACGCGCGCTACGCGGACCGGCGGCTCGACCCGGCCGCCGCCGCGATCCGCGAGGCACGCGGCGCCGTGGTCCACGCCCCCCGGGAGGCCGCCGAATGATGACGCTCGCCAGTACTGCCACCGAGCACCGCCCGCTCACGCTGACCCTGTTCGGGTTCTTCGTGCTGGCAACCCTGGCCATCACCGTCTGGGCGGGGCGGCAGACCAAGGACGCCGCGGACTTCTACGCCGGCGGCCGCAGCTTCACCGGCTTCCAGAACGGTCTGGCCATCTCCGGCGACTACATGTCCGCCGCCTCCTTCCTCGGCATCGCCGGCGCCATCGCGCTCTCCGGCTACGACGGCTTCCTCTACTCGATCGGCTTCCTGGTCGCCTGGCTGGTCGCGCTTCTGCTGGTCGCCGAACCGCTGCGCAACTCCGGCCGCTACACCATGGCGGACGTGCTCGCGTTCCGGATGCGCCAGCGCCCGGTGCGCACCGCCGCCGGCATCTCCACCATCGTGGTGTCGATCTTCTACCTGCTCGCCCAGATGGTCGGTGCCGGGACGCTGGTGGCCCTGCTGCTCGGCGTCAGCGGGGACCGGGCCAAGCAGGCGACCATCGTGGCGGTCGGCGCGCTGATGGTGGTCTACGTGGTGATCGGCGGGATGAAGGGCACCACCTGGGTGCAGATCATCAAGGCCGTGCTGCTGATCGCCGGCACCGCGCTGATGACCGTCCTGGTGCTGGCCAAGTACCACTTCAACCCCTCCGAGCTGCTCGGCGCCGCCGCCAGCGCCAGCGGCAAGGGGGCGGCGTTCCTGGAGCCGGGGCTCAAGTACGGCGCGAACGGCACCAGCAAACTCGACTTCATCAGCCTCGGGATCGCTCTCGTCCTCGGCACCGCCGGGCTCCCGCACATCCTGGTCCGCTTCTACACCGTGCCCACCGCCAGGGCGGCCCGGAAGTCCGTGCTCTGGGCGATCGGCATCATCGGCGGCTTCTACCTGATGACCCTCGCGCTCGGCTTCGGCGCGGCGGCGCTGGTCGGGCCCAAGGCGATCAAGGCGGCGAACGCGGCCGGCAACACCGCGGCCCCGCAGCTGGCCGAGGAGCTCGGCGGCGGCGCGGGCACCACCGGCGGCGCGATCCTGCTGGCGGTGATCTCCGCGGTCGCCTTCGCCACCATCCTGGCCGTGGTGGCCGGCCTCACCCTCGCTTCCTCGGCATCCTTCGCCCATGACCTGTACGCCAACGTGATCCGGCGTGGCAAGGCCACCGAGCGGGAGGAGGTGCTCTCGGCGAAGTGGGCCGCCGTCGCGATCGGCGCGGTCGCCATCGTGCTCAGTCTCTTCGCGGGGAAGCTCAACACCGCCGCCCTGGTCGCGCTGGCCTTCGCCGTCGCCGCCTCGGCCAACCTGCCGACGCTGCTGTACTCGCTGTTCTGGAAGCGGTTCAACACGACGGGTGCGGTCAGCTCGGTCTACGCCGGCCTGATCACCTCGGTGACGCTGGTGCTGTTCTCGCCGGTCGTCTCCGGCGGCAAGAACTCGCTCTTCCCGCACTCCGACTTCCACTGGTTCCCGCTGGAGAACCCCGGCCTGGTCTCCATCCCGGTCGGATTCCTGGCGGGCTGGATCGGGACCCTGCTCTCCGGGGAGAAGGCCGACCCGGCGAAGTACGCTGAACTTGAGGTCCGCTCGCTGACCGGACTGGGCGCCCACTGACACGGGGGCGGTGACTAAGCTGGCCCGGCCCGCCGGTTGCGGCGGCCGGGCCGGCCGCGTTCCCGGGGCCGGCCGCACAATCCGGGAAGGACCGCCGTGCTCCTCGACACGTTCGGCCGGCAGGCCGTCGACCTGCGGGTCTCCCTCACGGACAGGTGCAACCTGCGCTGCACCTACTGCATGCCGGAGGAAGGCCTGCAGTGGCTGGCCAAGCCGGACCTGCTCACCGACGAGGAGATCGTCCGGCTGGTGACGGTCGCCGTCCGTGACCTCGGGGTACGGGAGGTCCGGTTCACCGGCGGCGAGCCGCTGCTGCGGCCCGGACTGGTCGGCATAGTGGACGCCTGCGCGGCGCTCGAACCGCGCCCCGAGCTCTCCCTCACCACCAACGGGATCGGCCTCGCCCGGACGGCCGCGGCACTGAAGGCCGCCGGCCTGGACCGGGTCAACGTCTCGCTCGACACCCTCGACCCGGACACCTTCCACACGCTCACCCGCCGCCACCGCCACCAGGACGTCCTGGACGGGCTGGCCGCCGCCGAGGCCGCCGGGCTGACGCCGGTCAAGCTCAACGCCGTGCTGATGCGCGGGGTCAACGACCACGAGGCGCCCGGACTGCTCGCCTGGTGCCTGGAGCGCGGCTACGAGCTGCGGTTCATCGAGCAGATGCCGCTGGACGCCCAGCACGGCTGGGACCGCTCCGCGATGGTCACCGCCGAGGAGATCCTGGACCGGCTCGCCGGCCGTTTCACGCTCACCCCCGAGCCCTCCGCCCGCCGCGGCGCGGCGCCGGCCGAACGCTGGCTGGTCGACGGCGGCCCGGGCCGGGTGGGCGTGATCGCCTCCGTCACCCGGCCGTTCTGCCGGGCCTGCGACCGGACCAGGCTGACCGCCGACGGGCAGGTGCGCAACTGCCTCTTCGCGACGGGGGAGACCGACCTCCGGACGGCGCTGCGCTCGGGCGGCACCGACGCCGAGATCGGCGAGCTGTGGCGTGCGGCGATGTGGGGCAAGAAGGCGGGGGCCGGGATCGACGCCCCGGAGTTCCTCCAGCCCGACCGCCCGATGTCGGCCATCGGCGGCTGAGCGACGGCCCGGCAGCTGAGCGACGGCCCGGCGACGGCCGAGCGGCGTACCGGACAGAGGTGGCGGCCTGCCGGACCGGGGTGGCCCCCGGGGGAGCTAGGCGCCGTCCTCGGGGGTCCAGTCGGCGAAGGCGACGACCTCCTTGAGGAAGCCGCGCACACCGAGGAACTGCGACAGGTGCTCGCGGTGCTCCTCGCAGGCCGCCCAGGTCTTGCGGCGGTCCGGGGCGTGCAGCTTGGGGTTGTTCCAGACCAGGACCCAGCGGGCGTCCGCCCGGCAGCCCTTGGCGGAGCAGACCGGGGTCTGCGTCTGCGTCTGCGGGGAGTCCGGCGAATCCATCAGGTCGTCCTCGGGTGCTGGCGGGTGGGTCTGCACCGCCAGTCTTTCACGCGACCGCTCACGTGCCCGGAGGCGGGCCTCCTGCCGTCCGGGGGAGGGCATGGCGACGCCGGGCAGCCACGGGGGGAGCCGCCCGGCGTCGGTCCGTCGCTCCGACGGGGGATGCGGAGCGCGTACGCAGTATGTCACGGCAGGACACCCGGATGGGGAGGTCTTGCATGATTAATCTGAGCTTCTTTTGAGCTTTCTACCCGAGGGGTTGGTGAAAACCCTCATAAAACGGACAGTCAGCTCGGATTCTGTGGAGAATTGGTGGGTACACCCTTTGCCACATCCGTACCTTGCGACGCACCAGCCCCACCGGAACCACCGGGGCCGAGCATCAGCGGCACGTCCGGCGGCACGTCGAAGGTGCTCGGCAGACCCGGCGCCCGCTCCCTGCCCGCATTGGCTATCAGCACCGCGAAGTACGGCAGCAGCACGGCGCCCACCAGCGCCACGAGCGCCAGCCACCGCTGGACGTCCCAGAGGATCACCCCCAGCAGCACGCAGGCCGTGCGCAGCAGCATCGAGGCCACGTAGCGGCGCTGCCGCCCGCGGACGTCCTCGGTGAGGCTGCTGCGCGCCCCCGTGATCCGGTGGACCTCTCCACCGCCGGCGCTCTTGCCCATGTCCTTACCGCCCTCGTCCACGCGACCGCGCGTCTCGCCGCGCGGCCTCCTCACGGTACGCCGCGAGGGGGCCGGCGACGAGACCGGGTCCGGGGGACACGCGCCCGTCAGGGCTGAGAGAGGTACTCCGGCGGCACCGCGTCGGTCAGCCAGACGCCGTTGGCGCTGATCCGGAACTCGTGGCCGGCCGCCGCCATCGCCGCGGCGTCGACCGACAGCACCACCGGGCGGCCGTGCCGGGCGCCGACCCGGGTCGCCGTGTCGGTGTCGGCCGAGAGGTGGACGTCCTGCCGGGCCATCGCCCGCAGGCCCTCACGGAATATCGACGGCAGGTTCCGGGAGGCGGTGCCGTGGAACAGCACCGCCGGGGGCTCGGCGGCGGCCAGACCGAGGTCGACCGCCACCGTGTGCCCCTGGCTGGCCCGGATCGAGAGCCCGTCGTCGGAGTAGGCGAACCGGCGCTTGTTGTTGGTCGCCACCACGTGGTCCAGCTCGGCCCTGGACAGCCGCTTTCCCTTGGCCGCCAGCGCGGCCAGTAGGACGTCCACCCGGACCCAGCCGGCCGCGTCCAGGGTGACCCCGATCCGCTCGGGCTCGTGCCGCAGGATGCGCGCCAGCATCTTGCTGGTCCTGACCGTGACCTTCTCGTCCACTCCGTTTCGTTCCTTCCCCGGCAGCCGGGCTACGAGGCCTGGCTGACCGAACTCATGTTGAAGTCCGCGATCCGCACCGGCGGCATCGCCGCCCGGGTGAACCAGTCGCTCCACTCGCGCGGCAGGCAGCGTTCGGTGCGGCCCACCTCGGTGATCCGGCCGAGCAGCTCGACCGGCGACTCGTTGAACCGGAAGTTGTTCACCGCGCCGACGACCTCGCCGTTCTCCACCAGGTAGACGCCGTCCCGGGTGAGGCCGGTGAGCAGCAGCGTCGCCGGGTCCACCTCGCGGATGTACCAGAGGCAGGTGAGCAGCAGGCCGCGCTCGGTGCGGGCGATCATCTCGTCCAGGGTCGGTGCGGCCTCCTGGTCGGCCGTCTCCAGGACGAGGTTGTCGATCGCCGGCTTCAGCGGCAGGCCGGTGAGGCCGGCCGAGTGCCGGGTGGTGATCAGCTCGGCCAGCTCGCCGTCCCGGACCCAGTCGGTGGCGGTCAGCGGCACGCCGTTGTCGAAGACCGAGGAGTCCCCGCCGGTGGAGTGCGCCAGCACGAACGGCGCCGACTCCAGGCCCGGCTCCGCCGGGTCGGAGCGCAGCGTCAGCGGCAGCTTGGCCAGCTTGTCGCCGATCCGCGTGCCGCCGCCGGGCTTGGAGAACACCGTCCGCCCCTCGAAGGCGTCCCGGCCGCCGGAGGACCAGCTCAGGTAGACCATGAGGTCGGCCACCGCCGAGGGCGGCAGCAGCGTCTCGTACCGGCCGGCCGGCAGGTCGACCTTGCGCGCGCCCCAGGCCAGCCGCCTGGTCAGCTGGGCGTGCAGGTCGGTGACGTCCACGTCGGTGAAGTCCCGGGTGGCGGCGCCGGCCCAGGCCGAGCCCGAGAGGTCGGCGGTCTTGGCGTTCAGCTCGACCGTGCCGGTCGGCTGGTCGTGGCGCAGCCGCAGGCCGGTGGAGGTGCCCAGGTAGCTGGAGACGAGCTCGTGCCGGGCGAAGCCGTACAGCAGCTCGCCCTGCGCGCCGGCCCGGGCGAAGGCCTCGCCGAGGGCGGGCGCGAAGTCGGCGAAGACGTCGATCGAGGTCTCGGCCGGCGGCCGGGTGAAGTCCGGCGAGGACGGCCGGTCGGCCACCAGCGGCTGGGCGTCCTCGGCCGGCCCGGCCGCCCGGGCGGCCTCCTCGGCGGCCCGGACCAGGCTCTCCACCTCGTCCGCAACGACGGCCTCGCGGGCGACCACCCCGGAGGCGGTGCCCTCGGCGCCGGCCACCGTGGCGATCACGGTGAGCCGGCGGCCCCGGGTGACGCCGTTGGTGGTGAGCGCGTTGCCGGCCCAGCGGAGGTTGGCGGTCGACTCCTCGTCGGCGATCACCACGCAGCCGTCGGCGCGGGAGAGGCCGAGCGCCAGCTCGACGAGTTCGTGGGGCTGCATCGCGGCCATCAGTGACCCGCCTCCTGCTGGGTGTTGAGCACGTTGACGTTGCGGAACAGCGCCGAGGGGCAGCCGTGGCTGACCGCCGCGACCTGGCCGGGCTGCGCCTTGCCGCAGTTGAAGGCTCCGTCGAGGACGTAGGTCTGCGGGCCGCCGACGGCCGCCATCGAACCCCAGAAGTCGGTGGTGGTGGCCTGGTAGGCGAAGTCCTTGACCTGGCCCGCGAGTTCGCCGTTCCTGATGGCGTAGGCGCGCTGGCCGGTGAACTGGAAGTTGTAGCGCTGCATGTCGATCGACCAGGAGCGGTCGCCGACGATGTACAGGCCGTTCTCCACGCCCGCGAACAGGCCCTCGGTGTCGGGGCCGCCGGCGGCCGGCTGCAGCGAGACGTTGGCCATCCGCTGCACCGGGACGTGTGCGGGGGAGTCGGCGAAGGCGCAGCCGTTGGAACGGTCGAAGCCCTTCAGCTTCGCCATCCCGCGGTCCAGCTGGTAGCCGACCAGGACGCCGTCCTTGACGAGGTCCCAGGACTGGGTGGCGACGCCCTCGTCGTCGTAGCCGATGGTGGAGAGACCGTGCTCGGCGGTGCGGTCGCCGGTGACGTGCATCAGCTCGGAGCCGTACTTCAGCGAACCCAGCCGGTCGAAGGTGGCGAAGGAGGTGCCGGCGTAGGCGGCCTCGTAGCCGAGCGCCCGGTCCAGCTCGGTGGCGTGGCCGATCGACTCGTGGATGGTCAGCCAGAGGTTGGACGGGTCGATCACCAGGTCGTAGCGGCCGGCCTCGACGCTCGGGGCCTTCATCTTCTCGGCCAGCAGGACGGGCAGCTCGGCCAGCTCGGCGTCCCAGTCCCAGCCGGTGCCCCGGAGGTACTCGAAGCCGCGCCCGACCGGCGGGGCCAGGGTGCGCATCGAGTCGAACGCCCCGGTGCGCTCGTCCACCGAGGTGGCCTCCAGCGTCGGGTGCAGCCGGATGCGCTGCTGGGTGGTCACGGTGCCGGCGGTGTCGGCGTAGAACTTGTTCTCCTGCACCGTCAGCAGCGTGGCCTGGACGTGCGAGACGCCCTCGGCGGCCAGCAGCCGCGAGCTCCAGTCGGCGAGCAGCGCCGTCTTCTCCGCGTCCGGCACCTCGAAGGGGTTCACCTCGTACGCGGAGACCCAGGTGGCGTCCGGGTAGACCGGCTCGTCCGCCAGGTCGACCCGCTCCTTCGACCCGGCCGCCCGGCTGATCCCGCCGGAGAGCCGGGCCACCGCGACGGCCTGCTCGGCGACCTTCGCCGCCGCGGCCGTGGTGAGGTCCACCCCGGCGGCGAAGCCCCAGGCGCCGTCCAGCAGCACCCGGACGGCGAAGCCGAGCTGCACGCTGTCGGAGGTGCCGGCCGGCCGGGCGTCGCGCAGCCGCCAGGAGGCGCTGCGGACCCGCTCCAGCCGGAAGTCGGCGTGTTCGGCGCCGAGTTCACGCGCCCGGGTGAGGGCGGCGTCGGCCAGGGCGTGCAGCGGGTAGGCGAGGAACAGCGGGTCGACGGCGCGCCCGTGCGCGGCGCCGGCACTGCTGGTCGGGGGGATCGGAGGCAATCGGGCTCCCTGGTCGGAGGGGCGGCGGTGCGGGCGGCCCCGGACAGGGGTACCCGCACCGCATCATTGCCCGTGGACAGGGTTTCGGCCAGCGCATTTCCCCGGTGACACGCGTCGGTTGACGCCGGGCCCGGGCGACCGGCCCGCCGCCCGGCCGGGCCGCCGCGGTGCGGGCGTCAGACGACGCTCTCCCACCAGCCCTCCAGCTCGGGCGGGTTGTCGACGTCGACGCGCTCGCCGGGGCGCGGGACCACCAGTGGCACGGCCTGCTGCTTGGCCTCCGCCAGCAGGCGCTCGATCGGCTCGGACCACGGGTGCAGGCCCAGGTTGAAGGTGCACCAGTGGACGGGCACCAGCAGGCCGGCGTTCAGCTCGCGGTGGGCGAGGACGGCGTCCTCCGGGGTCATGTGGATGTCCGCCCAGGCCGCGTCGTAGGCGCCGATCTGGACCAGCGCGGCGTCGAACGGGCCGTGCTGCGCGCCGATCTTCGCGTAGCCCTCGAAGTAGCCGGAGTCCCCGGTGTAGAAGACCTTGCGGGTGGGCCCGGCGATCACCCAGGAACCCCAGAGCGTGGTGTTGCGGGTCAGGCCGCGGCCGGAGAAGTGGTGGGCCGAGGTCAGGGTGACCGCCAGCTCGCCGAGGTTGCAGGTCTCGTCCCAGTCCAGCTCGATGATCCGGTGCTCCGGGACGCCCCAGCGGCGCAGGTGCCCGCCGATGCCGAGCGGCACCGCGAACGGCGCCGACTGGCTGCGGACCAGCCGCTTGACCGTCGCCATGTCCAGGTGGTCGTAGTGGTCGTGCGAGATCAGCACCGCGTCGACCTGCGGCAGCTCCTCCAGCTCCACCGGCACCGGGTGCAGCCGCTTGGGGCCGACGTGCGCGGACGGGGAGCAGCGCTCGCTCCAGATCGGGTCGAGCAGCACCCGGGTGCCCTGGATCTCGACCAGCGCCGAGGCGTGCCCGTACCAGGTGATCTCCACGCCCTCGGCGGCCGGGCGCGACCCGCCGGGCGGGCGGACGGTCGGCACCGGGTGCGCGGGTACCCGGCCCTCGCGCTGGAACAGCATCCGGCGCACGGTGTCGCGGTCGAAGTCGGGGGTGGACTTGGCGCGGGCCACCGTGGACGGCGCGTTGTGGAAGACCCCGTCGCGGTACTGCGGCGAGTCGCGCACCCGCTCCTCGCGCCCGCCGTCCGGCCGCCGTCCGAACGCGGCCGGCAGGTCGCGCAGGGCCCAGGCGGCGGCTCCCGCTCCTGCGGCCAGGGCGGCCAGGGCCAGCAGTCGTCCGCGTCGGTTGGTGGTACCGGGCAGTCCCTCGATCATCCGCGCTCTGCCTTCGCTCGTCGGCCCCGTGAATCGCCGGGCCGCCGGGGCCCTTCCAGGGAAGCGGTGCGGTCGGCCCCGGTGGTCCCGCACCACCGGGGGGAACGGGTACGCCGCGGCGCGTGTTCCCGGCGGGCCGGCCGGGCCGCCGGCGCCGTGCGGCACCGGGCCCGGTGGGGCGGGGGGAGCGGCGGCGGCGGGGCCCCGGGGGACCGCGGGGGGCCACAACGGCACCGGCGGTGGAGGTACGGTGCCGGTGTGGCCCGGTGTGGCCCGGTGTGGGATCCGGGGAACCGGCATGGGCACGGATTGTCGGATTGCGACAGTTCCTCCGGGGCGGCGCTGTGGGAGACCGATGCGTCCGAGCCCCGGGACGACCGATAGCGTCACACTGCGTACGCATTCCGACGTGCGCACACTTACGGAGAGAGGTGGATCGTTGAGCCGCTCGGTTCTCGTCACCGGAGGAAACCGGGGCATCGGCCTCGCGATCGCCCTGGCCTTCGCCGAGGCGGGCGACAAGGTCGCCATCACCAGCCGCTCGGGTGAGGTCCCCGCGGAGCTGGCCAAGTACGACGTCCTCGCGGTGCGCTGCGACATCACCGACGCCGCCCAGGTGGACGCGGCGTTCACCGAGGTCGAGGCCAAGCACGGCGGCGTGGAGGTGCTGGTCGCCAACGCCGGCATCACCCACGACACCCTGCTGCTGCGCATGTCCGAGGAGGACTTCACCTCCGTCGTCGACACCAACCTCACTGGCACGTTCCGGGTGGTCAAGCGCGCCTCGAAGCTGATGATGCGCGCCCGCAAGGGCCGGGTCGTGCTGATCTCCTCGGTGGTCGGCCTGTCCGGCTCGCCGGGCCAGGCCAACTACGCCGCCTCCAAGGCCGGCCTGGTGGGCTTCGCGCGCTCGCTGGCGCGCGAGCTGGGCCCGCGCAACATCACCGTCAACGTGGTCGCCCCCGGCTTCGTGGACACCGACATGACCGCAGTGCTCAGTGACGAGCGCCGCGCGGAGATCGTCTCGGGCGTGCCGCTGGGCCGCTACGCGGCGCCCGCCGAGGTCGCCTCCACCGTGCGGTTCCTCGGTTCGGACGAGGCCGCGTACATCACTGGAGCCGTCATTCCCGTCGACGGCGGATTGGGCATGGGTCACTGAACATGAGTGGAATCCTTGAGGGCAAGCGGATCCTGATCACCGGAGTGCTGATGGAGTCCTCCATCGCGTTCCACACCGCGAAGCTCGCCCAGGAGCAGGGCGCCGAGATCATCCTCACCGCCTTCCCGCGCCCGAGCCTGACCGAGCGGATCGCCAAGAAGCTGCCGAAGCCGGTCACCGTGCTGTCGCTGGACGTCTCCAGCGAGGAGGACCTGGCGGGCATCGCCGACAAGGTCCGCGAGCACCTGCCGAGCCTGGACGGCATCGTCCACTCGATCGGCTTCGCCCCGCAGGACGCCCTGGGCGGCAACTTCCTGGACACCCCGTGGGAGTCCGTGGCCACCGCCATGCACGTCTCGGCGTACTCGCTGAAGTCGCTGACCATGGCGCTGCTGCCGCTGATGCAGGACGGCGGCGCGGTGGTCGGCCTGACCTTCGACGCGCAGTTCGCCTGGCCGCAGTACGACTGGATGGGCCCGGCCAAGGCCGCGCTGGAGTCGACCAACCGCTACCTGGCGCGCTACCTGGGCGAGCGGGACATCCGCTGCAACCTGATCTCGGCCGGCCCGATCGGCTCGATGGCCGCCAAGTCCATCCCGGGCTTCGGCGACCTCGCCGCCACCTGGGACGCCCGTTCCCCGCTGAAGTGGGACCTGAGCGACCCGGAGCCGGCCGGCCGCGGTGTCGTCGCCCTGCTGTCGGACTGGTTCCCGAAGACCACCGGTGAGATCGTCCACGTGGACGGCGGCCTGCACGCCATCGGCGCCTGACGGTCCGCACGCACGGACGCCGCTGCCCGGTACCCCCGCGAGGGGTGCCGGGCAGCGTGCTGTACGGGTCACGCCGAGCGTGCCGGGCGGGTCACCCCGGGGTGAGGGGCCCGCAGCCGAGGCCGGTGCCGGTGGCGTCGGCCCAGGACCGGAACAGCGGGGTGTCGCGGGTCGGGACCGCCGGGTCGAGGTAGGGATCGCGCCCGGCCAGGTGGAGGAACACGTTGCCGTTCCCGCACGGGGCGAGCACGACGCTGTCCGAGCCCTTGCCCCGCCAGCCCGCCGGCAGGGGCTTGTCGAGGGACTCCGGCCCGGCCACGAGCGCCGGGTACCGGGCCGCGGTGCTGCTGGTGAACCGGATCGCGGGCTCGTTCAGGGTCCCGTCGTAGACCCAGCAGGTCCGGATCGGCGCCGCCGGGTCGCTGACCCGTTGGACCAGGCCCTGGGCGCCGGTGCCGGTGCCCGTGCCCGGCAGGCCGCAGAGCTGCCCGTCGACGGCGGGCTGCCAGGACGTGCCGGCCGCCGTCAGGTGGACGTCCGGCACGTCGGCCGTGCCGCAGCCGGAGGACTTCGCGACCGTCGCCCCGAACCCGGCGGCCAGCCGGGCGAGCGCGGCCCGGGTCTCGGGCGAGGGGGTCTCCTTGGCGGGCACGTCCTGCCAGTCGGTGAGCTTCCCGCGGTGGTGCACGTCCACGGTGAGCACGTCGGCGTCCCGGGCGGCCAGGCGGTCACGGTCGCGGACGGGCAGCCGGCAGCCGGGCGGCAGCATCAGCCAGCCGGTGCCGTTGGAGAACGCGCCGACCGGTCCCCGGTCGGGCTGGGACATCCCCGGGTCGACCGTGACGTCGCGGTCGAGGGCGTCGACCCGGTGGGTCCGCAGCGTGAGCTCGGCGGCCGTCCCGCCGTCCTCCCCGACGTCGATGATGCAGGCGGCCTGTGGGTCGGCCCGGTCCTTCGAGAAGCTGCTGTCGACGACCTTCACCCTCCCGCCGCCCAGCACCTTCTGCACGTCCCCGGTCGCGACGGCGCCCCCGCAGAGCCGGTCCGGGGTGAAGAGGTCGGTGTAGCGCCAGGCCGCGTAGCCGCCGGCCCCCAGGGCGAGGACGAGGACCGGGACGACGATCAGCAGCACACGCCGGGCGCGGCGGGAGGGGCTCACTTCTGACCGTTCCGTCCGAGGGCGATCGCCGCGTTGTTGTACCCGGTGTCGTGGCCGGTGTCCATGGACGCCGAGATCTGGTCGACGATCTGCGCGTTCTCGCCGTACCCGTGGTCGGTGCCCCACTCCAGGACCATCTGCTTGCTCTGGGTCAGGCTGGCCTGGTGCCCGTTGGAGGTGTCCAGGTTGCCCTTGTGCTGCGCCTCCTCCTTGACGTGGTCCACCCAGGAGTTGATCCCCTGGTCGGCCAGCCCGCCGACGACGTCGCCGGCCTCGGGGATGAAGCCGGTCGCGGTGCCGCTGATCGAGGAGACCAGCTCGCCGGTCTTCTCGGCCCACTCCATCCGGTCGTCCTTCTCGTCCAGGAAGACGGACGAGCGGACGGCGTCGTACGCCCCGAGCGCGGTGCCGACCCGCTGGCCGGGCAGCGTCCGGTCGCCGTCGTTGACCCGGGGGTCGGCCGGCAGGCCGGAGACGATCTCCGCGGACTTGGCGCGCTCGGCGTTGTAGAGGGTGGCGTACGCCTCGGGCTCCTCGGAGACGCCGCGGATGACCCGGACCAGGTGGTCGCTGGTGCCGCCGAGGTGGCCGGCGCCGCTCTCCTCCCAGGCCCCGTCGTGGGCGGCGTTGCTGACGTGCTCGCTCAGGATCCGGTGCGTGTCGTCCACGTAGTCCGAGAGGGCGTTGGCCAGCGGCCGGCGCAGGTCCTCGTGGACCTCGGCCCCCTTGCCGTCCGCGTCCAGCGCGTCGATCGCGCCCTGCATCACGCGGGCCTGCGCGGGGGTGTGCGGACCACCGTGGTGGGTGCCCTCGCCGGGGACGTCGCCGGTGGCGGCCGCCTCCAACGCGGCGGCGAGCCCGGCCTGGTGGGTGGTCTTGTCCATGATCGGCGGGCCGTACAGGGTGTTGACGTACGAGGTCGGCCACTCGCGGTCGCGCAGCAGGTACTTCAGCCGGTCGTCGGCGCCGGGCGACTTCGGGTCCAGGAACATCGTCGCGGCCTCGGGGTTCTGGCCCATCAGCTTCAGCACGCCGTCGACGGGGTCGTGCACGAGGTCCGGGCGCGGGCCGTTGAACTGGTGCGAGGACCAGCGGTTCTTGTCGCCCCGCTCGGCGTTGACGATGTCGGTGCCGAGGTCGTTCAGGAACTCCTTGCCGTACCCGGCGTTCCCGTGCTGGAGCAGGGTGGCGAGGGTCTGGTAGCCGTAGATCGGCTCCGCGCCGCCGCCGAAGTGGCGCTTGTTGATGTTCTTGACGCCGGCCTCCTGAAGGCCCTTGCGGAACTCCTGGTAGAACGGGCTCTTCGGGTCACGGGTGGCACCGGCGACGGTGTTGGCGAGGTTGGTCTGCAACTCGCCGTACTCGCCCTTGAGTTTGCCGTCCCGGTCGTTGATCCGCAGCTCCAGCTCGTCGGCGAGCAGCAGGGTGCCCTCCGGGCCGAGCGCGGTCAGGAGGGTCCGGCCGTACTCGGGACTGCCCGAGTTGGCCTTCATCAGGTTGTTGAGCTCGGCGAGCTCCTCCGGGCTGAGCTTGCCGCCGTCCTTGAGCCGCTGGGCGAGTTCGGCGGCGCGCGTGCCGTCGGCGACGTCACCGCCGCCCACCGCCTGGCCGTTGAACTGGTTGACGAGGTCACCGACCTTCGCCGCGCGGCGCAGCTTGAGGGCGGCTCGCTGGTCGGCGGCGGTGGCCTCCTCCAGGTACACCTTGATCTTCTGCGCCCACCTGCCGGCGGCCTCGTTGCGCTCGCGCTGGTAGTCCGGCTCGTGGCGGTAGGCGGCCTTGGTCGCGGGGTCGAGCGCACCGACGTCGAACACGACGGCGCCGGTGCCGGTCACCTTCATGCCGTCGTTCCGGGCGTCCTCGACGGTCTGCTTCAGCTTGTTCTGCGCCGACTCGAAGTCGCCGTGCGCGTCGGTGATGATCGAGGCGACGGCCTTCGCCTCGGTCTGCGCGTCGATGGTCTGCTGCTTGGTGAACAGGACGTGCTGGTTGGCGGCGGACGCGGTGGAGCCCAGCCAGAGGCCGCCGTTTCCGGTGACCGAGAGCACCTCGTTCTCCAGCCGGTGCTGGACGGCCTCGTACTTCCGGGCCATCTCGGTCCAGTCGGCGGCGGCCTTGGCCATGCCCGACAGGTCGGCCTTCATGACGTCTTCGAACCCGAGCATGCTCACGCCCCTCCGGTGAACGACGACGCGATGCCGTGCTCGACGCTGACGTAGTTGGTGTGGGTCTGCCGCATCATCCCGGCCTCCTGGTTGAGGCGTCCGTTGAGCTGCGCGACCTGCTCGTGCCACTCCTGCAGCGCCCCGCGCAGTGCCCCCGCGGTGTCCCAGCCGCTCAACTGCGTCGCCGCGGCCGCCGTGCCCTCGTCGGCCGTCTTGCCCGCGGCGGTGCTGTCGTTGGCGATGCCGTCCAGCGAGGTGGCGGCCTTGTCGAGCGCACCCGTCGACACCTGCGTCGGAACCCCGCCCGGCTTCGCGTCCGGATCAGCCATCGAATCTCCCCGCTTTGCCCGTCCTTGGCCGGCCCTTGACCGCCCGCAAATTTTTCCACGGGACGTTAGCACGCCAAAACCCGGCCGCGGGAAGACGTTCCGTACACGTGGAACCGCCGCCCTCACCCGCACGTCACCGCCGGCCGGCACGCCCTGTGCTCGGATCGCCGCGGGGAGTGACGAGTGGATCGCGCGGACGTCGAGGCGGGATTGCGGTGGTGAGGTCCTGATCGGCCGGGGGCGGTGGGCGCCCGCCGTGCCCGCCGGGGTGACGGGCGTCGGTGCCGCCGTGCGGGTCGTCGGCCGGTGGGTCCGGGGCCCGGGGGCGGGCCCCGGGCTCCGGGGTCAGGAGTCGGTGGGGGCGCAGGCGCCGATGGCCCGGCCGGCTTCGAAGGAGGCGCGCTGGGAGTCGCCGGCGCGGATGGCGTCGAGGATCTCGTCGTGGCCGAGGTAGCGCTCGGCGATCAGCTCCGGGCCGACGTCGTGGCGCAGGTGGGCGCGGGTGACCTCGCCGAGGTCGGCGTAGAGGGCGGCGAGGACGTCGTTGTGGGCGGCGGCGACGACGGCCTGGTGGAAGGCGGCGTCGGCCTGGACGAAGTCCTCGGCGTCGCCGGACTGCCAGGCCTCCTCACGGCGGGCGAGGGCCGCGTCGAGCAGGGCGAGGTCGCGGTCGGTGCGGCGGGTGGCGGCCAGGCCGGCGGCGGAGGTCTCCAGGGTGATCCGCAGCTCGGCGACCTGGGCCTGGTCGGCGTCGGCGAAGCGGCGGTGCATCACCCCGGCCAGCTCGCTGGTGGCGAGGACGTAGGTGCCCGAGCCCTGGCGGATGTCCAGCAGGCCGTTGTGGGCGAGGGCGCGGACGGCCTCGCGGACGGTGTTGCGGGCGACACCGAGCTGCTCGACCAGGGCGGCCTCGGTGGGGATGCGCGAGCCGACGGGCCACTCGCCCGAGGTGATCTGGGCGCGCAGCTGCGCGATCACCTGGTCGGACAGCGGGGTGCGCCTCGGAGAGGACAGCGCCACGGGGACTCCTTGCGGCTTCGGTCGGCGACGGTGGGGGCGGCGGCCGGTGGGTGGGTTGGCGTTCGGCGGGCGGTGCTACGGGGGTCGGGCGGTGCTACGGGGGCGGGCCGTGTTTCCGGGGGTCGGGACATCATGCCAATTCCAAGGTGCGCTAATTCATCCCATCATTCTATGATGGCCCGCATGCCTCCCGCAGCAGACACCACCACCGCCCCGCGCTCCGGGGTCCGGCCGCAGACCGAGCAGCCGCGTTCACCCCGGAGCAGGTACCTCGGCTGGCTCTTCGCCGTCGCGATCGCCGCCGCCGCGTTCAACCTCCGCCCCGTCGTCACCAGCCTCGGGCCGCTGCTCGACCAGGTCCGCGCCGACCTCGGGATGAACCCGACGGTCGCCGGCCTGCTCACCGCCGTCCCCTCGCTCTGCTTCGCGCTCTTCGGCTTCGCCGCGCCCGGCATGGCCCGGCGGCTCGGCCCGGTCGCCGTGATCACCGCCGGCATGGGCGCGATCACCGCGGGCGTGCTGGCCCGCTCGTTCGCCGGCGGGACGGCGGTCTTCCTGCTGCTCACCGCGCTGGCGCTGGCGGGCGTGGCGGTCTCCAACGTGCTCATCCCGGTGGTGATCAAGCGTTACTTCCCGGAGAAGGTCGGTCCGATGATCGGCCTGTACTCCATGTCGCTGTCGGCGGGCACCTCGCTCGCCGCGGCCGTCACCGTGCCGCTGACCGGCGCGCTCGGCGGCGACTGGCGGGTCGGCCTGGGGGTCTGGGCCGGGCTCGCCGGGGTCGCGCTGCTGCTCTGGCTGGCGGTCCTGGTGTTCAAGCGCGAGCGCGGCGAGCGGGCCGGCGGCGGCGCCGCCACCGACCGGCTGCCGATCACCCGCAGCCGGACGGCCTGGGCGATGGCCTGCTTCTTCGGCCTCCAGGCCACCGGCGCGTACGTGGTGATGGGCTGGCTGCCGAAGATCTTCCAGGACGCCGGCGTCTCCGAGGGCACCTCCGGGGTGCTGCTGGCGCTGACCATGGTGATCGGCGTCCCGGTCTCCTTCGTGCTGCCCAACCTCGCCGCCCGCCGCGGCGACCAGCGGCTCTTCGTGGTGGTGCTCGCCTCCTGCGGCATCGCCGGGTACGCCGGCCTGGCCCTCGCCCCGGCCGCCGCGCCGTGGGTCTGGGCGACCCTGGTGGGTCTCTCCAACTGCGCGTTCCCGCTGGTGCTCACCATGATCGGCCTGCGCGCTCGGACCGCCGGCGGCGTGGCCCAGCTCTCCGCCTTCGCCCAGGGCGTCGGCTACCTGATCTCCATCCCCGGCCCGATCCTGATCGGCCGGCTGTACCAGGCCACCGGGGACTGGTACCTGCCGCTGGGCTTCCTCGCGCTGCTGCTGGTGCCTCAGATGCTGTTCGGCCTGCGGGCGGCGCTGGCCCGGCACATCGAGGACGAGGCGGTGCGCCCCGCGGCCCCCGCCAAGGCCTGACGGGCGCGGGCGACGGACGACGGGCGGGTCCGAGGGGTGGCCCGTCCCGAGGGGCGACCCGCTCCGAGGGGCCGGTTCCCGGCGGGCACGGCCGGAGTGGGAGAATCCGGTCATGCCCGTACTCGAACCGAACCCCACCGACGGCCACAAGAAGCTCGGCCAGCTCGCCGCGGCGATCGCCGGCATCGTCGTCCTGCTGATCATCGTCGCCACCGTCGCCAAGAACCTCGGCTGACGTCCGCCCCGGAACCCGGCCGGCCGGCCGGCGGCGATCTTCCCGCGGCCGTCCGGCGGCCCCGGGCCGACCGCCCACGACCTGCGCCCGACCGTCCGGCGACCTGCCGTTGGCCGGCACGGGAAGCCCCGGCGAACGCCGCATGATGGCACCCTCCACTCCTGAGGGTGGCGGCAACCGGGAGCATCGCGCCCCCCGGCGGCTTTTCTGCCAAGCTTGCTGGGTATGAGCGCCGACACGCCCCGCAGGATCATCGTTCTCCGCCATGCCAAGGCCGACTGGCCCAACGGCGTCGACGACCACGAGCGGCCGCTGGCCGACCGGGGCCGCCATCAGGCCCCGGACGCCGGTCGCTGGCTCGCCGACTCCGGCATCAACCCCGACTACGTGCTCTGCTCCACCGCCCTGCGCACCCGGGAGACGTGGAAGCTCGCCGCGCACGAGCTGCCGAAGCGCTCCCGGAAGACGGTGTACGAGGACCGGGTCTACGAGGCCAGCCCCGGCGAGATCATCACCGTCCTCCAGGAGACCCCGGAGGAGTACGCCGATCTGGTGCTGGTCGGCCACAACCCCGGCGTGCTCGGGCTGACCCAGGTGCTGGCCGGGGACGAGGGCGACCGGGACGCGCTGGAGCGGCTGCGGCTCGGCGGCTTCCCGACCGCCGCGATCGCCGTCCTCAGCTTCAGCGGTTCGTGGAAGGGCGTCGAGCCGGGCGTGGCCGCACTGGTCTCGTACCACACCCCGCAGGACTGACCGGATGCACGTGAGGGGCGCGGGGATGATGCCCCGCGCCCCTCACGCCCCTGCGGGAGCTACTCCGTCGGAGTGCCGTGCAGCACGTCGGCCGCCTCGACCTCTTCGCGGGTGATGCCCAGCAGGTAGAGGACGGTGTCGAGGAAGGGCACGTTCACCGCGGTGTCGGCGGCCTCGCGCA
Source organism: Kitasatospora sp. RG8 (assembly GCF_017813315.1). Lineage (NCBI taxonomy): Bacteria > Bacillati > Actinomycetota > Actinomycetes > Kitasatosporales > Streptomycetaceae > Kitasatospora > Kitasatospora sp. RG8. Next base: position 346,789 of record NZ_JAGIYX010000005.1, read on the forward strand.
CCACCGGCTTGGCGTTGAAGGCCACGCCCAGCCCGGCCGCGTTCAGCATGTCGAGGTCGTTGGCGCCGTCACCGATCGCCACCGTCTGCTCCAGCGGCACCTTGGCCTGCTCGGCGAAGCGGGCGAGCCAGCGGGCCTTGCCGGCCCGGTCCACGATCTCGCCGACGACCCGGCCGGTGAACTTCCCGTCCACCACCTCCAGGGTGTTGGCGGCCGCGTAGTCCAGCCCCAGCTGCTCCACCAGGTGGTCGGTGACCTGGGTGAACCCGCCGGAGACCACCGCGACCTGGAAGCCCAGCCGCTGGAGCGTCCGGATCAGGGTGCGCGCCCCCGGTGTGAACCGGACCTCCGCGCGCACCTTCTCGGTCACGGCGGCGTCCAGGCCGGCCAGCAGCGCCACCCGGGCCCGCAGCGACTCGGCGAAGTCCAGCTCGCCGCGCATCGCCGCGGCCGTCACCTCGGCGACCTTCTCCTCGCAGCCCGCGTGGGCGGCGAACAGCTCGATCACCTCGTCCTGGATCAGGGTCGAGTCGACGTCCATCACGATCAGCCGCTTCGCCCGGCGCTCCAGCCCGGCCGCGACGACGGCGATGTCCACCCGCTGGGTGGCCGCCTCCTGGGCCAGCTCGGCGCGCAGCTCGTCGGTGGCGACACCCGAGACGGCGAGCTCGACCGCGGTCACCGGGTACTTGGCCAGCCGGAAGACGCGGTCGATGTTGCCGCCCGAGGCGGTGATGCGGGAGGTGAGCGCGGAGACGGCGGAGGCGGTCAGCGGGTGGCCGAGCACGGTGACGTGCGAGCGGCCCTCGCGGCGCGGCCGGTTGTCGCCGATGCCGGAGATGATCTCGGCCTGGAGCTTCTGCTCCTCAGCCCAGCGGTGCACGGTGGAGCGCAGCTCGCCCTCGGCACCGGGGGCGCCGCCGGCCGGCGGGGTCACCAGGGCGCACAGCGTTATCCGGCCACGGGTGACGACCTGCTCGATGTCGATCACGTCGACACCGAACCCGGCCAGGGTGGCGAAGAGGCCGGCGGTGATGCCGGGGCGGTCCTTGCCGAACACCTTGACGAGCAGGGTGCGCTCGTCCTCGGTCCGGGGCTGCGGGGCGGGGAACGGCTCGGCGGCCAAGGGCGATGCGTTCATGATGCCTCCCACGCTACCGGGCGTCCGGCGAGGTCACGGCACCCGTCCGCGTCGTGGACGGGCCGGTGGAGGAGGCGCGGAGCGGGCGCGCGCCACCCCGGTGACCGGGCGGTTGCGCAGAGGTGACGGCCGGGGGTGGTGGCGGGGCCGTCCGCGAATCGTTGCCGCCTGGTCACAGTCACCGGGGGTGACTTTCGTCAACGGGCGACGGGCTGGAATGATTCGCCCGTCAGATTCAGGATCATTGCACCCCCGGTCGGGGGCCACAATCGGGGGACCGAGAGAGCGGGGCAGGCGAGCAGTGCCGCAACTCGTCATTGAGATCAACGGGCAGCAGCGGACTCTGGAGCCGGGGCGGTCCTACACCATCGGGCGCAACCCGCAGTCGGACTTCCCGTTCGACGACGCCAGGGTCTCCTGGCACCACGCCACCATCTCCTTCAACGGGGCGGGTTGGCAGCTCGACGACCACGGGAGCACCAACGGTACGTACACCGGTGGCGCCCGCACCATGCAGGCCCAGCTCTTCCCCGGTGCCGTGGTCAACCTCGGCAACGCCGAGAACGGGCCGCGGCTCGGCTTCTCCGCGCCCGCCCAGGCCGCCGCGCAGGCTCCCGCCTGGCACGAGGCCGCCACCAGCCGTGCCCACGCCCCGGAGCCCCAGGCGCCCGCCCAGCAGCAGCCGTGGGCCCAGCAGCCCCCGGTCCAGCAGCAGTCCCAGCAGCCCCAGCAGCAGTGGGGCGGACAGCCGCAGGCGCAGCCGCAGCCCTTCCCGCAGCAGCAGGGCTTCCCGCAGCCGGGCCCGCAGGGCGGCTTCCCCCAGCAGCAGGCCCAGCAGCAGGCCCCGAGGCACGACGCCGGCGGCCCGCAGCCGACGATGATCCGCAGCCTGAGCGCCGGGATGAACACCGTCCGGATCGGCCGCGCGCTCGACAACGACATCGTGGTCTCCGACCTCCAGGTCTCCCGTCACCACGCCGAGCTGCGCCAGCTGCCCGACGGCCGGTACGAGATCGTCGACCTCGGCAGCCACAACGGCATCTTCCTCAACGGCATGCGCGTCCAGCGTCAGCTGATGGGCCCGCAGGACCGCCTGACCGTCGGCCACTCCAGCTTCGTCCTGGTCGGCGACCAGCTGCAGGAGTTCGTCGACAACGGCGCCGTCTCCTTCTCCGCCCGCCACCTGACCGTCGAGGTCGACTTCAAGAGCGGCAAGAAGGTCCTGCTCAACGACGTCTCCTTCGGCGTCCCGGAGAAGTCCCTGGTCGCGGTCATCGGCCCGTCCGGCTCCGGAAAGTCGACCCTGCTGCGTGCCCTCACCGGCTACCGCCCGGCCGACCGCGGCGACGTCCTGTACGACGGCCGCAACCTCTACAAGCAGTTCGCCGAACTGCGCTCGCGCATCGGCCTGGTGCCGCAGTCGGAGATCCTGCACAAGGAGCTGACGGTCCGCACCGGCCTCAAGTACGCGGCCCGGCTGCGCTTCCCCGGCGACACCGAGGCCCGCGAGCGCGAGGCGCGGATCGACGAGGTGCTGTACGAGCTGCGCCTCGACAAGCGTGCCGACAACAAGATCACCGCGCTCTCCGGCGGCCAGCAGAAGCGTGTCTCGGTCGCCCTGGAGCTGCTCACCAAGCCGTCGCTGATCTTCCTGGACGAGCCCACCTCGGGCCTCGACCCGGGCATGGACCGCGAGGTCATGCAGATGCTGCGCGGCCTCGCCGACGACGGCCGCACCATCCTCGTGGTGACCCACTCGGTGGCCGAACTCGCGCTCTGCGACCGGCTGCTGGTGATGGCGCCGGGCGGCTCGGTGGCCTACTTCGGCCCGCCGGACGAGGCGCTGCACTTCTTCGGGTACGAGACCTGGGCCGACGTCTTCCAGGCCTTCGAGAACTACCCGGACCACGACTGGGCCGGCCGCTACCGCGGTTCGGTGCACTACCAGCAGTACTCCGCCCCCACCGTGGAGGCGGGCGAGGTGCAGCACGTGCAGGTGGCCCAGGAGGCCGTCCGGCCGCCGAAGCCGCAGAGCTGGGGCTCCCAGCTGTGGACGCTGATGCGGCGCTACATGTCCGTGCTCGCCTCCGACCGCGGCTTCCTCGCGCTGTCGGTGCTGCTGCCCGCGGTCATCGGTGCGGTCAGCGTGCTGATCCCCAACGCGGCGGGCCTGGCGCCGAACCCGAAGAGCCAGCTCGGGATCAACAGCGGGGCCGCGACGATCATGCTGATCATGGCGATCGGCGCCTGCTTCTCCGGCGCGGCCAACTCGGTCCGCGAGTTGATCAAGGAGCGGGCGATCTACGAGCGAGAACGGGCCACCGGCCTGTCCCGCTCGGCGTACATGATGTCCAAGATCATCGTGCTGGGCGTCTTCAGCGTGATCCAGGGCGCGATCATCTCCGCCGTTGGCTTCCTGCCGCGCAAGCTCCCCGAGCACGGCCTGATCGTCAAGAACATGCCGCTCATCGAGATGACCATCGGCATGATCCTGCTGAGCTTCGCCGCGATGATGTTCGGCCTGATGATCTCCGCGCTGGTGAAGACCGCCGAGAAGACCATGCCGCTGCTGGTCATGTTCGCCATCGTCCAGGTCGTCTTCACCGGCTGCCTCTTCCAGATCTTCGGCAAGCCCGGTCTGGAGCAGGCCGCCTGGCTGATGCCGGCCCGCTGGGGCACCGGCATGGTCGCCACCACGCTGGACCTCTCGCACCTGCTCGGTCCGTGGAACAAGGACTTCAAGAACCCCGAGTACGACCCGCTGTGGGACCACAGCGTCGGCCAGCTGCTGATCGACGCCGGCGCACTGGTGGCGATCTCGGTCGTCCTCGGCATCGTCATCACGCGGCTCCAGCGCCGCCACGAGCCCGAGGTCATGCAGAAGGGCTGACGCCCTCCACCGCTCGACAGGGGCGGCCCATCCCGGGGACGGGGAGGGCCGCCCCTCGGCGTACCCGGCCTCCTCGGAGGGCCCGGCGCCCTCGGCGTACCCGGCCCCCTCGGCGTACCCGGCCCCCTCGGCGTACCCGGCCCCCTCGGAGGGCCCGGCGCCCTAGGTCTGCGGACCTGCTCCCCGCGCGCCCCCGGACCGACGCGGCGGCCCGTCCGGCGGCGGTAGTTTGGCGGTATGCCCACCCCGCCCACCGACCGCCGCCCCCGGGCCGGCCTGCTGCCCGTCGACCGGATCCCGGTCGGCCCGCCGCCCGACGGCCCGCTGCCCGCCTGCGAGCCCTGCCTCGCCGGCATCGAGGCCGTCAGCCGGGCCCTGCTCGCGATGAGCCGCCACCTGGAGGTGCGCGAGGTCCTGCGCCGGATCACCGCCTCCGCCCGCGGCCTGCTCGACGCCGAGTACGCCGCCCTCGGCGTGCCCGACGACCACGGGGGCTTCGCCCAGTTCGTCGTGGACGGCGTCACCGACGAGCAGTGGAAGGCCATCGGCCCGCTTCCCCGCCAGCACGGCGTCCTCGCCAAGATGCTCCACGAGACCGGTCCCACCCGGCTCGCCGACGTCCGCAGGGCGCCCGCGTTCGAGGGCTGGCCGGCCGCCCACCCGGAGCTCGGCGCCTTCCTCGGCATGCCCGTCCTCGACACCGACGCGACCGAGGACGAACCGCTCGTCATGGGCGTCATCTTCCTCGCCAACAAGCGTGGCGGCGGCGGCTTCACCGACCACGACGAGGAGCTGCTGCGGATCCTCGCCGCCCACGCCGCCCTCGCCCTCTCCAACGCCCGCCTCTACGAGCGCAGCCGGGAGCTCACCCTGGCCGGCGAGCGCGCCCGGATCGCCCACGACCTGCACGACGCCGTCTCGCAGAAGCTCTTCTCGCTGCGCCTCACCGCCAAGGCCGCCGCCACCCTGGTCGAGCGCGACCCGGCGCGCGCCCGCGCCGAACTCGCCGAGGTCGCCCGGCTCGCCGCCGAGGCCGCCGACGAACTGCGCGCCGTCGTCGTCGAACTGCGGCCCGCCGCCCTGGAGGAGGACGGCCTCAGCGCCACCCTCGCCTCCCAGGTGCAGGTCCTCGACCGCGCCCACAGCGCCGACGTCGCCTTCGCCGCCGACGGAGTGCGCGCCCTGCCGCCCGCCCAGGAGGCGGCGCTGCTGCGGGTCGCCCAGGAGGCCCTGCACAACGCGCTGCGCCACTCCGGCGCCCGGCGGGTGACCGTCACGCTGACCGGCACGCCGGGACGCGGCGCCGTCCTGCGGGTCCGGGACGACGGGCGCGGCTTCGACCCCGACTCCGTCCGCCGGGCCGGCCGCCACCTCGGCCTGGCCTCGATGCGCGACCGCGCCTCCGCGGTCGGCGGCTCGCTCACCCTGGACTCGGCCCCCGGCGCGGGGACGGTCGTCGAGATGGAGGTCCCCGGTGCCTGACACCACGCCAGCGATCCGCGTCCTGCTGGTCGACGACCACCAGGTCGTCCGTCGCGGCCTGCGCACCTTCCTGGAGGTGCAGGACGACATCGAGGTGGTCGGCGAGGCCGCCGACGGCGCCGAGGGCGTCGACCGGGCCCGCGAACTCGACCCGGACGTCGTCCTGATGGACCTCAAGATGCCCGGGATGGACGGCATCGAGGCGCTGCGCACGCTCAAGGGCGAGGGCAGCCGGGCCCGGATCCTGATCGTCACCAGCTTCACCGAGCACCGCACCATGGTCCCCGCGCTGCGGGCCGGCGCCGCCGGGTACGTGTACAAGGACGTCGACCCGGAGGCGCTGGCCGGCGCGATCCGCTCGGTGCACGCCGGGCACGTGCTGCTCCAGCCCGAGCTGGCCGAGGCGTTGCTCTCCGACGACGGCCCGCGCCCGCCGCAGGGACGCGGCGGCACCCTGACCGAGCGTGAGCGCGAAGTGCTCGGCCACATCGCCGACGGCCGCTCCAACCGGGAGATCGCCCGCAGCCTGCACCTGTCCGAGAAGACGGTGAAGACGCACGTCTCCAACATCCTGATGAAGCTGGACCTCGCCGACCGCACCCAGGCCGCGCTCTGGGCGGTCCGGCACGGGGAGGCCCGGGAGGGACGGTAGCCGCAGGGGCGTCGGCCGCAGCCGGGGGAGAGCCGACTGACGGACTGTCAGTGGCGTGTGCGAGCCTGGGACGTCGACGACCACGGGGGAGGTGCCGGATGAGGACACCGCGCAGCGAGTACGGTCCGGGCATGCTGGGCGAGGAGCTGGGCCTGTCGCAGCGTCTGATGCGCCGGGCCCGGCGGCTGGGCCACGTGCCGGAGCCGGACGTCGAGGGCGGGCGCTGGTCGCGGGCGGCGGCCGAGGCGTTGGTGGAGCGGCGCGACGACATCGCCGCGGAGCTCGCGGCGGAGGAGGCCGCGCGGGCCGCGCGGCTGGCCGAGGAGACGGCCCGCGAGCGGGACGACTACGGGCCGGAGGTGCTGCGGCGGCGGCTCGGCCTGGTGGGCTGGCAGTTCGCCGAGGCACGGGAGCGGGGGCTGGTCCCGGAGCCGGACGTCGAGGGCGGCCACTGGTCGGCGGCCGTCGAGGCCGGGCTGAGGGCGGGTCTGCCACGGATCCTCGCCGCGCTGGGGGACGGCCCCCGGGTGGGGGCCGTCAAGGCGGCCAGGGCGCTGGCGGACTCCACCGGCCTGGAGGTGACGGCCGCGGACGTCCAGCAGCTGGCGGAGGCGGGCGTGCTCCGGGCCGCCGGCGAGTACAAGGGGTGGCCGACGTACAGCCAGGAGGCCCTCGCGGCGGTGCCGGCCGAGGCGCTGGAGGAGGTGGTCGCCACCCGGCTGGTCAGGGTCGAGGCCGCCGCCGAAGCCGAGGCGCAGGCCCGGACCCGACGGCTGGCGGACAGCCTCTCGGAGGCCGAGGCCGCCGAGGAGCTCGGCTGGTCCGCGCGCCGCCTGCAGCTCTTCGCCGCCCGCGGCGGCCTGACCCGCGGACCGGACGGCCGCTACGACCGCGCCGAGGTGCTGGCGCGCTACGCCGCCGACCCCTGGCGCGGGGAGTCCGCCGGCTGAGTGCCGGGTCAGCGGGCGTCGCGCTCGTCCACCAGGGCGTTGTACGCCGCCACCTGGGCACGGCGCGCGGTGCGGCGCAGGGGGTCCAGGACGGCCTGGCGGGAGGCCATCTCGGAGGCGCTGACCGCGGCGCCGTGGCTGTCGGAGGCGATCGCGAGCAGCGCGGAGACCTGCCGCGCCGACTCCAGGACGCGCACGGCCCGCGGCGGGTAGCCGGGCGCGAGCAGCTCGACGTGGCCGCGGCGGCGGTAGGCCTCCAGGGCGCGCAGCGCCTCCGGGCCGGCGCCGGCGACGTCGAGGCGGGTGAGCAGCAGGGTGGCCTCGCGCAGGCCGTCCGCCATCTCGCGCTCGGCCTCGTACAGCGAGGGCACGTCGGCCGGCGGGGTGTCGTTCACCTCGGCGCAGCGCCAGAGCACCGTCGCCGAGCGGTCCCCGGCCGGGCCGAACACCTCGACCTCGGGGACGAGCCCGAGCGGAACGCCGACCGCCAGCACGGCCTCGCCCGCGCCGAGCGCGCGGTCGTTGAACGCCGGCGGGCCGGTCAGCCCGAGCGGGTGCCCGGCGCTCGGCAGGGCCAGCCGCAGGCCCTTCACGCCGAGGACGCGCAGCCGTCCGAGTGCCCAGGTGAGCCCGTGCCGCTCGCCCGGGGCGTCCCCGGGGAGCCCGGTCACCCGGTGGCTCTCGTCGGCCCCGAGGACGGCCGCGGCGGCGTTGTCGGGCGGCACCAGACCGGCCAGCAGGGCGTTGCCCCAGGCGGTCAGCCGCCCTGAACGGGGCTCTTCGTACGGATTGTCGGCAGGAGTCGCGAGCATCCGGCCAGCCTACGGAATCGGCGGTCATCCGCGTGGCGTAGGTTTGCCCATGCGTGTGCGGCGCACCCACTCCGTGCCACCCGGCCGCCGGAGTAGGCTGCCCGCCCGCACCGACGGCCGTGATTCGAGTTTGGGGAAGGCGTAGGCATGAGCGACGTGCTGGAGCTGGTGGACGTATCCGTGGTCCGGGAGGGGCACGCGCTGGTCGACCAGGTCTCGTGGTCCATCTCGGAGGGCGAGCGCTGGGTCATCCTCGGCCCCAACGGCGCCGGCAAGACGACCCTGCTGCAGATCGCCTCCACGTACCTCTTCCCGACCTCCGGCAAGGTGTCCGTCCTGGGCGAGAAGCTCGGCGAGGTCGACGTCTTCGAGCTGCGCTCCCGGATCGGCCTGGCCGGCGCCGCGATGTTCGACAAGCTGCCCGCCGAGCAGACCGTGCTGCAGACGGTGATGACGGCCGCGTACGGCATGACGGTCAGCTGGCAGGAGCAGTACGAGCAGACCGACGAGTCCCGCGCGCTGGTGCTGCTGGACCGCCTGGGCATGTCGAACCTGACCGCACGCAAGTTCGGCACCCTCTCCGAGGGCGAGAAGAAGCGCACCCTGATCGCGCGCGCCCTTATGACCGACCCCGAGCTGCTGCTGCTGGACGAGCCGGCGGCCGGCCTCGACCTCGGCGGCCGCGAGGACCTGGTCCGCCGCCTCGGCGCGCTGGCCCAGGACGAGTTCGCGCCGGCCATGGCCATGGTCACCCACCACGTCGAGGAGATCGCCCCCGGCTTCACCCACGTCCTGATGATCCGTCAGGGCAAGGTGCTCACCGCCGGCCCGATCGACACCGAGCTGACCGCGCGCAACCTCTCCAAGTGCTTCGGCCTGCCGCTGACCCTGGAGCGGCACGGGGACCGCTGGTCCGCGCAGGGCCTGCCGCTCGGCTGAGGCCCGCGGCCGGGCCCGCCGGGCCCACGCCGGAGCCGCCGTACGCCACTGAACTCCGCTGAACTGGGACCGGTCGCACGTGCGACCGGTTTCCGTCCCTCCACCTGCGGGAACTGTCCGCCTCGAAGGCCCTTCGCTCCCTAGGATGGACACGTGGACAGCTGGATCTGGTGGCTCCTCGCCGCCGTCGGCCTCGGCATACCGCTGGTGATCACCGCGATGCCGGAGTTCGCCATGTTCGCGGTGGGCGCGCTCGCCGCGGCCGGTGTCGCCGGGCTGGGCGCCGGGGTGGTGTGGCAGGTCCTGGCCTTCGTCGCGGTCTCGGCCGGGCTGCTGGTCGTGGTCCGGCCCATCGCCTACCGGCAGATGACGAAGGGCCCGCAGGTCAAGATGGGCATCGAGGCGCTGAAGGGCGCCACCGCGGTCGTCGCGGAACAGGTCGACGGGGAGGGCGGGCGGATCAAGCTCAACGGCGAGATCTGGTCGGCCCGCGCGCTCAACCCCGGCAGTGTGTACCAGCCGGGGCAGCAGGTCGACGTCGTCGAAATCCAGGGCGCGACCGCCCTGGTCGTCTAGGGGAGAGTCCGTGGAACCCGTCCTTATCGTCCTGGTCGTCCTGGTCGTGGTGGCATTCATCGCGCTGATCAAGACGATCCAGGTCATCCCGCAGGCCAGCGCCGCGATCGTGGAGCGCTTCGGCCGCTACACCCGGACGCTCAACGCCGGCCTGAACATCGTCGTCCCGTTCATCGACCGGGTCCGCAACCGGATCGACCTGCGCGAGCAGGTCGTGCCCTTCCCGCCGCAGCCGGTGATCACCCAGGACAACCTGGTCGTCAACATCGACACGGTGATCTACTACCAGGTGACCGACCCGCGGGCCGCCACCTACGAGGTCGCCAGCTACATCCAGGCCATCGAGCAGCTCACCGTCACCACGCTGCGCAACATCATCGGCTCGATGGACCTCGAATCCACCCTGACCTCCCGTGAGGTCATCAACGCCGGCCTGCGCGGCGTCCTGGACGAGGCCACCGGCAAGTGGGGCATCCGCGTCAACCGCGTCGAGCTGAAGGCGATCGAGCCGCCGACCTCCATCCAGGACTCGATGGAGAAGCAGATGCGCGCCGACCGTGACAAGCGCGCCGCGATCCTCACCGCCGAGGGCTCCCGGCAGGCCCAGATCCTGCGGGCCGAGGGTGAGAAGCAGGCCGAGGTGCTCAAGGCCGAGGGTGAGGCCCAGGCCGCGGTGCTGCGCGCGGACGGTGAGGCGGCCGCGATCCGGACGGTCTTCGAGGCGATCCACGACGGCGACGCCGACCAGAAGCTGCTCGCCTACCAGTACCTGCAGACCCTGCCCGAGCTGGCCAAGGGCGACTCCAACAAGCTGTGGATCATCCCGAGCGAGGTCGGCGACGCCCTCAAGGGCCTCGGCGGCGCGTTCACCGGCCTGGCCGGCAACGGCGGCGCGAACGGCGGCGCGGTCGCCGCGCCCAGCGTGCCGGCCCCGGCCGCCACCCAGGTCCCGCTGGACCCGGCGGCCGGCCCGCGCCCGCTCGACACCGACACCAAGGGCGCCGCCCGCCCCCGGGTCGACCCGGCCCGCGAGTACCGCAAGATCGACCCCGAGTGACCGTCTGACCGGCAGGCCGGCCGAGTGGCCGGGCCACCGCGCGCCGAGGGCCCGCCCCCGTTCCGTACGGGAGGCGGGCCCTCGGCCGTTCCCGGTCCGTTCCCACCTGTTCCCGGCCCGTTCCCACCTGTTTCCGGCCGTTTCCGGCCTTCCGGGGGTGTGTTGTGCATCCCGAATCATGGGCGGCTCTGGTAGGCCCGGCCCCCGTCCGGCATGATCGCCCCGGACGGGACCGAGAGGACCGGACAGGACCGGGCAGGACAGGACCGAGAGGAGAGATGACCCATGACGCTCTGGGAGGCGATCGCCGTCCTGGTGGCGGGCGCCGGAGCCGGGATGATCAACGTGATCGTCGGCTCCGGAACCCTGATCACCTTCCCCGTCCTGCTCGCCATCGGCATCCCGCCGGTCACCGCCAACGTCTCCAACTCCTTCGGCCTGGTGCCCGGTTCGCTCAGCGGCGTGATCGGCTACCGCCGCGAGCTGGCCGACCAGGGCCGACGGCTGCTGCGCCTCGGCTCCGCCTCGCTGCTCGGCGGTCTGGTCGGTGCGGTGCTGCTGATCGAGCTGCCGAGCTCGGCGTTCGACGCGATCGTGCCGGTGCTGATCCTGCTGGCCCTCGTCCTGGTGGTGATCCAGCCGCGGGTGGCCAAGGCGGTCGCCGCCCGCCGCAGGCCCGGGGGAGACCCGGACGGCGGCCTGGTGCTGCTCGGCGGGGTCTTCCTGACCGGAATCTACGGCGGCTACTTCGGCGCGGCCCAGGGCGTCCTGCTGATGGCGCTGATGGGCATGCTGCTCCAGGAGGACCTCCAGCGGATCAACGCCGTCAAGAACGCCCTGGCGATGATCGTCAACGGCGTCGCCGCGGTCTTCTTCCTCTTCACCTCGACCGTCAACTGGGCCGCCGCGGGCCTGATCGCCGTCGGCTCGCTCTGCGGCGGCCTGCTCGGCGCCAAGGTCGGCCGCAAGCTGCCGGCGCCGGCGCTGCGCGGGATCATCGTGGTGGTCGGCCTGGCGGCCGTCACCAAGCTGCTCGTCAGCTGATCATTCATCAGCTCTTCTTACTCTGGGAGACGCCATGGCGCTGGAGATGCGCGACACCTGCGAGCGTTGCGAGGTGTCGCTCGCCCTGGACGGCCCCGCCTTCATATGCTCCTTCGAGTGCAGCTTCTGCGCGGACTGCACCGGGGCGATGGCCGCAACCTGCCCGAACTGCGGCGGCGAGCTGGTGCCCCGTCCGCGCCGGAAGGCCTGACGCCCCACCCTGACCTCCGCCTGGCTCACCCAGACCTCCGGGCCGGGCTTTCATCCGACGCACGGGAGCGGTCCGATGAGCAGCAGAGCACGCCTGACCGAGGACGAGATCACGGCCGCGCTGGCCGGCCTGCCGCAGTGGACCCGCGAGGGCGGAGACACCATCGTCCGCACCGCCGACGCCCGGGACTTCCCGGCGGCGATCCGGGTCGTCGTCGCGGTCGCCGAGCAGGCCGAGGCGCTGGACCACCACCCCGACATCGACATCCGCTGGCGCACCCTCCGCTTCGCGCTCTCCACCCACAGCGCCGGCGGTCTCACCACCCTCGACTTCACCCTCGCCGCCCGGATCGACACCGCGTTGAGCGCCGAGACCGCCTGAGCGGCGTTCACCCCGGGCCGCGCCCGGGGGGGTGTCCGTGCCGCGCTCGTGCCGCGTCCGTGCCGCGTCCGTGTCGCGTCCGCGTCGAGGCCGGAAGGGGGCGTTCCGGGGCACCCGGGAGGCTCCCGGAGCGGCGTGAGATGCTGACTGCCGCACTGCTGGCGGTCGGGAGGGACGGAACGGATGGCTCAGGATCCCCTCGGAGACGCCCAGCAGCAGCCGTGGTACCCGCAGCAGGCACAGCAGGAGTGGCCCGCCGGGTACCCGGAGCAGCAGCAGTGGCAGGTCGCCCAGGGGTACGGATCCACCACCGGTACCGCCGACGGGCACGACGCCCAGGGCTACGACCGGACCGGTCATGCCCGGAGCGACTACGGCCAGAGCGGTTACGGCCAGGGTGGTTACGGCGAGACCGGCCACGGCCAGAGCGGCTACGCCCAGGCCGGGTACGGGGAGACCGGGTACGCCCAGGCCGGGTACGGGGAGACCGGGTACGCGCAGGGCAGCGGCTACCCGGACGGGCAGTACCAGCCGTACCACCAGTACGCCGAGCACGAGCAGCAGCAGTACGCCCCGTACGCCGTCCCGCAGCAGCCGGCCGGTGAGGAGCTGTACGCCCCGGTGGGTGCCGCGTACTCCGCCGACGGGTACGTGCAGCTCGATCCCGAGCCGGACCGGGAGGCGGACCGCGACCCGGCACCCGAACCGCTCGCACCGGTCGCAGGGACGGAACCGCCCGCCCGCCGGGCGTCCGGGCGCCGGGGCGGCGCTCCCGCCGGGAACGGCGACGGAGACGCGAACGCCGGCGGTCGTGACGGCAAGGCCGGTCGCGACGGGGACGCCGGTCGCGACGGGGACGGGTCCGCGCGGAGCGGGCTCGCGGCAAGGGCCCGGGCCGCCGCCGACGCGGTGGTCTCCGCCGAGCACGCGCCCAGCCGCCGCGCCCTGACGATCCGCGCCGGCGCCGGTGTCGCCGCACTCGGCGTGCTGGTGGTGGCCGCACTGATGGTCGGTGTCGAGGGCGGCGGCAGTGCCTCCGCCGACAACGCCGGCGGTGAGCCCGGCTTCGCCGTCGCCCACGCCAAGGCCTGGTCCGCCCAGCCCGCCGCCGCGCTCCAGTCGGGCGCCGACGACACCCTGGTCGGCAGCTGGGCGCTGGCCGACGCCGTGGTGCGCGCGGACGCGACCGGCGTCCACGCCTACGACCGCACGGACGGCAAGCCGACCTGGTCGGTCGAGCCGCCGGCCGCCGGCGCCGTCCCCTGCGGCCTCTCGCCGAACGTCAACCAGGCCGGCCTCGGCGCCGCCCTGTTCCGCACCCAGGCGGACCCGAAGAGCCCGTGCACACTGGTGGCCGCCGTGGACACCAAGACCGGCAAGAACGCCTGGACCAAGACCGTCTCCGACGCCAAAGGCACCTACAACGCCCACGTCGGCGTCACCGACGACAAGGTGATCGCGGTCGGCGACGACCGCGCCGTCGCCTGGGAGTCCGCCGACGGCAAGGACGTCTGGCAGTACACCGGTCAGGGCAAGTTCTGCACGCTCTCCGGCGGTGTCGCGGGCAAGACCGTCATGGTTGCCAGCTCCTGCGCGGACTCAACCCCCGTCGACCAGGCCGTCTCGATCGGCACCGCCGACGGCAAGGTGAGCTGGTGGCGGGGTCTGAACAACCAGCCGAAGACGGTGACGGTGCTCTCCGCCGAGCCGTCCGTCGTCCTCACCACCGGTGAGAAGCCCGAGGACGACAAGGTGTTCGCCTGGGGCCCGACCGGTGACCCGGCCGCCGAGATCCCCGTGCGGGCGGCGGAGGGCCGGTTGGACGTCGCGCACGGCACGTTCTCGGCCACCCCCGATGTCTTCTTCCAGGACCGGACGATGGTCACCACGCTGGCACCGGCGAGCGGTGGCGGTGCGGTCTCCGTCGTCGGCTACGACCTGGACACCGGTCGGCAGCGCTGGAAGACGGCCGCCGGCGAGAAGGGCGTCGTCCGGGCGGTGGGCGTCGACGGCGGCGCGCTGGTGCTCGCCGCCGACGAACGCCGTGACCAGCCGGCCCACCTCAGCCGCTTCGCCCTGGCGAACGGCCAGGAGGCGGTCGGCGGCAACTTCCCGGCCGGCACCGGCTCGCTCCTGGTCTCCGGCCGGGTGCTGATCGGCGGCGGCCAGGTCGTCGCGGTGCCCGAGCACGCGGCCACCTTCGGCACGGCGGCCGGGTACCAGGCCAAGGGCTGAGCGCGCGCCGAGGGCGGTCGGCAGCTCCAGTCCCTGCCCCGGCCCGGTCCCTTGCTCCGGCCCGGTCCTTTGCCCCGGCCCGGCCCCGCCCCGGCTACGCGGCGGAGGGCGCCGGGGCCACCGTCGGCAGCCACTCGGCCAGTTCACGGACGTCCGAGCCGCGCAGGCCCAGGGCCATCATGAGGGTGGCCTGCGGCGTCGGTACGAAAGGCTTCCGCAGCAGCTTCATCCCGGCCTGCTCCGGCGTCCGGTCCGCCTTGCGCTGGTTGTCCTCGGCACACGCGGCCACGGTGTTCATCCAACTGTCCGCCCCGCCGCGCGACCGGGGCTGCAGGTGGTCCACGGTGGTCGCCCGGCGCCCGCAGTAGGCGCACAGGTGCTGGTCCCGGACCAGCACGCCACGACGCGACCACGGAGCCTGTTGTCGGAACGGCACCCGTACGTACCGTTGCAGTCTGATCACCCGGGGCACCGGGACGGTGATGCCCGTCCCGCGGACGCTCCGCAGCGGGTGGGCCTGCTCCACCACGGCCTTGTCCTGGAGTACCAGGACCACGGCACGCTGGAGGGACACCGTCGTCAGGGGCTCGTAGCTTGCGTTCAGAACCAGCGTGCTGCGCACCTCGGCCCACCCTTTCCAGAGGCGTGCCACGGCGGCACGACCGTCTCCACACACGTCACTGCCGCCGCACGGCGGTGGAACCACTCTGAAGGGGCCCGGGGCCGACGAACAACGGAATTTCCGGTGTCGGACAGGGGCGTGGCGGTCGGCGGCACCCTCCCCGCGGGCCGCCTCGGCGAAAACCCGCTGGCCGGGACCGCGTAGGCTCTACAACGCTGGAGCCGTTCCGCACCGGGGCCCGACAGAACCGGGTCCGCACCGGGCGGACGCCCGACCGAAGGAGAAGCGTGACCGTGACGGACATCGTCGACGAGCTGCAGTGGCGCGGGCTGATCGCCCTTTCCACTGACGAGGACGCACTGCGCAAGGCGTTCGCGGACGGCCCGGTCACGTTCTATTGCGGCTTCGACCCGACGGCCCCCAGCCTGCACCTCGGGAACCTGGTGCAGATCCTGACCATGCGCCGCATCCAGCAGGCGGGGAACCTCCCGCTCGGCCTGGTCGGCGGCGCCACCGGCCTGATCGGCGACCCGAAGCCCACCGCCGAGCGCGTGCTCAACGACCCCGAGACGGTGGCCGGCTGGGTCGAGCGCCTGCGTGGCCAGATCTCGCGCTTCCTCGACTTCGAGGGCCCCTACGCCGCGCGCATGGTCAACAACCTGGACTGGACCTCCGGGATGTCGGCCATCAGCCTGCTGCGCGACGTGGGCAAGTACTTCCGCGTCAACAACATGATCGCGAAGGAGGCCGTCGCGCGGCGGCTCAACTCCGACGCGGGTATCAGCTACACCGAGTTCAGCTACCAGATCCTCCAGGGCATGGACTACCTGGAGCTGAACCGCCGCTACGGCTGCGCCCTGCAGACCGGCGGCAGCGACCAGTGGGGCAACCTCACCGCCGGCACGGACCTCATCCGCAAGGCGGACGGCAAGTCGGTGCACGCGCTGGCCACCCCGCTGATCGTCAAGGCCGACGGCACCAAGTTCGGCAAGACGGAGTCCGGCACGGTCTGGCTCGACCCCGAGCTGACCACCCCGTACGCCTTCTACCAGTTCTGGCTGAACGCCGACGACCGGGACGTCCCCAACTTCCTGCGGATCTTCAGCTTCCGCTCGAAGGAGGAGATCGAGGAGCTGGAGCGCGAGACCGCCGAGCGCCCGGCCGCCCGCCTCGCGCAGCGTGCGCTGGCCGAGGAGCTCACCACGCTGGTCCACGGCGCCGATCAGTACGAGCGCGCCGTCGCCGCCTCGAAGGCACTGTTCGGCCAGGGCGACCTCGCCGACCTGGAGGCGCCGACCCTGGCCGCCTCGCTGGCCGAGGTCCCCAAGGCCGAGGTCGCCGAACTCCAGCCCGTGGTCGACCTGTTGGTCGCCGTCGGCCTGGCGCCCAGCCGCTCCGCGGCCCGCCGGACGATCAAGGAGGGCGGTGCCTACCTCAACAACGTCAAGGTGACGGACGAGGAGGCCGTGCCCACCGAGGCCGACCTGCTGCACGGCCGCTGGCTCGTGCTGCGCCGCGGCAAGCGCAACCTCGCCGCGGCTGAGCTGGTCGCGGCCGGCTGAGGGTGGCTGAAACCGCATGACCGCTGACCTGCGGTTCTGAACACCGAGGGCCGGATCTGGACAGATCCGGCCCTCGGTGTTTGACGCGGCCGTCCGGCTGGCCTAGTGTTGGACGAGTCGCTTGAAGCGGGCAGGTGCACGGAGAGGCCGAGAGGCCACCGCGGACCGGCCGGAGCGGCCATCACACTCAGCAAGTCCTAACTTTCACTCGATGCCCATTCGGTTGGGTCGGTTGGCATTTTCGTCGACCAGTGAAAGCGGGGAATTTCGAGCAAGTCTCGAAATGCGCTAATGTGGAGGTCGCCGCAGAAAAGCGGACCTGACCAGCCAGGTCGGATGAATGAAACTCCGGAAAACGGAGCGGAAAACATCTGGTAAGCTGGGAACACGAAAGAACGAAGCGCCCGGAGGGCCCGCTGGAAGGCGGTCCGAAGGAAGTGTCCGTTCCTTGAGAACTCAACAGCGTGCCAAAAGTCAACGCCAGATATGTTGACATCC